>NZ_JADDOJ010000025.1 GCF_015159745.1 Ramlibacter aquaticus | reverse complement strand
GTATAAGAGACAGGGACGGGAGCGGCGAATCATACCCAGCGCCTGCCCGGCCACCCTGCACGCCCGGCGCGCAGCACGGACAATACGCGCGCGGCTTGACATTCCCCCGATGCCGCCCGGCCTCGCCAGAACGCCATGTGCAACCGCTACCGTCCCGCCAGCGTCACCTACCTCCGCGACACCTTCGGCTTCACGCAGATCGAGGAGGCCGAGCCCTGGTCGCCCGCCGGCATCGGCCCCTGGCAGCCCGGGCCCTTCGTGCACCGGGAGGGCGTGTCCGTCGGCCAGTGGGGCCTGATCCCCTGGTTCGCCACCGCGCGCCGGCCCACGGGCAAGGGCGGCCGGCCGATCAGCACCAACAACTGCCGCGTCGAGACCGCCCCCACCGCACCCAGCTTCAAGGGGCCGTGGTCCCGCGGCCAGCGCTGCCTGATCCCGGCCATCGACTGGGACGAGCCCTACTGGGGCACCGGCAGGAACATCTGGTGGCGCTTCGCGCGCAGCGACGGCCAGCCCTGGGCGCTGGCCGGCCTGTGGACCGACTGGACCGACCCGGCCACGGGCGAAGTGCTGCGCAGCTACACCATGCTGACGCAGAACTGCGACGCCCATCCCCTGCTGTCGCTCATGCACAAGCCCGAGCCCTCGCTGCCGGCCGATGCGCAGGACAAGCGGGCGGTGGTGCCCATCGAGCAGGGCGACTGGCGGCAGTGGCTGGAGGGCACGCTGGACGAGGCCCTGCAGCTGGTCCGGCTGCCGCCCCTGGAGCGCATCGCCCACGACGCGGCCGACCCGTCCCGCCGCGTGCCCCTGCCGGGCCTGGGGCCCGTGGGCGCCGCCCCGGTGCCGGCTGCGCCCACGGCTGGGCCGTGCCCCCCGCCGGCAGCGCCCGCCCAGGGCTGGCTGCCCGGCTTCGACGCCTGATCCCAGGCCGGGCGCGTCGCGGCCTTCGCCGCCCGGCTGCCCGCGCGGCGGGCGCGTCACCGACGCCGCCACTGCACCGCGTCCGACCTCGAGCCCGGCCGCGCCCGGCCACCATGGGCCATGGACGACGCCAGGGACTGCGGTGCCTTCGTGCGGGTGCGCGGCGCCCGCGAGCACAACCTGAAGAACGTGGACGTGGACATCCCGCGCGACGCGCTGGTGGTGTTCTCCGGCGTGTCCGGCTCGGGCAAGTCCTCGCTGGCCTTCGGCACCCTGTACGCCGAGGCGCAGCGGCGCTACCTGGAATCGCTGTCGCCTTATGCGCGCCGCCTGATCGAGCAGGCCGGGGTGCCCGAGGTGGACGCCATCGACGGCCTGCCGCCCGCGGTGGCCCTGCAGCAGCAGCGCGGCACGCCCAACGCGCGCTCGTCCGTGGGCAGCCTCACCGCGATGTCCAGCCTGGTGCGCATGCTGTATTCGCGGGCCGGCGATTACCCGGCCGCCCAGCCCATGCTGTACGCCGAGGACTTCTCGCCCAACACGCCGCAGGGCGCCTGCCCCACCTGCCACGGCCTGGGCCGCATCTACGACGTGACGGAAGCCGCCATGGTGCCGGACCCCTCGCTCTCGATCCGCGAGCGCGCCGTGGCCGCGTGGCCGCCCGCCTGGCACGGCCAGAACCTGCGCGACATCCTCGTCAGCCTGGGCTACGACGTGGACCGGCCCTGGCGCGAGCTGCCGCGCAAGGACCGCGACTGGATCCTCTACACCGAGGAGACGCCCACGGTGCCGGTGTACGCCGGCTTCACGCCGCGCGAGACGCGGGCCGCTGTGCGCAGCGGCATGGCGCCCAGCTACATGGGCACCTTCACCGGCGTGCGCCAGTATGTGCTGCAGACCTTTGCCGGCACGCAGAGCGCCACGGTGCGCCGCCGCGTGGGCCGCTTCCTCACGGCCGCCGACTGTCCGGCCTGCCAGGGCCGGCGGCTCAAGCCCGAGGCGCTGTCCGTCCGGTTCGCCGGGCTGGACATCGCGGCGTTCTCGGCGCTGCCCCTGGACGCGCTGGCCGAGCGCCTGGCCCCCGTGGCCGCGGGCGCGCCGCCGGCGGCCACCGGCCCGCGGTCCACGCTGGGCCGCGCCGCCGCGCGCGAGGCGGTGCAGCGCCGGGTGGCGGCCGGGGGCTCCGCGCATGCCGCCGCGCCCGACGTGCGCCGCACCCCGGCCCACTCGCAGGAAAAGCGGATCGCCGCCCAGCGCATGGCCCAGGGCCTGCTGCGGCGCATCGCCACGCTCCAGTCCCTGGGCCTGGGCTACCTCTCGCTGGACCGCGCCACGCCCACGCTGTCGCCGGGGGAACTGCAGCGCCTGCGGCTGGCCACCCAGCTCGCCTCGCAGCTGTTCGGCGTGGTGTACGTGCTGGACGAGCCCTCGGCGGGCCTGCACCCCGATGACAGCGAAGCCCTCTACGCCGCCCTGCAGGCGCTGAAGGCGGCGGGCAACAGCGTCTTCGTGGTGGAGCATGACCTGGCGGTGATGCGCCGTGCCGACTGGCTGGTGGACGTGGGCCCGGACGCCGGCGAGCAGGGCGGGCGCGTGCTCTACAGCGGTCCGCCCGCCGGCCTGGCGGAGGTGGCCGCATCGCGCACCCGGTCGCACCTGTTTGAAACCCTGGTGCCGCGGCGGCGCGAGCCCGTGCAGCCGCAGGAGTGGCTGCGGCTGGCGGGCGTCACGCGCAACAACCTTCGCCAGCTGGACGTGGCGCTGCCGCTGGCCTGCATGACCGTGGTCACCGGGGTCTCCGGCTGCGGCAAGTCCAGCCTGGTGAGCCAGGCCCTGGTGGACCTGGTGCGCGACGCCCTGGGCGGGGCGCCGGCGGACGAGGCGGCCGAAGGCCCCAGCCTGGAGGACGCGCCCGTGGCCGCGACCGAGGGCCGCCTGGCCAGCGGGCTGGGGCGCCTGCGCCGGCTGGTGCAGGTGGACCAGAAGCCGATCGGGCGCACGCCGCGTTCCAACCTCGCCACCTACACCGGCCTCTTCGACGCGGTGCGCAAGCTCTTCGCGGCGACGCCCGCCGCGCGGCGCCGGCACTACGACGCGGGGCGCTTCTCCTTCAACCTGCCCAAGGGCCGCTGTGCGACCTGCGAGGGCGAGGGCTTCGTGGCGGTCGAGCTGCTCTTCATGCCCAGCGTGTATGCGCCCTGTCCGGACTGCCAGGGCGCGCGCTACAACCCGCAGACCCTGGAGGTGGAATGGCAGGGCCGCAACATCGCCCAGGTGCTGCGCATGACGGTGGACGAGGCGGCTAGGTTCTTCGCCGCCGAGGACGCCGTGGCCCGGCCGTTGCAGGTGCTGCAGCAGATCGGCCTGGGCTACCTGCGCCTGGGGCAGCCGGCCACCGAGCTGTCGGGTGGCGAGGCCCAGCGCATCAAGCTGGCGACCGAGCTGCAGCGCGCGCAGCGTGGCGACGCGCTCTACGTGCTGGACGAGCCCAGCACCGGCCTGCACGCCTGCGACGTGGACCGGCTCATGCTGCAGCTCGACGCCCTGGTGCGGGCCGGCAACACCGTGGTCATGGTGGAGCACGAGATGCGCATCGCCGCGCAGGCCGACTGGGTGATCGACATGGGCCCCGGCGCGGGCGCGGCCGGCGGGCGCATCGTCGCCCAGGGGCCGCCGCAGGCGGTGGCGCGTGAGCGCGCCAGCCGCACCGCGCCGCACCTGGCCGCCTGCCTGGAGGGGGCGGCCGGCCCCGGGGTTCCCACGCCGCGCTGAACCGGCGCTGCGCCTGCGCGCTCAGGCCGTGACGCGCTCGCGCACCGCGGTGCAGGCCGCCGCGCAGCGCAGGCAGGCCTCGGCGCACTGCTGGCAGTGGTCCATGCCATGCCGCGAGCACTCGGCCGCGCAGGCGTTGCAGGCCAGGGCGCACAGCCCGGCCACCTGCGGCACCAGCTCGCTGCCACCGGCCATCAGCGAGACGCAGAGCTGGCACAGCTGGGCGCAGTCGGTGTCCAGCTCGATGCAGCGCACCATGGGCCGCGGGTCCGGCTCGTGCAGGCAGGAGGCCGCGCAGTGCAGGCAGGCCACGGCGCAGGCGTTGCAGGCCGCCATGCAGTCCAGGTAGCGGTTGAGGCGATCAGTCATGCCAGCTCCTCGGTGCGCGGCGTCGCCGCATGAGGTAGAGCGCGGCCCCGGCGACGGCGGCCGTCACGGCGGCCTTGCGCAGGAGACCGGCGCGGTTGTAGCGCCACTCGGCGGACAGGCCCATCTCGGCCCACAAGTTCGGAACGTGGCCGTGCGCAAGGTCGGACAGCAGGCCTTCGCCCACGTTCACCCGGTCGGCCGCGAGCAGGATCAGCCAGTGGCGCAGGTCGTTCTCGCTGTAGTGGAAGGCGAGCTCGCGCATCTTGCCCGACAGGCCGGCCGGCGGCACCGTGCTGCCGAAGACCGGCGTCAGGCCGGGCCGCTCGATGGAGTGCAGAACCTGCACGCGCCGCGCCTGCGGCACCGGCGAATTCCAGTGCACGTGCGGCAGGCACGGCGGCGTGCGTTCCATGGGGTAGCCCGGCCGGTCCCTGGGGTCGGCGTCCGCGCCCCAGCCCTGGATGTGCGCGGTGTCGCGCGGGCGCTGCTGGTGCTCCAGCGGATCGGTCTTCTCGACGTAGACCGGCGCGCCGGCGCCGGTGGAGGGGGTGGTGCTCGTGTCCATCGGGGCCTCCCTCAGTGCAGCGCCGCGCCGCGCGGCACCAGCACCGGCTTGATCATGCCGTCCAGCTTGCTGGAGAACATGTGGTACGCGTCGGCGATGTCCTCCAGCGCGAAGCGGTGGCTGATGACCTCGCTGGGCTTGATGCGGCCGGCCTGGATGTGTTCGATGAGGCGCGGCAGGTGGCGCTTCACGCTGGCCTGGTTCATGCGCAGGGTCAGGCCCTTGTTCAGCGCATTGCCGATGGGCACCGCGTTGAAGGTGGGCCCGTAGACGCCGACGATGGACACGGTGCCGCCCTTGCGCACCGCGTTGATGCACCAGTGCAGCACGGTGGCCGCGCCGGCCTGCATCTTCAGCTTGATGCCGGTGAGGCGCTGCAGGGCGCTGCCCGCCGCCTCGCAGCCCACGCAGTCGATGCACACGTCCGCGCCCAGCCAGTCGGTCATGCGCTTGATGTGCAGCGCCATGTCGTCCACGGTGCGGAAATCGATCACCTCGCACTGCGCGAACGTCTTCGCGAACTCGAGCCGGTGCTCGATGTGGTCGACCACGATCACGCGGCCCGCGCCCATCAGCCAGGCCGACTTGGCGGCGAACAGGCCGACCGGCCCGGCGCCGAACACCACCACCGTGTCGCCCTGCGCGATCTCGCCCATCTCGGCGGCCTGGTAGCCGGTGGGGTAGGCGTCGGTCAGCAGCACGGCGTCGTCCAGGTCCAGGTCGGCCGGGATCACCGTGGGCCCCACGTCGGCCATGGGCACCCGCACGAACTCGGCCTGGCCGCCGTCGTAGCCGCCCGCGGTGTGCGAATACCCGTAGATGCCGCCTACGGCCGTGGCCTCGGGGTTCACGTTGTGGCAGTTGCCGTACAGCTCCTTGCGGCAGAAGAAGCAGCTGCCGCAGAAGATGTTGAAGGGCACCAGCACGGCGTCGCCCTTCTTCAGTCCCTGCACCGACGGGCCCACCTCCTCGACGATGCCGGTGAACTCGTGGCCGAAGGTGGAGCCCACGCGGGTGTCCGGCACCAGGCCGTGGTACAGGTGCAGGTCCGAGCCGCAGATGCACGAGCGCGTCACGCGCACGATCGCGTCGTTCGGGTGCTCGATCTCCGGCTCGGCCTTGTGCACCGTGCGCACGCGGTAGGGGCCGCGGTAGTTCATCGCCAGCATGGCAGGTCCTTCTGTGCTTGGGCGGCCCATTCTGGGCACGCGCAGGCGGCTGCGGGGCGGACGGATGCACCTCGTAGCAACAGACACCGGCAGGCTGCCAAGCTGCCACAATCGCGGCCATGGTCCGCACCGTCAGCCTCATCGGCGCCCCCACCGACGTCGGGGCCAGCGTGCGCGGCGCCGGCATGGGGCCGGACGCGCTGCGCGTGGCCGGCCTGTATGAAACCCTCACCCGCATCGGCATGGCGGTGATCGACCACGGCAACCTCGCCGGGCCGCCCACGCCCTGGGCGCCGCCGCAGGGCGGCGTGCGCCACCTGGAAGAGGTGGTGGCCTGGAACCGATCGGTGTTCGACCGCGTGGCCGCCGTGCTGGCCGCCGGCCAGGTGCCGCTGCTCATGGGCGGCGACCATTGCCTGGCGATAGGCTCCATCAGCGCGGTGGCGCGGCACTGCCGCTACGCCAAGAAGAAGCTGCGCGTGCTCTGGCTGGATGCCCACAGCGACGTCAACAACCCCGCCATCAGCCCCTCGGGCAACGTGCACGGCATGCCGGTGTCCTGCCTGCTGGGCCAGGGCCCCTCGCAGCTCGTGGGCTGGAGCGGCCAGCCCGCGGCCCTGGCGCCGGCCGACCTGGACTTCATCGGCATCCGCAGCGTGGACGCCGACGAGAAGGAGGCGATCCGCGAGATCGGCCTCTCGGTCTACGACATGCGACACATCGACGAGCACGGCATGCGCAACACCATGACCGAGGCGCTGCAGGACGTGGACGAGGACACCCACCTGCACGTGAGCTTCGACCTGGACTGCCTGGACCCCATGGACGCCCCGGGCGTGGGCACCGGCGTGCGCGGCGGCCCCACCTACCGCGAGATGCAGCTGTGCATGGAGATGATCGCCGACACCGGCCGCCTGGGCTCGCTGGACGTGGTGGAGATCAACCCCGCCCTGGACGTGCGCAACCGCACCGCCGAGCTGGCGGTGGATTTCGTCGCCAGCCTGTTCGGCGCCTCTACGCTGGCGCGCTGAGCCCGCCCGCCGTCGCGGCGGCACGCGCCTGCAGCGCGGCCGCCTTGCCGCGGCCGCGCCAGGGGGCGACGAAGTCGGGCTGGAAGCTGCGCCGGCTGCCGTCCGGGAAGGCCACCGTCACCTGCAAGGCGTCCGCCGCCTCCACCAGCCCGCGCCCGTAGCGGGGCACGCGAACCACGTCGCCGCGCTGGAAGGCGGCGTGCGCGTGGGCGGCCCCCGCCCCGGGCGCTGCCTCCGCCGACGCCGGGGCCGCGCCCGCCGGCGCTGCCTGGGCGAGCGTGTCCATCACCTTCTCGTGGGCGGCGATGCGCCGGCAGTTGTCGCAGTGGCCGCAGCGCTCGAAGGGCGCCTCGCCCTCCAGGTGGTCCAGGAGCAATTTCCAGCGGCACTGGCCGGCCAGCGCGTACGAGACCATGCGTTCCAGCCCCTCGCGGTCCAGCTCGCGCTTGCCGGCGTAGCCGCGCATCAGGCCGTCCAGCGCGTCCGGTTCCAGGCCGGGCTGCAGCAGGTGCACATCGTGGCCCTGCAGCGCCACCACCCGGTGCCGGCGCAGCACGCCCAGGGCCACCTGGACCTTGGCGCGCGGCCGCGCCAGGCGCGACTGCAGCAGCGGCAGCGTCCAGAGCGAGCCCTCGGGCGAGGGCTGGGCCAGGGCGGCGTAGATCGCCTGCGCGTCCTCGCCCGTCGGGTAGCGGCCGGCCATGAAGAACTGCTGCACCGCCCGGTCGGCGCGCAGGAAGAGCAGGGTGCACAGCGAGGGCTCGCCGTCGCGCCCCGCCCGGCCGGCCTCCTGGTAATAGGCCTCCAGGCCGGCCGGCACCTGGTAGTGCAGCACGAAGCGGATGTCGGGCTTGTCGATGCCCAGGCCGAAGGCGTTGGTGGCGACCATCACCCGGCAGCGGCCTTCCATGAAGGCGTCCTGCACCGCGCTGCGCTCGCCGGCGGGCAGCCGCCCGTGGTAGAGCCCCACCGACTCGTCGGCCGCCGCCAGCGCCGCATGCACCTGCTCGGCCGCCTTGATGGTCGCGCAGTACACCAGGCCCGCGCCCGGCTCGCGCCGCACCAGGGCCAGCGCGCGCTCCAGCTTGTCCGCCTCGCGCGCCACGGTGTCCACGCGCAGGTCCAGGTTGGGCCGGTAGGTGCCGGTGTGCACCACGCCCGAGGCCGGGATCGCCAACTGTTCGCGGATGTCGCGTGCCACGTCCTCGTTGGCGGTCGCGGTGAGCGCGAGCACCGTGGGCTTTCCCAGCGCCCGCACGGCAGGCCCGATCTCCAGGAAGGCGGGCCGGAAGTCGTGGCCCCACTGCGAGATGCAGTGCGCCTCGTCGACCACGAGCAGGCTCACCGGCCGGCCGTCCAGCAGGGCCAGGAACGCCGGCTCGGCCAGCCGCTCGGGCGTCACCATCACGATGCGCGCCTCGCCCTGCGCGATGGCGGCCTCCGCCTCGCGCG
The DNA here is from genome assembly GCF_015159745.1 of Ramlibacter aquaticus. Classification (GTDB taxonomy): domain Bacteria; phylum Pseudomonadota; class Gammaproteobacteria; order Burkholderiales; family Burkholderiaceae_C; genus Ramlibacter; species Ramlibacter aquaticus. The sequence goes on along the minus strand of NZ_JADDOJ010000025.1, from coordinate 39,382 downwards.
TGGCCTCGCCGCCGATGGCGCTGTTCAGCTGCACCGCGCGCACGCCCTTGGCCTGCAGGTCCTGGCACTGGTCCTGCATCAGCGCGATCAGGGGCGAGACCACCAGCGTGAGCCCGGGCAGCAGCAGCGCGGGCAACTGGTAGCACAGCGACTTGCCGGCACCGGTCGGCATGGTGGCCAGCGTCGGCTGGCCGGCGAGCACGCGGTTGATCACGGCCTTCTGCCCGGCGCGCAGCCGGTCCAGGCCGAAGACCTCGTGCAGCAGCACGCGCGCACGGCGCTGCTGCGCCGTGGGCGTCAGGGCGCGGGCGGTCATCCGCTCAGGCCGCGTCGTCGCCGGCTTCGGCGTCGCCCGGGTCCTGGGCGTCCAGGTCGGTGAACTCGCGCGCGTCGGTGTCTTCCTCGGGGAAGCCTTCGCCGCTGGAGAGCGCCTGTTCCTCGGCGCCCGCCACCAGCACGCGGTCCGGCAGCAGGTCCGCGCCCTCGGGCGCCTCGCCCGGCGTCACGGAGCCGCGCTCGCCCGTGCCCACCGAGTCGCTGTCGGCATGGGCCTCGAAGGTGCCGATCGCGTCGCTGCCGCTGTCGGAGTTGTCGCTGGGGCCCAGGGCGTCCGCGTCGCGGCCGCTGGGTTGCTCGGGCGCGGTGTCCGCGCCCAGGATGCTGCTGGTTGCCATGGGGTGTCCGTCCTGAAGCCCAGTGTGGAACCGGGCCGCGCCGGGCGGGGTCGGCTGGGCAGGGGCAGCCGCTGTGGGACGGCGACTACAGCCGCCGGGCCAGCGCGCGCCCGCGGCGCGGGACACAATGCACTGGCAATCGGAGCACAGCCATGACTTCTGGGACCTGCGATTTCTTCGTCATCGGTGGCGGCAGCGGCGGCGTGCGGGCCGCGCGCATGGCGGCCCGCCTGGGCGCGCGCGTGGTGCTGGCCGAGGCGGCCCAGCTCGGCGGCACCTGCGTCAACGTGGGCTGCGTGCCCAAGAAGCTGTACAGCTACGCCGCCCACTACGCCGACGACTTCGCCGATGCGCGCGGCTTCGGCTGGCAGGTCGGTGAGCCGGTGTTCGACTGGGCCACGCTGCGGCGCAACCGCGCCGCCGAGATCCTGCGGCTCAACGGCGTCTACGAGCAGCTGCTCGCCAGTGCCGGCGTGCAGATGGTCACCGGCTGGGCCCGCCTCGCCGCGCCCGGCTGCGTGGAGGTGCAGACCGAAGCCGGGCCGCAGCGCTTCGAGGCCCGCCACATCCTGGTGGCCACGGGCGGCTGTCCCAGCGTGCCCGACTTCCCAGGCCGCGAACATGTGGTCACCTCGGACGCGATGTTCGACATCGATCCCTTCCCGCGCCGCCTGCTGGTGGTGGGCGGCGGCTACATCGCCTGCGAGTTCGCCTCCATCTTCAACGGCCTTGGCAGCCGGGTCACCCAGCTGTACCGCGGCAGCCAGCTGCTGCGCGGCTTCGACGACGACCTGCGCCACCACATCGCGCAGGAGATGCGCCGCCATGGCGTGGACCTGCACACCAGCGCGCAGGTCGCGTCCATCACCCGGGTTGAAAGCGGCCTGGACGTCGCCCTGGCCGACGGGCGCCGCCTGCAGGTCGATGCGGTGCTCTACGCCACCGGCCGCGTGCCCAACGTCAGCGGGCTGGGCCTGGAGGCGCTGGGCGTGGCGCAGGGCCGGGACGGCGCGATCCGCGTCGACGAGCACTACGCCACCAGCGTGCCCGGCATCCACGCGATCGGCGACGTCACCGCGCGCCTGCAGCTCACGCCCGTCGCGCTCGGCGAGGCCATGGCCGTGGTGGACCGGCTGTTCGGCCCGGCCCGCCGTCGCATGGACTACGACTTCGTGCCCACGGCAGTGTTCACGCACCCCAACATCGGCACCGTGGGCTACAGCGAAGCGCAGGCGCGCGAGAAGTTCGGCGCGGTCACCGTCTACCGCAGCGAGTTCCGGGCCCTGCGCCACACCCTGTCCGGCCGCCAGGAGCGCACGCTGATGAAGCTGGTGGTGGACACGGCCAGCGACCGCGTGGTGGGCGTGCACATGGTGGGCCCGGAGGCGGGCGAGATCGTGCAGGGCTTCGCCGTCGCGCTGAAGGCCGGTGCCACCAAGGCCGTGTTCGACGCGACCGTGGGTATCCACCCGACCCTGGCCGAAGAGTTCGTCACGATGCGCGACCCGGTCGCGCCCTGAACGGCCGCGCCAGGCGGTTGCGCACGGTAACGCCTGTGGAGGCTGGGGGCCGCCATCATGGCCGGCTTTCCGCAACCGAGAAGGCAAGCATGTCCGACAAGTTCAAGCCCGGCGACGAGGTGGAGTGGAATTCGCACGGCGGCACCGCGCGCGGCAAGGTGATCCGCAAGCTGGAGTCGCCCATCCGCATCAAGAACCACGAGGTCGCGGCCTCGCCCGAGAACCCGGAATACCTGGTGGAGAGCCGGCGCGGCGGCCGCGCCGCGCACAAGGAGGAGGCGCTGCGGCGCCCCAGCGAGCGGTCCGGCGAACGGGGTTGACCCTCTGCCTTCGCGCGCCGCGCGGCGATAGCATCGCCGCATGACCTACCTGCTCGCGCTCGACCAGGGCACCTCTTCCTCACGCAGCATCGTGTTCGACGGCGAGGGCCGCATCGTGGCCCTCGCGCAGCAGGAACTGCCGCAATCCTACCCCCGGCCGGGCTGGGTCGAGCACGACCCGCAGGCGATCTGGGCCGGCCAGCTCGCGACTGCGCGCGAGGCGCTGTCCCGCGCCGGCATCACCGCGCGCGAGCTGCGGGCCATAGGCATCACCAACCAGCGCGAGACCACGCTGCTGTGGGACCGCGCCACCGGCGAGCCCATCCATCCGGCCATCGTCTGGCAGGACCGGCGCGGCGAACCGCTGTGCGCCAGCCTGCGCGCCCAGGGGCAGGAGGCCATGATCCGTGCCCGCACCGGGCTGCTGATCGACTCCTACTTCTCGGCCACCAAGATCGCCTGGCTGCTGGAGAACGTGCCCGGCGCGCGGGCCCGTGCCGAGCGCGGGGAGCTGGCCTTCGGCACGGTGGACAGCTGGCTGCTGTGGCAGCTCACTGGCGGCGCGGTGCACGCGACGGACGTGAGCAACGCCTCGCGCAGCATGCTGTTCGACGTGCACCGCAACGCCTGGGACGACGAACTGCTGGCGCTGCTGCGCGTGCCGCCCGCGCTGATGCCCCGCGTGCTGCCGTCCAGCGCGCACTTCGGCGAGACGCGGCCCGAGCTGCTGGGCGCGGCCGTGCCCATAGGCGGCATCGCCGGTGACCAGCAGGCCGCCCTGTTCGGCCAGGCCTGCTTCGGCCCGGGCATGGCCAAGAACACCTACGGCACCGGCTGCTTCATGCTGCTGCACACCGGCGCGCAGTTCCAGCCGTCCAGCAACGGCCTGCTCACCACCAGCGCCGCGCAGGTGGACGGGCGGCCGCAGTTCGCGATGGAGGGCAGCGTGTTCGTCGGCGGCGCCGTGGTGCAGTGGCTGCGCGACGGGCTCAAGGCCATCCCGGGCAGTGCCCAGGTGCAGGCCCTGGCCGAAAGCGTGCCGGACACCGGGGGCGTGATGCTGGTGCCGGCCTTCACTGGGCTGGGCGCACCCTACTGGCAGCCCGATGCGCGCGGCACGCTCACCGGCCTCACGCGGGGCACCACCCTGGCCCACATCGCCCGCGCCGCGCTGGAGAGCATCGCCTTCCAGAGCGCCGCGCTGCTGCAGGCCATGGGCCGGGACGCGGTGGCCCAGGGCGGCCAGCCGGTGGCCGAGCTGCGGGTCGATGGCGGCGCCAGCGTGAACGACCTGCTGATGCAGTTCCAGGCCGACCTCCTGGGCATCCCCGTGGTGCGCCCCGCCGTGACCGAGACCACGGCGCTGGGCGCGGCCTACCTGGCCGGCCTGTCCTGCGGGGTCTGGTCGGGCACGGATGAGCTGGCGGTGATGTGGCGGCCCGGGCGCCGCTTCGAGCCGGCGATGGACCGGGCGCAGGCCAATGCGCGCATGGCCGCCTGGGAACGCGCCGTGCGGCAGGCGACGGCGGCCTGATCCGCCGCGCCGCCGGGCCGCGCCTGGCGGCCCGCGGCGCTCAACCCCGGCTGCCGAAGATCGCGGTGCCCACGCGCACCAGGGTGCTGCCGGCCGCGATCGCGGCCTCCAGGTCGGCGGTCATCCCCATGGAGAGCGTGTCCAGCGGCAGGCCGGTGGCGCGCAGGCTGTCGAACAGCGCGCGCGCCTTCAGGTGCAGGGCCTTCTGCGCCTCGAAGCCCTCCACCGGCTCGGGGATGGTCATGAGCCCGCGCAGGGCCAGGCGGGGCAGGGCGGCCACCTTGCGGGCCAGGTCCAGCACCTCGCCGGGGGCGGCGCCCGACTTGTTCGCGCCGCCGTCGATGTTCACCTGCAGGCAGACCGACAGCGGCGGCAGGCCCTCGGGCCGCTGCTCGGACAGGCGCTGCGCGATCTTCAGCCGGTCCACGCTGTGCGCCCACTGGAAGTGGGTGGCCACCAGCCGCGTCTTGTTGCTCTGGATCGGGCCTATGCAGTGCCATTCGATGGGCAGGTCGGCCAGCAGGGCGATCTTCTCGACCGCCTCCTGGATGTAGTTCTCGCCGAAGGCGCGCTGGCCGGCCGCGAAGGCCTCGCGCACGGCCTCGGGGCCGAAGGTCTTGGAGACCGCGAGCAGCGTGACTTCGTCCGCGGGGCGTTGCGCGTCTGCACACGCGCGGGCCATGCGCTGTCGCACCTGCTGGAGCTTGTCGGCAATCGTCGTCATAATCCAACGGCGTTCCCGTCACATTCGGGGAGCGCTTGGGAAAGAGGGATTCGTGGATATTACCCAGCTGCTTGCATTCAGCGTCAAGAACAAGGCCTCCGACCTGCACCTGTCGGCCGGGCTTCCACCGATGATCCGCGTGCATGGCGACGTGCGGCGCATCAACGTCGACCCCCTGGACCACAAGCAGGTCCACGCCATGGTGTACGACATCATGAACGACTCGCAGCGCAAGAACTACGAGGAGTTCCTGGAGGTCGATTTCTCTTTCGAGATCGATGGCCTGGCGCGCTTCCGCGTCAACGCCTTCAACCAGAACCGCGGCGCCGGCGCCGTGTTCCGGACCATCCCGTCCAAGATCCTCACGCTGGAGCAGCTGAACGCGCCCAAGATCTTCGGCGAGCTGGCGCTCAAGCCGCGCGGGCTGGTACTGGTCACCGGGCCCACCGGCTCGGGCAAGTCGACCACGCTGGCGGCGATGGTGAACTACCTCAACGAGACCGAGTACGGCCACATCCTCACCGTGGAGGACCCGATCGAGTTCGTGCACGAATCCAAGAAGTGCCTGATCAACCAGCGCGAGGTCGGGCCCATGACGCTGTCCTTCGCAGCGGCGCTGAAGTCGGCGCTGCGCGAGGACCCGGACGCCATCCTGGTGGGCGAAATGCGCGACCTGGAGACCATCCGCCTGGCGATGACAGCGGCGGAAACCGGCCACCTGGTGTTCGGCACGCTGCACACCTCCAGCGCCGCCAAGACGATCGACCGGATCATCGACGTGTTTCCGGCCGAGGAGAAGGAGATGGTTCGCGCCATGCTGTCCGAATCGCTGCAGGCGGTGATCTCGCAGACCCTGTGCAAGACCAAGGACGGCCAGGGCCGCGTCGCGGCGCACGAGATCATGATCGGCACCTCCGCCATCCGCAACCTGATCCGCGAGGCCAAGGTGGCGCAGATGTACTCCGCCATCCAGACCGGCAACAACTTCGGCATGCAGACCCTGGACCAGAACCTCGGCGACCTGGTCAAGCGCAACATCATCAGCCCGGCAGAAGCGCGCAGCAAGGCGAAGATCCCCGAGAACTTCCCCGGCTAGAGATGGCGCCCCCACGTTCGCCCACTGCGTGTGGCTCCCTGCCCCCCGGGGGGGCGTGCGCGCGTTGGGGCGGCCCGGCGGCGCGCAAGTCCGCAGTTTGAGAAGGAACAATTCATGGAACGCGACCAGGCCAGCAAATTCATCAACGACCTGCTCAAGCTGATGGTCAGCCGCAACGGCTCCGACCTGTTCATCACGGGCGATTTCCCGCCGGCGATCAAGGTCGACGGCAAGGTGACCAAGGTCTCGCCGCAGCCGCTGTCCGGCGCGCACACGCTGGCCCTGGCGCGCTCCATCATGAGCGACAAGCAGGCCGCCGAGTTCGAGCGCACCAAGGAGTGCAACTTCGCAATCTCGCCGCCCGGCGTGGGGCGCTTCCGCGTCAACGCCTTCGTGCAGCAGGGCAAGGTGGGCATGGTGCTGCGGGTGATCCCGCAGGTGCTGCCCACCATCGACGGCCTGGGCGTGCCGCAGGTGCTCAAGGACGTGGTGATGTCCAAGCGCGGCCTGTGCATCCTGGTGGGCGCCACCGGCTCGGGCAAGTCGACCACCCTGGCCGCCATGATCGACTGGCGCAACGAGAACAGCTGGGGCCACATCATCACCATCGAGGACCCGGTGGAGTTCGTGCACCCGCACAAGAACTGCGTGGTGACGCAGCGCGAGGTGGGCCTGGACACCGACAGCTGGGAAGCGGCGCTGAAGAACACGCTGCGCCAGGCCCCCGACGTGATCCTGATGGGCGAGATCCGCGACCGCGAGACCATGGAGCACGCGATCGCCTTCGCCGAGACCGGCCACCTGTGCATGGCCACGCTGCACGCCAACAGCGCCAACCAGGCCCTGGACCGCGTCATCAACTTCTTCCCCGAGGAGCGGCGCGCCCAGCTGCTGATGGACCTGTCGCTCAACCTCAAGGCCATGGTCTCGCAGCGCCTGGTGCCCAAGCAGGACGGCAAGGGCCGCGCCGCCGCCGTGGAGATCATGCTCAACACCCCGCTGGTGTCCGACCTGATCTTCAAGGGCGAGGTGGCCGAGATCAAGGAGATCATGAAGAAGAGCCGCAACCTGGGCATGCAGACCTTCGACCAGGCGCTGTTCGACATGTACGAGGCCAGCGTCATCACCTACGAGGATGCGCTGCGCAACGCCGATTCGCTGAACGACCTGCGCCTGCAGATCAAGCTCAACAGCCAGCGCGCCAAGAGCTCCGACCTGTCGGCCGGCACCGAGAACTTCGCCATCGTCTGAGCGCCCGGCGCGCCCCCTGCACGACGCGGGGGCGGCGCCTAGAATCGCCGGGTCTCATTCAGGACCCATCATGGCGAGCACCAACCCCAAGACTTACGACTCCGTGCCTGCGCGTTCCGTGGCCTTCCTCGGCCTGGGCGTGATGGGCTTTCCCATGGCCGGCCACCTGGCGCTGGCCGGCCACGACGTGTGCGTCTACAACCGCAGCGCGGCCAAGGCCCAGGCCTGGGCCGGCGAGTTCAAGGGCCGCCACGCCGCCACCCCGCGCGAAGCCGCGGCCGGCCGCGACATCGTCTTCTGCTGCGTGGGCAACGACGACGACCTGCGCTCCGTGGTGCTGGGGCCCGACGGCGCCTTCGCCGGCATGAAGAAGGGCGCCATCTTCGTTGACCACACCACGGCCTCGGCCGACGTGGCGCGCGAGCTGGCGGCCAAGGCCACCGAGCTGGGCCTGCACTTCGTCGACGCCCCGGTCTCCGGTGGCCAGGCCGGCGCGCAGAACGGCCTGCTCACGGTGATGTGCGGCGGCGAGGCCGCGGCCTTCGAGGCGGTGCGGCCGGTGGGCATGGCCTTCTCGCGCGCCTTCACGCTGCTGGGCGCCAGCGGCTCGGGCCAGCTCGCCAAGATGTGCAACCAGATCGCGATCGCCGGCCTGGTGCAGGGCCTGTCCGAGGCCATCGCCTTCGGCATGAAGGCCGGGCTGGACATGGCCCAGGTGCTGGACGTGATCGGCAAGGGCGCCGCCCAGAGCTGGCAGATGGACAACCGCGGCAAGACCATGATCGAGGACAAGTTCGATTTCGGCTTCGCCGTCGACTGGATGCGCAAGGACCTGGGCCTGGTGCTGGACGAGGCCAAGCGCAACGGCGCGCGACTGCCCGTCACGGCCCTGGTGGACCAGTTCTATGCGGACGTGCAGCAGATGGGCGGCCGCCGCTGGGACACCTCCAGCCTGATCAAGCGGCTGAAGTGAACGCGGCCGCGGGCCGGGCGTGCCCGGCCTGGCGCGTCAGCGCGCGGGCGGCAGCGGCGTCGGCGTGACCGAACCGCCCACGGCCGGTGCCGTGCTCGCGGCCGGCGCGACGACAGCGGGCGTGGCGGGGGCACCCGGCGCCACGACGGCGGGCGAGGCGCTGGAGACCGGGGCGGGCGACACCGGCGCCGCCGGGCCGGTGTTGGCCGGTGGCGTCGACAGGTTGCGGATCTCCTCGGGCGTCAGCAGCTCGAAGATGCGCACCACGCGCTGCACGCCGCTGATGGTGCGGGCGATCTGCGTTGCGCGATCGGCCTCCGCCTGGGTGACGCGGCCCATCAGGTAGACCACGCTGCGCTCGGTCACCACCTTGAAGGCGCCGGCGTAGAGCTGGCGGTCGTCCAGCAGCGAGGCCTTCACCTTGCCGGTGATGAGCGTGTCGTTGGAGCGTTGCGTCAGGGTGCTGGTGGGCAGCACGGCGAGCTCGTTGACGATGCCGCGCACGTTGTCCACGCGGGACACGACCTGCTCGGCCTGCGCGCGCGACTGTTCGCTGGGCACCTCGCCGGTCAGCAGCACCTGGCGGTTGAAGCTGGTGATGTTGATGTGGGCCCGGTCGCCGAAGGCCTCGCGCAGGCGCGAGCCGCCGCGCAGCTCGATCGCCTCGTCCTCGACCTGGGCGCCCGAGGTGCGGCGGTCGGAGTAGGACATCACGCCCACGGCCGCGCTGCCCAGCACCAGCGGTGCGCAGCCCGACAGCACGGTGGTGAGGCTGGCGGTCGCCAGCGCGGTGAGGATCAGGGGACGGTGCAGGGTCATGACTGGGGTTCCTGGTCTCCGAGCAGTTGCGCGTCTACGCCGTCGCAGATGCAGTGCAGCGCGAGGATGTGGACTTCCTGGATGCGGGCGGTGCGCTCGTGCGGCACGCAGATGTGCACGTCGGTGTCGCGCAGCGCCGCGTTCATCTTGCCACCGCCGCGGCCGCTCAGGGCCACCACGGTCATCTCGCGTTCATGGGCGGCCGCGATCGCCGCCAGCACGTTGGCCGAGTTGCCGCTGGTGGAGATGGCCAGCAGCACGTCGCCCGCCTGGCCGAGCGCGCGCACCTGCTTGGAGAAGATGCGCTCGAAATCGTAGTCGTTGCCGACCGCGGTGAGGATGGAGCTGTCGGTGGTGAGCGCGATGGCGCCCAGCTCCGGGCGCTCGCGCTCGAAGCGGCCCACGAACTCGGCCGCGAAGTGCTGCGCGTCGGCGGCCGAGCCGCCGTTGCCGCAGGCCAGCACCTTGCCACCGCTGGTGACGCAGGCCAGCACCGCCTGCACGGCCGCCGCGATCGGCTTGGAAAGCGACTGCGAGGCCTGGTACTTCAGGTCGGCGCTGTCGATGAAGTGCTGTTGGATGCGTTGTTCCAGCATGGTTCTCGATGATAACCGGGTGACCCCGAGGGGCCCTGATGCGGCCCAGGCCCGATCGGATGCCTGCCGGGGGGCCGCGCCTGGGAGGGGCCACCGTGGGCCTCGCACGCCGCTTGCGGCCAGCAGGGCGCCCCATCAGCAGAGAACGATGCCCATGAAGAAGTTCCCCCCCGCTCGGCCCGCCTGCTGCGCCAGGATGAACCGCTGGCCGTCCCCCCCGCCTGTGGCGCTGCGGGCGCGCCCGGCCCTCAGCCGGCGTCGAAGGCGGCGCGCAGCCAGCGCAGCGTCGCGCCCTCGACCACCACCACGTCGAAGCGGCAGGGCGGCGTGCGGCGCCAGCGCAGCAGGAAGTGGCGCGCGGCGAAGACGATGCGCGACTGCTTCACCCAGCCCACGCTGGCGGCGGCGCCGCCGTAGGCCGTGCCGGCGCGCCGCCGGACCTCGACGAAGACCAGGGTGCCGTCGGCCTCGCGCATGACGAGGTCGATTTCACCGCCGCCGCGGCCGGGCGTCCGATAATTGCGGGCGACGAGCACCAGGCCCTGGTCTTCCAGGTGGGCGAGCGCGCGGCCCTCGGCCGCATCGCCCGCCGACTTGGTGCTGGTGCGACTGGCACCCTTCACGCTGGAACCCTGCATTGAGCCCATCCTTCGCCTCCGCCCTGGCCGCCGCACGCGAAGCCGCCGGTGGGCAAAATTATCCCGGCGGTGCCCTGTACGTGGTCGCCACGCCCATCGGTAATCTGGCCGATGTCTCGCTGCGCGCCCTGCACCTGCTGCAGCTGGCCGACGCGATCGCCTGCGAAGACACGCGCCATACCCAGGCGTTGCTGCGCGCCTACGGCATCGACAAGCCCGCGTCGGCCTGGCTGGCGGTGCACCAGCACAACGAGGCCGGTGCCTCGCATGCGGTGGTCGAGCGCCTGCGCCTGGGCCAGCGTGTGGCCTACGCGAGCGACGCCGGCACCCCGGCCGTGAGCGACCCAGGCGCCCGCCTGGTGGCCCACGCACGCGAGGCGGGCTACCCCGTGATGCCGCTGCCCGGGCCCAGCAGCGTGACGGCGGTGCTCAGCGTGGCCGGCATCTCGGCGGGCCATGGCGAATTCGTGTTCGCCGGCTTCATGCCGGCCAAGGCCGCCGAGCGCGATGCCTTCGTCGCCACGCTGGCGCAGGAGCCCCGCGCGGTGGTGCTGCTGGAAGCGCCGCACCGCATCGAGATGCTGGCGGCCAGCCTGGCCGTGCTGGGCCCCCGGCCGCTCACCGTGGGCCGCGAGCTGACCAAGCAGTTCGAGCAGGTGCACACGCTGGCCTGCGACGCCTTCCCGGCCTGGCTGGCGGCCGACGCCAAGCACGCGCGGGGCGAGTTCGCGCTGGTGCTGCACCCCGCCCCCGTGGCCGCCGCCCTGGGCGAGGGCGAGCGGGTGCTGCGCCTGCTGCTGCCCGAACTGCCCGTCAAGACGGCGGTGAAGCTGGCGGCCGAGATCAGCGGCGAGCCGCGCAACGCGCTGTACGAGGCCGCGCTGCGGCTGAAGGCCGGCGGCGACGCCGAAGGCTGAGGGGGCCGGGCCGGCCCCGCGCGGCCTCAGATCGCCAGCGGGTCCACGTCCACCGCCCAGCGGATCAGTCCGCGCGGCCGGTGCTCGCGCAGCACCGGCTGCCAGGCCGCCAGGAAGCGCTGCAGGGCGGCGCGTGAATCGCTTTCCACCAGCAGTTGGGCCCGCTCCACGTTGGCCACGCGCTGCATGCCCATGGGCACCGCCGAATACAGCGTCACGCCCTGCGCCTGGGCCAGGGCCTGCCCGGCCTCGGCGGCCGCGCGCAAGAAGTCCTGCGCCACCTCCTGGGTGCGGGCCTCGGCCCGCACCAGGGCCTGGAAGCCGAAGGGCGGCATGCCGGCCTGCTCCCGCTCCTTGAGCTGCTGGGCCGCGAAGGCCGGGTAATCGTGGCGGCGCAGTGCGGCGAAGAGGGGGTGCGTGGGATTGAAGGTTTGCACCCACATCTCGGCCGCGTGCGCCTGGGCGGCGTCACGCCCGGCGCGTCCGGCGGCCTGCATCAGCAGCGCGAACAGCCGCTCCGGCGCGCGGAAATCGGCCGAGAACAGCGCGGAATCCGGCTGCACCGCCGCCACCAGCGTGATGCGGCGGAAGTCGTGGCCCTTGGCCACCATCTGCGTGCCCACCAGCACGTCGACCTCGCCCGCGTGCATGCGTTCCAGCTGCGCCTCCAGGGCGCCCTTGCCGCGCGTGCTGTCGGCGTCCACGCGCACGATGCGCACCGGCCCGCCGTCGGGGCGCGTGGTGCCGGCCAGCAGCTCGGCCAGGTGCTCCTCCAGGCGTTCGGTGCCCCGGCCCAGCGGCGCGATGTCCAGGTTGCCGCAGGCCGGGCAGGCCCGCGGCACCCGCTCGGTGAAGCCGCAGTGGTGGCAGCGCAGCGTGCGGTCGATCTTGTGGAAGACGCGGAAGGCGCTGCAGTTCGGGCAATCGCTCTTCCATTCGCAGGCACTGCAGGCCAGCACCGGCGCATACCCGCGCCGGTTGAGGAAGACCAGCGACTGCTCGCCGCGCGCGATGCGCTGGGTGATCGCGTCCAGCAGAGGCGGCGAGAACAGCGTCTTGGGGGGCTGGTGGTTCATGTCCACCAGCCGCACCTGGGGCAGCGCGCCCTCGCCGACCCGCTCGGGCATGGCGATGCGGCGGTAGCGGCCGCGTTCGCTGGCCAGCCAGGATTCCAGCGAGGGCGTGGCCGAGCCCAGCACCACCTGCGCCCCCTCGGCCTTGCCGCGCCAGACCGCGAGGTCGCGCGCCGAGTAGCGCGCGCCCTCCTGCTGCTTGTAGCTGGGGTCGTGCTCCTCGTCGACCACGATGAGCCGCAGGCCCGGCAGGGAGGCGAACACGGCCATGCGCGTGCCCAGCACGATGCGAGCCTGGCCGGCGTGCGCGGCCAGCCAGCTGCGCAGGCGCTGCGGCCCCGTCATGCCGCTGTGCATGGCCACCACCGCGTCCTCCCCGAAGCGCTCGGCGAAGCGCGCCTGCAGCTGGGGCGTGAGGTTGATCTCGGGCACCATGACCAGCGCCTGGGCCGTGGCGTCGTCCGCCAGCACCCGGGCCACGGCCTGCAGGTAGACCTCGGTCTTGCCGCTGCCGGTGACGCCGAAGAGCAGCGCCGGCGCCTGGGCCCCCGCCAGGGCCTCCAGCGCCGCGGCCTGGCCCGGCGTGGGTGCCTGGTGGTCGGCCGGCCGGGGCGCCCGGTCCGGCGTGGCCCGCTTCAGCCGGCGCGCCAGCTGCGTGGCGTCCAGGTCGCGCAGCTGGGGCGGCAGCGCGGCCAGCGCCACCTCGCCCAGGCCGCGCTGGTAGTAGGCCGCCGCGAAGCCCACCAGGCGCCGCCAGCCCGTGCCCAGCGGCGGCAGCCCGTCCAGGACCCCGGCGACGGGCCGCGGCTCGAAGTCGCCGTCGGCCTGCGCTTCCCCCCAGCAGACCCCCAGCACGTCGCGCCGGCCCAACGGCACGCGAACCAAAGTACCTGCGGGCAGGGGCTGCGCGGCGACATAGCTCAGTGGGCCCTGCACCGTGGCATGCGCGGGCGTGGGCACGAGCACAGCAACGGGGAAAGACATTTCCAAGTGTTTCAAACCTCAGGAAGTTTTCTCAAATCGTGCCTAAGTGCTTGATTCAACGTGCGTTTGCACCTGTCGCCCAAACCCTGTGGATAACTTTATTGATACGGGCGCACACCCGGCCCGGCTTTGTCAAGCAAATCAAGGATTTACGTTCCCGGCCCCATCCCGGTGCCAAAAAATAAGTCCTTGAAAATCAATCACTTGCGTGCGCTATCCAATTTGTAGCGAGCGGGCTCCGCGCACCAGCCCCGCAAGCGACTTTTTGTGCATAAGTCAAGTTTTGGTGCCGGGGCGCGGTCCCCGTCATCTAGGGAAGTTCCGGATGGAAACCCGCCGCCGGGCGCCGCTCAGGCCCGCTGCTGGCGGCTGTGCGCGTGCACCGTGTCCACCAGCACCTTCACGTGCTCGGGCGGGGTGAACTGGCTGATGCCGTGGCCCAGGTTGAAGATGAGGCTGGGGCCGGTGCCCTCGCCGCGGTGCGGCGCGCCGAAGCTGTCCAGCACGCGGCGGGCCTGGTCGGCCACGGACTCGGGCGGGGCGAACAGCACGGCCGGGTCCAGGTTGCCCTGGAAGGCCTTGCGGCCGCCGGCGATCTCGCGCGCCCGGCCCAGGTTCACCGTCCAGTCCAGGCCCAGCACCTCGCAGTCCAGGCCTGCCATCTGCTCCAGCCAGAGCCCGCCGCCCTTGGTGAAGACGATGCGCGGGATGGCCTGGCCCTCGTGCTCGCGCAGCAGCTGCGCCAGCACCCGGGCGGTGTAGGCCAGGCTGAATTCCTGGAAGGCGCCGTCCGCCAGCACGCCGCCCCAGCTGTCGAACACCATCACGGCCTGGGCGCCGGCCCGGATCTGCTGGTTCAGGTAGGCCGCCACCGCGTCGGCGTTCACGGCCAGGATGCGGTGCATCAGGTCGGGCCGCGAATACATCAGGGTCTTGACCGCGCGGTAGTCGTCCGAGCCGCCGCCTTCGACCATGTAGCAGGCCAGCGTCCAGGGGCTGCCCGAGAAGCCGATCAGCGGCACCCGGCCGTCCAGGGCCCGGCGGATGGAGGTGACGGCATCGAACACGTAACGCAGCTTGTCCATGTCCGGCACGCCCAGGGCCGCGACTTCGGCCTCGGTGCGCACCGTGCGCTCGAAGCGCGGGCCTTCGCCCATCGCGAAGCTCAGCCCCAGGCCCATCGCGTCCGGCACCGTGAGGATGTCGGAAAACAGGATGGCCGCGTCCAGGTCGTAGCGTTCCAGGGGCTGCAGCGTGACCTCGGTGGCGTAGTCCACGTTCGTCGCCAGGCCCATGAAGCTGCCAGCGCGGGCGCGCGTGTCGCGGTACTCGGGCAGGTAGCGCCCCGCTTGCCGCATCAGCCACACGGGCGTGTGGGGCGTGGCCAGGCGCCAGCAGGCGCGCAGGAAGCTGTCGTTCTTCAGGGGCGCGAAAGTCATCCGTCCATTGTCGCAGGTGGTCGGCAGGCGGCCCACCCGGGAGAGCCCGGGTTACATCCGCTCTCGGCCTCGCGGACTCGGTTTCGATTTCCAGCCCACGGCCGGCCGGTGCATGCGCCACATTCGGAGACGACGCTGTCCCATGAACAACACGAAGGAGTCCCTTTGGATTTCGGCTACCCACGCCCCCAGCTGGAGCGGGCGAACTGGACCGCGCTCAACGGTCCCTGGCGCTTCTGTTTCGACCCCGAGCGCCGCTTCGGGGAGCCGTCCGACCTGCAGGACTGGCCGCTGACCATCCAGGTGCCGTACCCGCCCGAGTCGCAGGCCAGCGGCGTGGGCGACCGCGGCTTCCATCCGGTCTGCTGGTACGAGCGCGATTTCGAGGTCCGGCCCGCCGACGACCGGGTCATCCTGCGCTTCGGCGCGGTGGACTATGCCGCCCGGGTCTGGGTCAACGGCCACCTGGCCGTCGAGCACCAGGGGGGCCACACGCCCTTCTCGGCCGACATCACCCACCTGCTGGACGCGTCCGGCCGCCAGGTGGTGACGGTGCGTGTCGAGGACGACCCGGCCGACCTGTCCAAGCCGCGCGGCAAGCAGGACTGGCAGCTGGAGCCGCACTCCATCTGGTACCCCCGCACCTCCGGCATCTGGCAGACCGTGTGGCTGGAGCGCGTGCCGCGCACCTATGTTGACAAGATCCGCTGGACGCCGCGCGTGGAAGGCTATGCGATCGGCTTCGAGGCGCAGCTCGGCGGTGACGCCTGCGACGAGACCGACGACTTCGCCATGGAGGTCACGCTGCGGCACGGCGAGCGCCTGCTCGCGCGCGACCGCTACCAGGTGGTGGAGGGCGAGGTCGACCGCTTCATCGTCCTGTCCGACCCGGGCATCGACGACTATCGCAACGAACTGCTGTGGAGCCCGGAGCGGCCCACGCTGCTGGACGCCACGGTGAAGCTCTTCCGCGGCGGCCAGCTCATCGACGAGTTCCGCTCGTACACCGCGCTGCGCTCGGTGCACATCCTGCGCGACCGCTTCATGCTCAACGGCCGGCCCTACCTGCTGCGCATGGTGCTGGACCAGGGCTACTGGCCGGACACCCTGCTGGCCGCGCCCGGCGACGAGGCCTTGCGGCGCGACGTGGAGCTGGCCAAGGCCATGGGCTTCAACGGCGTGCGCAAGCACCAGAAGATCGAGGACCCGCGCTACCTCTACTGGGCCGACAGGCTGGGCCTGCTGGTGTGGGAGGAGATGCCCTCGGCCTACCGCTTCACGCGCACGGCCATCCAGCGCATGGTGGCGGAGTGGTCGGAAGCCATGGACCGCGACTACAGCCACCCCTGCGTGATCGTGTGGGTGCCCTTCAACGAGAGCTGGGGCGTGCCGGAGCTGACGGCCATCCGCGAGCAGCGGCATGCGGTGGAGGCGCTCTACCACCTGACCAAGACCCTGGACGCGACGCGCCCGGTGATCGGCAACGACGGCTGGGAGTCCAGCGCCACCGACATCATCGGCATCCACGACTACGACGCCAACACCGAGCACCTGCGCCAGCGCTACGGCTCGGAGATCCAGCCCGAGCAGCTGTTCGACAGGCGCCGCCCGGGCGGGCGCATCCTCACGCTGGACGGCTATCCGCACCGCGGCCAGCCCATCATGCTCACCGAGTTCGGGGGCATCGCCTACCAGCCCAAGCCGGAGCCGGGCGTGAAGAAGATCTGGGGCTACACCGCCGCGCGCACCGAGCGCGAGTTCGGCCAGATGTTCGAGGAGCTGATCCAGACCGTGGTGCACACGGCGCTGTTCTCGGGCTTCTGCTACACGCAGTTCGCGGACACCTTCCAGGAAGCGAACGGCCTGCTCAACGCCGACCGCACGCCCAAGCTGCCGCTGGAGCGGGTGGCGCGCGCGGTGAAGGAGTCGCGCACCTACATCCCCGGGGTGGTGTGATGCACAAGCTGCTGCTGACCAAGCCGGACGGCCGCTCGCTCACGCTCTACGGCCGCGCGCCCATCGAGGCGCCGGACCAGGCCCCCAGCCCCTTCAGCGAGCCGCTGGGCACCAGCGCGCACCTGCGCTGGCACCCGCTGCGCGGCGAGTGGGTGACCTACGCCGCCTACCGGCAGGACCGCACCTTCCTGCCCCCGCCGGAATACAACCCGCTCGCGCCCACCACCGACCCCGCGCATCCCACGGAAGTGCCGGCCGGCCGCTGGGACATCGCGGTGTTCGAGAACCGCTTCCCCTCGCTGGGGCCCAGCGAGCAGGCGGTCGCGCCGCCGCAGCTCATCGTGCCCACGGCGCGGGCCGAAGGCCAGTGCGAGGTGGTGGTGTTCACGCAGGACCCCAAGTCCTCCCTGTCCGCGCTGCCGCCCGACCACGTGGACCTGCTGCTGCAGGCCTGGGGTGACCGCACGCGCCTGCTGGGCGCGCGCGAGGAGATCCGCTACGTGCTGCCCTTCGAGAACCGGGGCGCCGAGGTCGGGGTGACCCTGCACCACCCGCACGGCCAGATCTATGCCTACCCCGTCATTCCCCCGGTGCCGCAGCGCATGCTGGACGTGGCGCGCGAGCACGTGGCGCGCCACGGCCGCGGCCCGCTGCAGGCGCTGGTAGAGGCCGAGCTCGCGGCCGGCGAACGCCTGCTCTACGAGGGCCCGCATGCGCTGGCCTTCGTGCCGGTGTGCGCGCGCTATCCCTACGAGGTGTGGATCACCACCCGCGAGCCGGTCGCCGGCTTCGCCGAGCTGGCGCCCCCCGTGCGGCGCGACCTGGCGCGCGCCCTGCTCACCGTGCTGCGCAAGTACGACGGCCTGTGGCAGCGGCCCTTCCCCTACCTCATGGCCTGGTACCAGGCGCCCACCGATGGCCAGGCGCACCCCGGCTTCCAGCTGCATGCCCAGGTGTGGCCGCCCTACCGCACGCGCGACCGGTTGAAGTACCTGGCCGGCACCGAGATCGCGGCCGGCTTCTTCGCCATGGACGCGCTGCCCGAGGCCAAGGCCGCCGAGCTGCGCGCGGTGGCGGTGGAGCTGGACTGATGGAGCGCTTCGAGGAGGTGTTCGGCCGCGCGCCCGAAACCCTGGCGCAGGCGCCGGGCCGGGTCAACCTGCTGGGCGAGCACACCGACTACAACGACGGGTTCGTGCTGCCGGTGGCCATCCCGCAGCACACCCGCGTGGCCCTGCGGCGCAACGAGGGCCGCGAGGACTTCGAGCTGCAGGCCCAGGGCCAGGGGCCGGTGGTGCGGTTCCGCCTGGGCCAGGCGCCGCGCGAGCATTTCGCGAGCTACGTGTATGGCTGCCTGATGGAGGCGGCAGCGCGCGGCATCGAGGTGCCGCCGCTGCAGATCCACGTGGCTTCGGAGGTGCCCATGGGCGTCGGCCTGTCCTCCAGTGCCGCGCTGGAGGTGGCCACCCTGCGCGCGCTGCGCAGCCTGCTCGCGGCGCCGCTGGACGACGTGCTCATCGCCCAGCTAGCCCAGCGCGCCGAAATCGAATACGCCGGCGTGAACTGCGGGATCATGGACCAGATGGCCTCCAGCCTGGCGGCCACGGACCGTGCCCTGCTGCTGGACACGCGCTCGCTGGAGCGCCGCAGCGTGCCCTTGCCGGCCGGCAGCGCGGTGCTGGTGATGGACTCGGGCGTCGCACGTTCGCTGGCCGCCAGCGGCTACAACCAGCGCCGCGCCGAGTGCGAGCAGGCCGCCCGCCTGCTGGGCGTGGCCTCGCTGCGCGAAGTGAGCGATGTCGCCGCGCTGCAGGGCCTGCCCGAGCTGCTGCGCCGGCGCGCGCGCCACGTGGTGACCGAGAACGCCCGCGTGCTGCGCGCGGTGGACTGCGCCGATGCGGCCCGCTTCGGCGCCCTGATGAACGAATCCCATGCCAGCCTGCGCGACGACTACGAGGTGTCGACGCCCGCGCTGGACCAGCTGGTGGACCTGCTGCAGCGCCAGCCGGGCGTGTTCGGTGCGCGGCTCACGGGCGCGGGCTTCGGCGGCGCCTGCGTGGCGCTGTGCGAGGCCGGCCGTGTGATGGCGGTGGGCGCGGCCGTGCTGCCCGCCTATGCGGCGCAGGGCCATCACGGCGCGGTGCTGGTGCCGCCGCCCGCCGCGGCCGATTGAGGCCCGTCGCCCGCCTCAGGCGGCCCGGCGCTCCGGTTCGGGCAGCGGCCAGCTGCCCGCTTTGCGCTCGCGGTCGGCCACGTAGCGCGCGAGCGCGTCTTCCAGCGGTGGCATGAGGGCGGTCTTCTCGCTGGCCAGCGCCGAATAGCGGGGCCGTGGCGCCGCCTGGCCCAGCTCGGCGCCGGGCCGGCCGCGCACGCCCTCGGCAGGCAGCCCGGCCGCGGCGGCCGCGAGCTCGGCGAAGTGCGCCCAGCTCACCGCGCCGCGGTTGGCCAGGTGCCACACGCCGCGCTCGCCGTCTTCCAGCAGGTCCAGCGTGGCCTGCACCAGGTCGGGCACGTAGGTGGGCGAGACGAACTGGTCCTGCGCCGCCTCGAAGGTCTCGCCCAGACCGAGTGCGCGCAGCGCATGCCAGACGAAGTTGTGCTCGTCCCAGGGGCCGAAGAAGGCCGCCGTGCGCACCACCAGCGCGTCCGCCGAGGCGGCCATGACCTGCTGCTCGGCCGCCAGCTTGGCGCGGCCGTAGGCGTTGAGCGGCGAGGGCACGTCGCCCTCCACGTAGGGCGAGCCCTTGAGGCCGTCGAACACCAGGTCGCTGGAGAAGCTCACCAGGCGCACGCCATGGCGCGCGCAGGCCGCGGCCAGCACGGCCGGGCCCTCCACGTTCTCGCGCCACTGGCGCACGCCCTCCTGCTCGGCGTCGTCCACGCGCACGAAGCCGGCCGTGTTCACCAGGGCCCAGGGCCGGTGCCGCGCCAGCGCGGCCTCCACCGCCTGCGGGTCGGTGATGTCCATCTCGGCGCGCGAGAGCAGCCGGTAGGGCAGGCCGCGCAGCTCGCAGTAGCGGGCGAAGGCGCGGCCCAGCGTGCCGCTGGCGCCGGTGATCAGCAGCGCCCGCCCGGCCACCGGCAGCGCCTGCAGCTCGCCGTGGCAGGGGTATTCCAGGCGCAGCTCGCGCTGCCACCAGCCGGGCCCTTCGAGCACGGGGCTGCCCGGCGCCTCGCCGTGCGCGAGCTGGCGCGCCAGCGTGGCCAGGGCGGTGCGCCGGGGCGAGCCGGTGCTCACGTCCCACAGTCCCGGCTCGTAGTGGCCCTGTTCCTGCGTCAGCAGGCTGTCCCAGTCGTAGGTGCCGAAGGCGGCCCACACCGTCACCGCACGCACGTCGTGGCCGGCCTTGCGCACCGCGTGCGCCGCCTGCCACGCCTGGTGCAGCCAGCGCATCTGCTCGTCGCGCGTGCAGCCCAGGTGGGCCTCGGTGATGGCCACCGGCAGGCCGTAGCGTCCGGCCGCCTCGCGCAGCCGCGCCTCGAAGCCACCGATGGAGCGGCCGTGCACGCGCGCCAGCTCGATGTCCACGTAGCGGTCGCGGCCGTTGCCGCCGTGCAGGTTCTCGGGGTAATGCTCGATGCGCTCGTCCAGGAAGCGCTCGCTGGTGACGTAGCTGTTGATGCCCAGCACGTCGGGCGGGCAGGGCTGGTCCACCAGGGCCTGCAGCTCCTGCTCGCTGGCGCCCCAGCGCCGCAGGTAGGCGCGCATCGGGTGCTGCGCGTCCACGCGGCCGCACAGCAGGTCCAGGCTGAGCCAGCGGCGGTGGTTCTCGAACTCGGCCTGGTAGCGCAGCCGCGGGGTGCACTCCACGAAGCCCAGGTCCTCGGTCTGCACCAGCTGCGCGGCCGGATTGTGTTCACGGATCGCGCGCATCGCCAGCACCGTGCCCTGCACCTGGTTCAGCAGCGCGCGCACGAAGCTGCGGTCGTCGGTGGCGTGGGGGTACCAGACCCCGTAGAGCGCGGAAAAGCGCGCCGTCGTCAGGGGCTCGTTGACCGGCGTCCAGGCCGCGATGTGCGGGTGCCGCTGGGCGACGGCGCGGGCGTAGGCGGCAAGCTTGCGCGGGAAGCCCGGGTCCAGCAGGTCGGTGTGCGCCGGCCCGCTGCCGTGGTGCAGCAGGCCGGCGATGGGCGCCACCCCCAGGGCCTGCAGGTGGGCCAGGCGCTCGTCGGCCCAGGCCCACTGGAACTGGCCGGGCGTGGGCTCGGTGCGCTCCCACAGCAGCGGGAAGCGCATCTGCCGGATGCCCAGCGCGGCCAGCCGGTCCAGGTCCTCGATGCGGTGGTGGAAGCCGTTGGCCAGCAGCTGGTCGCGCCAGTGGTCGCCGACGCGGTTCACGGTGCACTCCGGGCCGGCCCAGAGCTCGAGCGGGGCGAGGGCGGCGGCCGTCATGCGGAGGCGCCGGCGGCCCCGGCGGCAGCGGTCAGCGCCGCGGCCTCCTGGCCCGCGCGCGCGGCGTCCTCGTGTTTCTGCTTCAGGCGGCGGAAGGTCGCCAGGGCCTGGCCTACCACCTGGTCCATGTTGTAGTACTTGTAGGTGGCCAGCCGGCCCACGAAGGTCACGTTCTCGGTGGCCTCGGCCAGCGCCTCGTACTGGCGGTACAGCGCCGCGTTCTCCGGCCGGGGCACGGGGTAGTAGGGGTCGCCCTCGGCGCGCGGGTACTCGTAGACCAGTGCCGTCTTCGGATGCGTCTGGCCGGTGATGTGCTTGAACTCGGTGATGCGCGTGTAGGCGTAGTCGTTCGGGTAGTTCACCGTGCCCACCGGCTGGAAGTGCTCCTGCGGCAGCGTCACGTGCTGGAACTCCAGGCTGCGGTAGGGCAGCTTGCCGTAGCGGTGGTTGAAGAAGGCGTCCACCGGGCCGGTGTAGATCATGTGCTGCCAGGGCAGGGCGTCCGCCACCTCGCGGTAGTCGGTGTTCAGCATCACCTTGATGTTGGGGTGGTCCAGCATGCGCTCGAACATGCGGGTGTAGCCGTGCAGCGGCATGGCCTGGAAGGTGTCGGTGAAGTAGCGGTCGTCGCGGTTGGTGCGGGTGGGCACGCGCGCCGTCACGCTGGCATCCAGCTCCGAGGGGTCCAGGCCCCATTGCTTGCGCGTATAGCCGCGGAAGAACTTGTTGTACAGCTCGCGCCCGACCTTGGAGACCACCACGTCCTCGGAGGTCTTCACCTCCTTCACATCCTCGGCCACCGAGGCGAGGAACTTCTCCACCTCGAAGGCGGTGAGGTTCAGGCCGTACAGGCGGTTGATGGTGTCCAGGTTGATCGGGATGGGGACTTCCTGCCCGTCCACGCTGGCCAGCACCCGGTGCTGGTAGGGCCGCCACTCGGTGAAGCGAGACAGGTACTCGAAGATGTCGGCCGAGTTGGTGTGGAAGATGTGCGGCCCGTAGGGGTGGATGAGCACGCCCTCGTCGTTGTAGCGGTCGTAGGCGTTGCCGCCGATGTGCTTGCGCTTCTCCACCACCAGCACGCGCTGGTTCAACTCCCGCGCCAGCCGTTCGGCCAGCACGCTGCCCGCGAAACCGGCGCCGACCACGAGGTAGTCGAAGCCGCGCTGGCCCGGGACGGCGGCGGATACCGCCGACTCGAAGCTTTCGCTGCCCTTGTCCATTCACGCTCCCTGTGTGCAGCGGCCGCTTGTTGTGACTGCATCGGCCGCGATGGTTGATGAGGCAGGCAGGGCCGGGCCCAGCCGCCTCGGGCAGTGTCACATGCGTGTGCAGCGCCGTGGGCTCGGCGCAAGGGGATGTATCTGGCCCGAACGGGTCAGGCGGCGGCGCGCAGGGCCTGGTCGATGTCCCAGAGGATGTCGTCCGCGTCCTCGATGCCGACCGACAGCCGGATCATGTCCGGCCGCACGCCGGCGCGCGCGAGCTCGGCCTCATCCAGCTGGCGGTGGGTGGTCGAGGCCGGGTGGATGACCAGCGTCTTGGCGTCGCCGATGTTCGCCAGGTGGCTCAGGAATTCGCAGTGGTCGATGAAGCGCTCGCCCGCGCCCACCGGGTCGTCGGCCTTGATGCCGAAGGTGAGGATGCCCGAGCAGCCGGGCCCGCCGTCGATGGCGCGGAACTGCTTCTTCGCCAGCGCGTGGTGCGGCGAGCTCTCCAGCCCGGGGTAGTTGACCCAGCTCACCTGCGGGTGGCTGGACAGGAAGCGCGCCACCGCCATCGCATTGCGGCAGTGCGCCTGCATGCGCAGGTGCAGCGTCTCGATGCCCTGCAGGATGAGCCAGGCGTTGAGCGGGGAGAGCGAGCCGCCGAAGGTGCGGTTGACCTCCATGCGCGCCTTCATCGTGTAGCCGAAGTCGCCGAAGGTTTCATAGAACTTCACGCCGTGGTAGGCCCGGCTGGGCTCCAGCATCTCCGGGAACTTGTCGCGCGAGAGCGGCGAGCCCCAGTCGAAGCGGCCCGACTCCACCACCACGCCGGCCATGGTGGTGCCGTGGCCGCCCAGGTACTTGGTGGCGCTGTGCACCACGATGTCGGCGCCGAAGTCGAAGGGGTTGCACAGGTAGGGGCTGGCGACCGTGTTGTCGATGACCAGCGGCAGGCCGTGTTCGTGCGCGATGGCGGCGACGGCTTCGATGTCCAGCACGTTGACTAGCGGGTTGCCCAGGGTCTCGCCGTACACCGCGCGCGTGTTGGGGCGGATCGCGCGGCGGAAGTTCTCCGGGTCCTCGGGGTCCACGAAGGTGGTCTCTATGCCCAGGCGCGAGAAGCCCACGCCCAGCTGGCCCACCGTGCCGCCGTACAGCGTCGAGGCGGCGACGATGTGGTCGCCGTTCTTGAGGATGGCCAGCAGCGCCGTCATCTGCGCCGCCATGCCGCTGGCGCAGGCCAGGGCGGCACGGCCGCCTTCCAGCGAGGCGACGCGCTCCTCCAGCACCGCCACCGTGGGGTTGGAGATGCGGCTGTAGACGTTGCCGAAGGTCTGCAGGTTGAACAGGCTGGCCGCGTGCTCGGCCGAATCGAAGACGAAGCTGGTGGTCTGGTGGATGGGCACCGCGCGCGCGCCCGTCACCGGGTCGGGCACGGCGCCCGCATGCACGGCGCGGGTGCCGAAGCCGTAGTCGTGGTCCTGCGTGCCGGCGTCTTCACCGCCGTTCGGGGTCTCGCTGCTCATGGCTGGGTCCAGTGGGCTCAGTAGGGAAGCTGCCGGGGGCGGCGGGCGGAGATGACGCGGGTGTTCACGCCCGCCCAGCCCAGGCCGCCGTACAGGCGCGCATGTTCGATCTTCACGCAGCGGTCCATCACCGCCATCAGCCCGGCCGCCTTCGCGCGGTCGTAGGCGTCCTGGTTCTTCACGCCGATCTGCTGCCAGAGGCACTTGGCGCCGACGGCGATCGCCTCCTCGCACAGTGGCCCGATGTCCTCGGTGCGGCGGAAGCAGTCGACGATGTCGATGCGGTGCTCCTTGGCCGCCTCGCTCACGCTGGGGTAGCTCTTCTGGCCGAGGATCTGCGTTGCGCCCGGGTTGACCGGGATGATGTGGTAGCCATGCGCCTGCATGTACTTGGCGGCGAAGTAGCTCGGCCGGTGCCACTGCGGCGAGAGGCCGACCACCGCGATGTTGCGGCAGGTCTCGAGGATGCGTCGGATTTCGCGGATGGAGTTCATAGCCGGCCGATGGCCTCCTGCATGTCGCGCACGCCCAGCACCTCGGACAGCACCTGCGGGGCCTTGCCCGGGCTGAGGAACACGTACACCGGCACGCCGTTGCGGCCCAGCTTCGCCAGCGCCTGCGTGATCTCGGGGTCGCGCCGCGTCCAGTCGGCGCGCAGCAGGGCGACGTTCTTGGCCGCCAGCGCGGCCAGCACCTCGGGGCGCCCCAGCGTGGTCTTCTTGTTGATCTGGCAGGTCACGCACCAGGCGGCGGTGAAGTCCACGAAGACCGGCCGGCCCTCGGCCAGCAACTGGTCCACGCGGGCCGTCGACCAGGGCTGCCACGGGCCCTCGGCGACGGCGGCGCCCGCGGTGGCGGGCGGCCGCGCGAGGCTGCCCACCAGCCAGGCGCCGGTGAGCGCCAGCGAGGCGAGCGCGATGGCGCCCACCACAGCCCGGCTGCGGCCGGGCAGGGTCAGCGCCCAGGCCATCATCGCGAGCGCGATGAGCAGCGCGAGCAGGGCGGTTGCGCCGTCGATGCCGCTCTGCTGGCCCAGCACCCAGGTGAGCCAGGCCACCGTGGCGAACATGGGGAAGGCCATCAGCCGGCGGAAGACCGCCATCCAGGGGCCGGGGCGCGGCAGCAGCCGGGCCACGGCCGGCACCCAGCTCGCGGCCAGGTAGGGCAGGGCCATGCCCACGCCCAGGGCGCCGAACACCGCCAGCGCCTGCGCCGCCGGCAGGGCGGCGGCCAGGCCCAGCGAGGCGCCCATGAAGGGCGCCGTGCAGGGCGAGGCGATGGCCACCGCCAGCACGCCTGAGAGGAAGGCGTTGCCCACCGGGTGGCGCGCTTCCAGGGCCGCCACGCGCGAGGGCAGCAGGCCGCCGAACTCGAACAGCCCGGCCAGGTTCAGGCCCATCAGGGTGAAGAGCGCGGCCAGCGCGGCGACGAAGGCGGGCGACTGCAGCTGGAAGCCCCAGCCCAGCTGCTCGCCGGCCGAGCGCAGGCCGGCCAGCACCAGGCCCAGCACCAAGAAGGACAGCACCACGCCCACAGAATAGGCCAAGCCGGCGAGGCGGTGGCCCCGCCGGTCGCCGGCATGGCGCGCGAAGCCCATGACCTTGATGGCCAGCACCGGGAACACGCAGGGCATGAGGTTGAGGATCATGCCGCCCAGCAGCGCGCCCAGCAGGGCCGCCCAGAGGCTGGGCGGCGGCCCGGCGGGCGGTGGCGGCGCTTCGGCCGCGTTGCTGCGAAGGGCGGCTTCCAGCGCCGGCGACACGGCGGCCGCCTGCGCGCCGGGCGCGGGCGGCCAGCTGCCTTGCACCGACGCCTCGGCGCGGAAGCCCTGCGTGCCCAGCGCCACCACCAGCGGCATGGGCGAGGGCGACTGGGTGCGCTGCGGCGAGAGCGGCACCTCGGCGGTCCAGGTGGCGCCCTGCCACTGCTGCTTCCAGGCGGCGGCGGTCTCGATCACCTCGGCGGTCTCGGGGAAGAAGTCCAGCGTCTTGCCCTGCAGCGAGGCGGGCAGGCCGTCGACCTTGACCTGCAGGGCCTGGCCCTGCACCTGGACCTGCGCCTTGCCCTGCAGCGGCCGGGGGTGGGCGGCCAGCGCCTGCTCGAACTCGGCAGCATGCAGCGCGGTGGTGCTGGCCAGCGGCAGGCGCAGCGTGAAGCTGCCTTCCTCGGGCACGCACTCCTTGCGGCACACCAGCCAGCTGGCCTGCAGCTTGACCTCCAGGTCGCTGCCCAGGGGACCGGCGGGCTTGAAGTCCGGCGCGACGGTCAGCGGGACCGGCAGCAGCACCGTGCCCTCGTAGCCGTAGTTGGCCAGGTTGCCGACGGGAATCTTGCGCGGCACGGGCCAGGCGATCTCGCCGGCCGTGACGCCCGGCGGCAGCGTCCAGCTCAGCTGGGTCGGCAGGCCCGAATCGCCGGCGTTCTTCCAGTAGGTGTGCCACTCCGGCTGGTGCGTGAGGGACAGGCCCAGCCAGACCGGCTTGCCCGGGGCGACGCCCTCGGGCGCCTGCGCCACCAGCTCGGCGCGCACGTGGGGCGTGGTGACCACGGCCGGGTCGACCTGCGCCCGGGCCGCCGGCAGGCAGGCCATCAGCACCCCGGCCAGCATCGTCGCGAGGCCGGCCCTCATGGCGCGAACCCCAGCACCACGCGGCGCGTGCTGGCGCTCTTCTTCTCGATCTTGGTCACGACGACGGCGCCGATCTCGGCCGTGTTGGCCACGTGGGTGCCGCCGCAGGGCTGGTAGTCGATCGTTGCGCCCTCGGCGCCCACGCGCACGGTGCGCACCCGGCCGCTGCCGCGCGGCGGCTGCACCGACATGCTCTTGACCAGCGCCGGGTTGGCGTCGAGCTCGGCGTCGCTGATGGAGGCGATGGTGACCGGGTGGCCGGCGGCCACCAGGCGGGCGATGCCCTCGGTCAGCGCGTCCTTGTCCAACGGATCGGTCATCGCGAAATCCAGCCGGGCGTAGTCGGGCGTGATGGAGCAGCCGTTGACCAGCTGCGGCACCAGGTGGCACAGCAGGTGCGTGGTGGTGTGGAAGCGCATCAGGCGGTGGCGGCGTTCCCAGTCGATGCGGGCCGTGACGGCGAGGCCCGGGCTGAGGCTGGCGAGCAGTTCCTCCTGGCCCGGCGCCGGCACGTGGGCGATGGCGCCGGTGGGCTGGCCGGCGTCGTCCTTGGCCTTGCGCGTGTCGGCGATGGCGAGCGCGCGGCCGTCCGCCAGCAGCAGGTGGCCGCTGTCGCCGGCCTGGCCGCCGCCCAGCGGGTAGAACACGGTGCGGTCGAGTTCGATGCCCTGGGGGGAGACGGCGGTGATGCGCGCCTCGCATTCGCGCAGGTAGCCGTCGCTGCGGAAGAGCTCTTCGGTCATCCCTGCATTGTCGCCCTTTCGCCCAGGGGGCCCGTCCTGCTGCGGGCAAGACCACGAAGGCCTAGAGTAGCGGCATGAGCGTTCCCAGCACTGGCCTGCCGGCCCTGTCCCCTGCACGGCCCGCCGACTCCGACCCCCACGAAACCGCCGAATGGCGCGACGCCTTCCTGGCCCTGGTGGAGCGCGAGGGGCCGGAGCGCGCCCGCTTCATCCTGGACCGCCTGGCCGAGCTCGCGCGCGACCCGCACGTGGCCTGGGCGCCGGGCCTGGTCACGCCCTACCTGAACACGGTGCCGGTCGATGCGCAGCCGCGCTTTCCCGGCGACCTGGCGATCGAGGAGAAGCTCGCGTCGCTGATGCGCTGGAACGCGCTGGCCATGGTGGCGCGCGCCAACGCCGCGCACCCGGAGCTGGGCGGCCACATCGCGAGCTACGCCAGCGCCGCCGACCTGTTCGAGGTCGGCTTCAACCACTTCTTCCACGCCCGCGACCTGGTCTTCTACCAGCCGCACAGTGCGCCCGGGCTCTATGCCCGCGCCTTCCTGGAGGGCCGCCTCGCCGAACAGGACCTGGCCCACTACCGCCGGGAGATCACCGGCGCGCGGGCCGGCGCGCGTGGCCTGCCCAGCTACCCCCACCCCTGGCTGATGCCCGACTTCTGGCAGTTCCCTACCGGCTCCATGGGCCTGGGGCCGATCAGCTCGATCTACCACGCGCGCTTCATGCGCTACCTCACGCACCGCGGGCTGCTGGACTGCAGCGGGCGCAAGGTCTGGGGCGTGTTCGGCGATGGCGAGATGGACGAGCCCGAGAGCATGAGCGCGCTCACGCTGGCCTCGCGCGAGCGGCTGGACAACCTGGTCTGGGTGGTGAACTGCAACCTGCAGCGCCTGGACGGCCCGGTGCGCGGCAACGGCCGCATCGTGGACGAGCTGGAGAAGCTGTTCCGCGGGGCCGGCTGGCGCGTGATCAAGCTGCTGTGGGGCAGTGACTGGGACGGCCTCTTCGCCCGCGACACCACGGGTGCGCTGGCGCGGGCCTTCGCCCACACGGTGGACGGCCAGATGCAGACCTTCGCCGCCAAGGACGGCCGCTTCAACCGCGAGAACTTCTTCGGCCAGGACCCCGAGCTCGCCCGCCTGGCGCAGGGCATGACGGACGAGCAGATCGACCGCCTGCGCCGCGGCGGCCACGACATCGTGAAGATCCACGCCGCCTACGCCGCGGCGGCGGCCCACAGTGGCGAGCCGGTGGTGGTGCTGGCCCACACCAAGAAGGGCTACGGCATGGGCACGGCCGGCCAGGGGCGAATGACCACGCACAGCCAGAAGAAGCTGGACGACGAGGCCCTGCTGGCCTTCCGCAACCGCTTCGACCTGCCGCTGTCGGACGAGGATGCGCGTTCGCTCGCCTTCTTCCGCCCGCCGGCGGACGCGCCCGAGATGCGCTACCTGCGCGAGCGCCGCGAGGCCCTGGGCGGGCCCATCCCGCGCCGCACC
Organism: Ramlibacter aquaticus; assembly: GCF_015159745.1. Classification (GTDB taxonomy): domain Bacteria; phylum Pseudomonadota; class Gammaproteobacteria; order Burkholderiales; family Burkholderiaceae_C; genus Ramlibacter; species Ramlibacter aquaticus. The sequence continues at coordinate 10,870 of NZ_JADDOJ010000025.1, read as the reverse complement.
GTGGCCGATGCGCCGCTGGCGGTGCCGCCGCTGGCCGCCTTCGCCGGCTTCGCGGTGGCGGCGGGGGGCAAGGGGATGTCCACCACCATGGCCTTCGTGCGCCTGCTGGGCCAGCTGCTCAAGGACCCGGCCCTGGGCCCGCGCATCGTGCCCATCGTGGCCGACGAGGCGCGCACCTTCGGCATGGCCAACCTGTTCAAGCAGGTGGGCATCTATTCCAGCGTGGGGCAGCACTACGAGCCGGAGGACATCGGCTCGGTGCTGAGCTACCGCGAGGCGCTGGATGGCCAGATCCTGGAGGAGGGCATCAGCGAGGCCGGCGCCATCGCCAGCTGGACGGCCGCGGCCACCAGCTACAGCGTGCACGGCTTCCCGATGATGCCGTTCTACATCTACTACTCCATGTTCGGCTTCCAGCGCGTGGGCGACGCGATCTGGGCGGCGGCGGACCAGCGCGCGCGCGGCTTCCTGCTGGGCGCGACCGCGGGCCGCACCACGCTGGCCGGCGAGGGCCTGCAGCACCAGGACGGCAGCAGCCACCTCGTGGCGGCCAGCATCCCGAACTGCCGGGCCTGGGACCCGGCCTTCGCCGGCGAGCTGGCGGTCATCCTGCACCGCGGCATGCAGGAGATGCTGGTCGAGCAGCGCGACGTCTTCCACTACATCACGCTGGGCAACGAGAACTACGCCCAGCCCGACCTGCCCGCCGGCGTGGAGGATGCGGTGATGCAGGGCGGCTACCGCTTCGCCGAGGTCGCGGCCGAAGGCACTCTGCGCGGGCGCGTCACCCTGCTGGGTTCGGGCGCCATCGTGGGCGAGGTTATGAAGGCGGCGACCTTGCTGGCGCGCGAAGGCGTGGCCTGCGAGGTGCTGAGCATCACCAGCTGGAGCGAACTCGCGCGCGAAGGCCGGGCCTGGGAGGCCCGGCGCCTGGCCGACGAGGAGGCCCCCGCCCCGCACGTGGCGCAGCTGCTGCACGGCGAGGGCCCCATCGTCGCCGCCAGCGACTACGTGTGCGCGGTGCCGGAGGCGATTCGCGCCTACGTGCCTGCGGGACGGCGCTACCTCACCCTGGGCACCGACGGCTTCGGGCGCAGCGACACCCGGGCCGCGCTGCGGGCCTGGTTCGGCGTCGATGCGATGTCCATCGCGGCGGCCGCGCAGGCGGCGCTGGCCGGGCGCTAACATGCACGCATGAGCAGCTCCCGCTTCTGGGCCGACCTGAGCACGCGCGATTTCGCCGTGCTCGACCCCGCATGCACCGTGGCCGTGCTGCCGCTGGGTGCCACCGAACAGCACGGGCCGCACCTGCCGCTGCGCGTGGACCAGTGCCTGGCCGACGGCATCGTGGCCGCGGCCCTGCCGCGTCTGCCGGCCTCGGCCAGCGTGCTGGTGCTGCCCACGCAGGCCGTGGGCTACAGCCCCGAGCACGCGGCCTTCGCGGGCACGCTCACGCTGCCCTACGAGACCGTGCTGGCCAGCTGGATCGCGCTGGGCGAATGCGTGGCCCGGGCCGGCGTGCGCAAGCTGCTGCTGTTCAACACCCACGGCGGCCAGCACAGCCTGATGGACATCGCCGCGCGCGAACTGCGGGGCCGCGCCCGGCTCATCACCTACGGCTGCAGCTGGTGGAACCTGCCCCTGGGCGACGCGGCCGCGGCCTTCAGCGCCGACGAGCACCGCTTCGGCGTGCACGCAGGCGGCATCGAGACCTCCATGATGCTGTCGCTGGCGCCGGGCCTGGTGCGCAGCGCGATGGCGCGCGACTTCCCCTCGGCCTCGCGCGAACGCGCGGCGCGCCACCCCATCCTGGGCGACGGCCGCTCGGCCAAGCTGGGCTGGCACATGCAGGACTACAACCCCGAGGGGGCGGCCGGCAACGCGGCCGCCGCCACGTCGGCGCAGGGCCAGGCGCTGGTCGACGCCGCCGGCCAGGCCCTGGCCCAGCTGCTGCAGGAGATCGCGAGCCTGCCGCTGTCCACCCTGGCCGACTGAGAAACCACTGAGAAACCTGCGCGCCGGCGTCCCGCGCCGGCCTCCTACCCGCGCTTGCGAACCCGCCGACACCGGCGGCCCGGACCCGGGCTAGATTGGGATGCTTCCCAACCCAGGAGCAGCAGGATGACCACAGTGGCAGAAGTGATGACCCGCGGCGTGCGCAGCATGGCGCCGCAGGACCGGCTGGTGCAGGCGGCACAGGCCATGGACGAGCTCAACGTGGGCGCCATCCCCGTGTGCGAGGGCGAGCGCGTGGTGGGCATGGTGACCGACCGTGACATCGTGGTGCGCGGCGTCGCCCAGGACCAGGACCTGCGCGCCATGAAGCTCGAGGACGTGATGAGCACGCACGTGCGCTGCGTGCACGAGGACGACGATGTCGACCAGGTGCTCGGCCAGATGGCGGACTCGCAGGTGCGACGCATGCCGGTCCTTGACCGCCAGGACAAGCTGGTCGGCATCCTGTCCCTGGGCGACATCGCCGCCAAGGACGCGGACGACGAAGGCGACGTGGCGATGTCCCTGGGCGATATCTCCAGCCCGGCCGAACCCGATCGATCCAACCAGTCCCAGGCCAGCGGCGCCGCCGGCGGCGGCAGTGCCAGCGGCACGCCGCGCAGCCGCCCGCATTGACGCGCGCGAAAAAAGGGCCGCCCGAAGGCGGCCCTGCGTGCCTGCCGGTGCGGGCCTCAGCGGCTGTTGCCGCTGTTGCCCGAGCGCGCGCGGTTGGCCTGGCTGCGGGCCTGGCCCCCCTTGCGGCCGGCTTCCCGGGCTTCTTCCGAGGTGAACTCGTGCGCCGTGCCCTTTTCGTGCGCGGCCCGGCCGCCTTCGCTCGCGATCTCGCGCTGGCGCTGCGGATCCATCGATGCGAAGCCCCGGTTGGAGGTGCCTTTGCGGCCTTCGTTGCCCTGGTTGCTGGATGCCATGGTGGGATTCTCCTGAATCAAAAAGCGTTGGTACTTCATGGCCGTCGTTTTCAGTGGCCACGGCATCATTCAGCGTGTTTACCCGTGGGCCAGCCGTCAGGAAGGTCTGCTGCTGACTGTAGGACCCGGCCTTGCCGGGTTACGGTTCGTAGCTATGGTTTCGCTAGCACACGACCGGTGAGGCGCGCCAGCAACGGGCCGGCTTCGGCGGGCACGGTGGCCGAGGGCTGCTCATCCCCGCCGTGCAGCAGGCTGGCGAGCAGGCGCTCGAAGCCGGGGGCGGAGGGCAGCACCGGCCCCAGGAAGAGCGGCCGGGTGCCACGGGCGACCAGCAGGGTGGGGAAGGTCTCCACGTCCACCTCGCCCATGGCGTCCGATTCGTCCTCGATGTCGACCCAGGCGAAGCGCAGTTCGGGGTGCGCGGCCTGCGCGGCCTCGAAGGCGGCACGCCACTCGCGGCAGGTGCCGCACCATTCCGCGCACAGGCAGATCACCCAGCCGGGCTGCGGCGTCGAGGTCCCCGAATCCATGGGCGGAGTGTAGCCGCGCGTGGCGCGGCGGCTCAGGCGTGGGTCATCCAGCCGGCGTGCTCCGGCGTCTCCAGGTGCGGCACCGCATTGAAGCTGAGCAGCGACAGGCGCCTGGGCGTGATCGCGAACTCGGTGATGGAGCTGTTGCGCATGCGCAGGTTGAGCTCGATGGTGGTTTCGGGCGTGGTCCCCAGCACATGGCCGACGGCGGTGGAGATGGGGCCGCCGCTGGACACCATGAGCACGTTCTGGCCGGTGTGGTGGGCGCGGACGTGCGCCAGGGCGCCGGTGACGCCGGCCACGAAGTCGGGATAGCTGGGCATGCCGCGCGGGCTCACCGTGCCCGCCATCCACTGCGCGAGCCCGTCGCGCAGCATGCGGAAGTGCGCGCGGTAGGCCTCGGGGTTGTCGGGCCTGGCCAGGGGCAGCGGGTGCACCGTGGCGATCACCGCTTCGCTGTCGTATTCGTTCAGGCCGGCCCAGGGCAGGTGCTCGCCGGCCTGGCCCATGCCTTCCAGGATGCCCGCCAGGGTCTGCTGGTGGCGCCGCAGCGTGCCGGCGACCAGCGCGTCGAAGCGCAGCCCCTTGGCGGCGAAGAACTGCCCCAGCCGCACGCTCTGCCGGAAGCCGAGCTCACTGAGCTGGTCGTAGTCGTCGGCGCCCAGCGAAGCCTGGCCGTGGCGCACCATGTAAAGCGTTCCCATGGCCGGGATTGTCGTGGGCGGGGTGCGAGGCCGCCAGTCGCCCGGGCGACCGCCACGGGCGATGCGAGCCGATGCGCGGCCCCCCGGCCGCCTACAGGCGCACCTGGCCCGTGATGCAGGTGACGCTGTGGCCGCCCACCCAGGTGTGGCCGGCCGCGTCGCGGGTGAGCTGCACCCGGCCGTCGCGGCCCAGGCAGCGGCCCTGGCCCGCGCGGTAGGCGGCGGGCAGGTGCCCGTCGTCCACCAGCCACTGCGCCAGCGACGCGTTCAGGCTGCCGGTGACCGGGTCTTCCGGGATGCCGATGGGCGCGGCGAAGGCGCGCACTTCCAGGTCCAGGCCGTCGGGGCCGGGCGCAGCGTGGCGCGCGGCCACGCCGACCTTGGTGCCCAGGGCCTTCAGGCGGGCGTGGTCGGGGGCCAGGCGCAGCACGGTGGCGGGCGTGTCCAGCAGCAGCCCCAGCCACACCGGCCCGTTGTCCAGCGACTGGGCCGCCAGCAGTTCCTGCGGCTGCAGGCCCAGCGCCTCGCGCACCTGGGCCAGCAGCGCGGCGTCGGGGGTGCTGCGCTTCACGGGGGGCGCCTCGAAGGCCAGCGCCCCGTCGTCCCGGCGCACCAGGGCGACGAGGCCCACCGCGCACTCCTGCACGATGCGGCCGGGCTCGCGCGGCCGCCCGCCCGCCTCCAGCCAGGCGTGGCAGCTGCCCAGCGTGGGATGGCCGGCGAAGGGCAGCTCTCCGCCGGGGGTGAAGATGCGCACGCGGTAGTCGGCCCCGGGTGCCGTGGGCGGCAGCAGGAAGGTGGTCTCCGACAGGTTCGTCCACTGGGCGAAGCGCTGCAGGGTGGCGTCGTCCAGGCCCGTGCCGTCCATCACCACGGCCAGCGGGTTGCCGCGCAGGGGCACGGCGGTGAACACGTCCACCTGGCGGAAGTCGCGCAGGCGCAGGGGGGCGGGGGCGGATGTCGTCATGGGCGGAGTGTGCCCGGCTCAGGCGCTGGGCGCGTGTTCGCGGATCGCGGCGGCCAGGGCGGCGATGCCACGGTCGATCTCGTCCGCGCTCGCGGTGACGAAGGACAGGCGCAGCGTGCGCGCGTCGGCCTCGCCGGCGTAGAACGCGGCGCCGGGCACGAAGGCCACGCCGCGGGCCACGGCCCGGGGCAGCAGCTGCGCCGCGTCCATGCCGGCGGGCAGCCGGGCCCACAGGAACATGCCGCCCTCGGGCCGGTTCCAGTGCACGCCCAGGCCCTGCATCTCGCGCTCCAGCGCCGCCAGCATGGCGTCGCGCTGGCGGCGGTAGAGCGCGCGGATGCCGGGCACGTGGCGGTCCAGGAAGCCGTTCTTCATCACCTCGCTCACCAGCCGCTGGTTGAAGCCGGGGGTGTGCAGGTCGGCCGCCTGCTTGGCCTGCAGCAGCTTGGGAAAGAGGGCCGGCGGCGCGACCACCCAGCCCAGCCGCAGCCCGGGCGCCAGCACCTTGGAGAAGGAACCCAGGTAGAGGCAGCCGCCGGGCAGGCGCGCCGCCAGGGGCGCCGGCGGCGGCTGGTCGAACCAGAGTTCGCCGTAGGGGTTGTCCTCGAGCAGGGGCAGGCCGGTCGCGGCGGCCGTCTCGACCAGGGCCTCGCGCTGCGCCTCGCCCAGGGTGCGGCCGCTCGGGTTCTGGAAGTTGGGCAGCACGTAGAAGAAGCGGGCGCCCGGGGCCCGGGCGCGCAGGTCGTCCATGTCGGGGCCGCTGGCGTCGCCGGCCACGCCCTCGACCACGGGCTCCATGGGGGCGAAGGCCTGCAGCGCGCCCAGGTAGGTGGGCGTTTCCACCAGCACGCGGGACCCCGCGTCGATCATCACCTTGCCGACCAGGTCCAGGGCCTGCTGCGAGCCGGTGGTGATCAGCACCTGCGAGGGCTGGACGGGCCAGGGCAGCATGGCCGCCACCTGCTCGCGCAGCGGTCCCCAGCCTTCGCTGGCCGCGTACTGCAGCGCCGCCGGGCCGTCGTCGGCCAGCACCCGGGCGCAGGCCTCGGCGAAGGCGTCCACCGGGAAGGTGCGGGCCGAGGGCAGGCCGCCGGCGAAACTGATGATGCCGGGCTGCTCGGTGACCTTCAGGATCTCGCGGATCACCGAGGGGTTCATGCGCGCGGCGCGTTGCGCCAGGGTCCAGCGGGTGCCGGGCAGGTCGTTCGGTTTCATGGCTTTCTCAGGCGTGCGTGCGCACCGGCATCCGCTTGCCGATGGCGACGGTGGCGATCACGGCCGCGCCGAAGGCGACCGTGGCGGCGTCCAGGTGTTCGCCCAGCAGGGGGACGGCGAACAGCATGGACAGGAAGGGCTGCAGCAGCTGCACCTGGCTCACGCGCACGGTGCCGCCCAGGGCCAGCGCGCGGTACCAGGCGAAGAAGCCCAGCCACATGGAAAACACGGCGACGTAGCCGAAGCCCCACCAGGCCGAGGCGGGCAGGGCGGCCTGCGGCCGGGTCAGCAGCGCCAGCGGCAGGGTCAGGGGGAAGGAGAGCACCAGCGCCCAGCAGATCACGTGCTCGGCGCGCATCTGCTGCGACAGGCGCGCGCCCCAGCCGTAGCCGATGGCGGCGCAGGCCATGGCGCCCAGCAGGAGCACGTCGGCCGGCGCGAGCGCGAAGTCGCCGTCGCCGTGCCACAGCGCATAGACCACCACCAGCGCACTGCCGGCGGCGGCGCACAGCCAGAAGCCGGCCGAGGGCCGCTGGCCATGCAGGAAGGCCCCCACGGCCGCGGTCGCCAGGGGCAGCACGCCCACGATCACGCTGGCGTGCACCGCCTCCACGTGCCGCAGGGCGATCGACGTGAGCAGCGGAAAGCCGAACACCACGCCGGCCGCGGTGACGGCCAGCCCCCACCATTCGCCGCCCTGGGGACGACGTGCGCGCGTGGCCAGCAGGAACACGGCCGAGAGCACGGCCGCGACCGCGGCGCGGCCCAGGGCGATGAAGGCGCCAGACATCTGCGGCGCCTGCGGCGTGCCCACCGCGAGCCGGGTCATGGGCAGCGTCAGCGCGAACACCACGATGGCCAGCAGGCCCAGCCCCAGGCCGGCCGTGCCCCGTGCCTGGCGCTGCGGTGCGGGGGCGATGGTGGGTCGGGCTTGCGCGTCCATGGCGTCCAATGTAGTCTTGCCGCCAGTACACAACCAATACAGTTGATCAGCGCAGTGCAGCATCTGTATGGGTGGGACCGCCAGTACACGAGACCGCCATGCTGATGAAATCCGCCGCCCAGTCGCTCACCGAGCAGCTGTCCGCCCGCTTCGCCCAACGCATCCGTGACCGCCTGCTGGCGCCCGGGGCCCGGCTGCCCTCGGTGCGCCAGTGCGCGGCCCAGCACGCGGTCAGCCCGTCCACGGTGGTGGCCGCCTACGACCAGCTGCTGGCGCAGGGTCTGGTGGAGGCGCGTCCGCAACGCGGCTTCTACGTGCGCGAGACCCGGCAGGAGCCCCCGGCCCCGCCCGCCCCGGCCGGCGGGGCGGGTCCGGCCGCGCCGCCGGCGGGTGGCGCGGCCGCGCTGCCGGCCTGGGGCACGGCCACCGGTGCGGCCGCGCCGCGGCCGGCCCCCATCGACGCGACCGCCCTGATCCGCGGCATGTTCCACCAGGCCAACGACAAGCCGCAGCCCGGCATGGGCGTGCTGCCGCCGGAGTGGCTGGCATCCAGCTTCATGCCGGCCGCGGTGCGCAAGGTGGTGCAGGGGCGTGGGCTGGAGCAGTTCTCGCTTGCGTACGGCGAGCCCAAGGGCGACAGCGGCCTGCGGCGGGCCCTGTCGGCCAAGCTGGCGGCGCTCAACGTGCACGCCGCGCCCGAGCACATCATCACCACCGTGGGCGCCACGCACGCCCTGGACATCGTGAGCCGGGCCCTGCTGCGCCCGGGCGACCCGGTGATGGTGGAGGAACCGGGCTGGGCGGTGGAGTTCGCGCGCCTGAACGCGCTGGGCATGCGCCTGCTGCCGGTGCCGCGCCGCGCCGACGGCCCCGACCTGGAGGTGATGGAGCGCTACTGCGAGGCGCACCAGCCGCGCCTGTACGTGAGCGTGAGCGTGTTCCACAACCCGACCGGCTACAGCCTCTCGCCGGGCAGCGCCCACCGGGTGCTGCAGCTGGCGACGCGCCACGGCTTCCACATCGTCGAGGACGACACCTACAGCCACATCGCGCCCACGCACGCGCCGCGGCTGTGCGCGCTGGACGGGCTGCAGCGCACCATCCACGTGGGCGGCTTCGCCAAGATCCTGGCGCCCAACTGGCGGGTGGGTTTCCTCGCGGCCCACCCCTCGCTGATCGAGAAGCTGCTGGACACCAAGCTGCTGGCCACCCTGACCACGCCGGCGCTGCTGGAGAAGGCGCTGGCGCTGTGCATGGAGCAGGGCCAGCTGCGCCGGCATTCGGAGCGCATACGCACCCGCCTGGACGCCGCGCGCAGCCGCAGCGTCAAGCTGGCGCTGCAGGCCGGCTGCCGCTTCGCCGCCGAGCCGGCCGGCATGTTCGGCTGGGTGGACACCGGGGTGGACACCGACGCGCTGGCCCAGCGCCTGCTGGACGAGGGCTACCTGCTGGCGCCGGGCTCGCTCTTCCACGCCGAGCGCAAGCCGTCGACGCTGATGCGCATCAACTTCGCCACCACCCAGGACGCGGCGTTCTGGAAGGTCTACGCCCGCACCGTGCGCAGCATGGCCTGAGGCGGCGCCTACAGCAGCTCGTCCGGGGCGAATGGGGCGACCAGGGCCGCCAGCGCCCGCAGCCGCGCACCGGCCAGCGGTTCCTCGCGGCTGTCGCCGAAGGCCGCGCCCGGCGGGGCCTTCCACAGCAGGCCGCCGGGCGTGGCCAGCACGCGGTAGGCGTTGCTGGCGAGCACGCCCTCGACCCGCGACTGCACGCCGCGGGCCAGCACCGCGCTGCGCACCAGCAGGGCGACCTCGCTGTTCTTGCGCTGCGAACGCAGGTCCAGGTTCATGGAGCCGATCACCACGCTGCGGCCGTCCACCACCAGGGCCTTGGAGTGCAGGCTGGCATGCGGCGCGCCGCTCTTGGAACCGCCCCCGGCGGAGCCCAGCCCGCCGCGCGCCGAGCCGCCCAGGCTCACCCCGGCCTCGCCGGGCGCGGCCCGCATCTCGTAGAGCTCGACGCCCAGCGCCAGCAGGGCCGCGCGGTGGCGCGCATAGCCCGCGTGGGCGGCGATCGCGTCGTTGGAGGCCAGCGAGTTCGTCAGCACCCGCACGCGCACGCCGCGCGCCCGCAGGTCGGCGAAGGTCTGCATGACGGAGCGGCCGGGGATGAAGTAGGGCGTGACCACCAGCACGTCCTGGCGGGCCTGGCCCATCAGCTGCAGCAGGCCGTCGACCACGGTGTCGCCGGCGTTCGCCTCGTCATCGTCGGGCCCGATCTTGCCGGGCGCGTCGGCCAGCACGGCGGCCGGGGCCCAGGTGAGCGGCACGCTGTCCAGGTCCAGCGGCGGCATGCGCGCCGAGACCACGGCGGTGCGCGTCATGCCGGGCAGCACGCTGGCCGCCACCTGCAGGACGGCGGCGGAGGCGGCCGGGCGGGCCGCCTGCGGCGCTGCGGCCTGGGGCAGCGACTCGCCCGCCGGCCGGGGCCTGTCCGCGGGCGCGGCGGCTGAGGCGGCCTCGCGCCGCAAGGTTTCCAGGTCGGCGCGGCTGATCAGGGACTGCACCGGGTAGGCCAGCTCGTCGTTCCAGTAGCGGTCGAAGCTGGCCGACAGGTCGCGCACCACCCCGCCCGCGGCGAGCACGTCCAGGTCGACGAAGTTGCTCTTGCCGTCGGCGCCGAAGTAGGCGTCGCCCAGGTTGCGCCCGCCGGCCACCGCGGCCGCGTTGTCGGCGATGAAGAGCTTGTTGTGCATGCGCTTGCCGGCCAGCGGCAGGTCGCGCAGCGACATCAGCAGCCGGCCGACCAGCGAGTCGCGCGAGCCCGGCAGCGGATTGAACAGGCGCAGCTGCACGTTCGGCTCGAAGGCCAGGCGCAGCACCTGGGCGTCGCGGCCCACGGTGTTGAAGTCGTCCAGCAGGATGCGCACGCGCACGCCGCGCCGGGCCGCGCCGCGCAGCGCCTCCAGCAGCACCTCGGTGGTGGCGTCGGCATGGATGGCGTAGTACTGCAGGTCCAGGGTGCGCTGGGCCTGCTGCACCAGTGCCAGCCGCGCTGCGAAGGCCGCATGCTCGGCGCCCAGCAGCAGGAAGCCGCTGTCACGCGGGCTGGGGTCGGCCGCACGGCGCCGCGCCACCCATTGGCCCAGCGCGGTCGCCTGGGGGCTGGCCCAGGCCGTTTCGGCCGCGTGCGGCGCCGGGGGCGGCAGGCTGGCACAAGCGCCGCAGAGCAGCGCGAGGCAGGCGGCGAGGAACCAGTTCGAAAGGCCGAGCCGGGGCATGCCACGACTCTACGGGCGCTGGCCCGGCCGTGGGGCCGACCCAGGTCGGCCGCGGGCTCGCCTGGCTGAAGGACGGCGGCGACGGACGCCGCCGGCTCAGCTGCCGCCCAGCGCTTCCCAGCGCTCCAGGGCGGCCATCAGTTCGTCCTCGATGGCGGCGTTGCGGGCGGCGAACTGGGCCGCGAGCGCGCCGTCGCTGGCGTAGAGCGTGCCGTCCGCCAGGCGCGCCTGCAGCGTCTTCTGCTCGGTCTCCAGGGCTTCGATGCGTGCGGGCAGGGCCTCCAGCTCGCGCTGCTCCTTGTAGCTC
>NZ_JADDOJ010000024.1 GCF_015159745.1 Ramlibacter aquaticus | reverse complement strand
GAGCCATGCACATCCACATCCTCGGCATCTGCGGCACCTTCATGGGTGGCGTGGCGGCCCTGGCCCGCGAGGCGGGCCACCGCGTGACGGGCTGCGACGCGGGCGTCTACCCGCCCATGAGCGACCAGCTGCGTGCGCTCGGCATCGACCTGGTCGAGGGCTACGGCGCCGACCAGCTCCAGTTCGCGCCCGACGTGTTCGTGGTCGGCAACGTGGTCTCGCGCGCCCGCGGCGCGGACGGCCAGCCGCGCTACCCGCTCATGGAAGCCATCCTGGACGCGGGCGCCAACTACACCAGCGGCCCGCAGTGGCTGGCCGAGAACGTGCTGCGCGGCCGCCACGTGCTGGCCGTCGCGGGCACCCACGGCAAGACCACCACCACCTCCATGCTGGCCTGGGTCCTGGAGCGCGCCGGGCTGGAGCCGGGCTTCCTGGTCGGCGGCGTGCCGGCGAACTTCGGGGTGTCGGCCCGGCTGGGCCGTGGCCGTCACTTCGTGATCGAGGCCGACGAGTACGACACCGCCTTCTTCGACAAGCGCAGCAAGTTCGTGCACTACCGGCCGCGCACCGCGGTGCTGAACAACCTGGAGTTCGACCACGCCGACATCTTCGACGACCTGGCCGCCATCGAACGCCAGTTCCACCACCTGGTGCGCACGGTGCCGGCCTCGGGCCGCATCGTCGCCAACGGGCTGGAGGAGAGCCTGCAGCGCGTGCTGCACATGGGCTGCTGGAGCGAGGTGCGCAGCTTCGGTGCCGCCGTGAGCGACTTCCAGGCCCGCGGCGAGCCGCACGACTTCGAGGTGCTGGCCCAGGGCCGGGCGGCCGGCCACGTGGCCTGGGACCTGACGGGGGTGCACAACCAGCTGAACGCGCTGGCCTGCATCGCCGCCGCCGAACACGCGGGCGTGGCCCCGGCCGAGGCGGCACGGGACTTGTGCGAGTTCGCCAACGTGAAGCGCCGCATGGAACTGCGCGGCACGGTGCGCGGGATCGCCGTCTACGACGATTTCGCCCACCACCCCACGGCCATACGCACCACCCTGGACGGCCTGCGGCGCAAGGTCGGCGACGCGCGCATCCTGGCGGTGTTCGAACCGCGCAGCAACACCATGAAGCTGGGGGCGATGAAGTCGCAGCTGCCCTGGAGCCTGGAGGCGGCCGACCTCGCCTTCTGCCATGCCGGCGGCCTGGACTGGGACGCGGCCGACGCGCTGGCGCCCATGGGCGAGCGCGCCCGCGTGGCGGGCGACGTGGACGGCGTGGTGGCGCAGGTGGTGGCCGCGGCCCGGCCCGGCGACCACATCGTCTGCATGAGCAACGGCGGCTTCGGCGGCATCCACGGCCGCCTGCTGGCCGCCCTGGACGCCTGACGCCGCGCCGGGCGGGCCGGCGGCCCGGTCCGGCTCAGCGCGGCCGCAGTGCCGCCGGCGCCGTGAGGTCGTCCGCGGGGGCCCCGGGTTCGCCCGGGCCGGTGCCCGGGCCGGTGGACGGCGGCACCGGCGCGCTGGCCTCCGGCAGCCCGCCCTGCACCGTGGGATGGCGGGGCTGCGCGGCAGCCGCACGGCGCGGGTTCGAGGTAATGCTGCCGACGAAATAGAGCGCCGCCAGCAGGCGGGCCAGCTTCTCGGGGGCGATGCCGGAGAGCGCGTCGAGTTCGGCGAAGGTGCGCGGCGCGGCGATCAGCGTGCGCATCAGCTTCAGGTGCTCGTCCGAGAGCATGCGCTGGGGCAGCCGCGGCGGGCGCCGCCAGTACAGCGGCCGGCTGCGGTAGTGGTGCGGCAGCACGTCACGCTGGGTGCGCGCCGTGTAATGCCACATCACCTGCGACAGGCTGGCGCGGCAGAAACCCGCCGGCGCCTCGCGCGGGCCGTGGCAGCGGGTCCACACCGCCTGCTCGAAGTCCTGGGGGCGGATCGCGGGCAGCACCGCCGCATCGCCGTGCATGTGCACCACCGCCAGCAGCCGTTCGCCGGCGGCAATCTCCCACACGCCCGGCGCGGGCGGGCTGTCGCGTTCGGCGATGTGGGCCCCCAGGCAGAACAGCGCCCGCAGCGGCGTGAGCCAGTCGTCGAAACGCGCCAAGGTGGCGTGCAGGCTGTCGCGGCTGTCCAGGTCGAACAGCAGCAGCGCGTCCATGCCGCGCGGCATGGGGGCGGAAAAGGCGAGCGGCCGGGCGACCTCGGGCAGGTGCATCTCGACCGGGCGTTCACCCGCCAGGCCCGGGGCCACCCGGACCCGGCCCTCGGGCAGCTTCACGGTGCGGGCACCGTTGAAGCACCAGGCGTCAGCGTCCTCCAGGGGGCCGAGCTCCCAGGTCGAGGCCTCGCCCGGACTGTCGTCCAGGGCATCGGCGATGCGCGCGCGCTGCATGGCATTGAAGCCGGCCGCGCCCAGCCGCAGAAGTGGCAATTCGATGGTCATCCGCGCTGTCGTGCTTGCCGGCGTCGCGCCGGGCTGCGCGCACTATAGCCGGGCTGCCCATCCGTTGCCGGACCCGCCCCGCGCCGCGGGTTCGCGCGGCGGGGCCAGGGCGCCCCGCCGGTGCACGCTCAGCGGCGCGCGCGGCGGGTGCGCACGGCGTCCGCCAGCAGGTCCAGCGAGCGCAGGGAATCGTCCCAGCCCAGGCAGGTGTCGGTGATGCTCTGGCCGTACTGCAGGGCAGCCGGGTCGTCCTTGCCCGGGGTGAACTTCTGGGCGCCGGGCTGCAGGTGGCTTTCCACCATCAGGCCGAAGACCTGCTGCGAACCGGCGGCCACCTGGCGGGCGATCTCGGCAGCGACGTCCAGCTGCTTTTCATGCTGCTTGCTGCTGTTGGCGTGGCTGCAGTCCACCATCAGGCGCGGGTTGAGCTTGGCCGCCTCCAGTTCCTTGCAGGCCGTGGCGATGCTGGCCTCGTCGTAGTTGGGGGCCTTGCCCCCACGCAGGATGACGTGGCAGTCGCGGTTGCCCTTGGTCTGCACGATCGCCACCTGGCCGTTCTTGTGCACCGACAGGAAGTGGTGCGGACGGGCGGCGGCCTGGATCGCGTCGGTGGCGATCTTGATGTTGCCGTCGGTGCCGTTCTTGAAGCCGATGGGCGCGGACAGGCCCGAGGCCAGTTCGCGGTGCACCTGGCTTTCGGTGGTGCGCGCGCCGATGGCGCCCCAGGCGATCAGGTCGCCGATGTACTGCGGCGAGATCACGTCCAGGAACTCGCTGCCCGCCGGCACGCCCAGGCGGTTGATCTCGATCAGCAGCTGGCGCGCGATGCGCAGGCCCTCGTCGATGCGGAAGCTCTCGTCCAGGTAGGGATCGTTGATCAGCCCCTTCCAGCCCACGGTGGTGCGCGGCTTTTCGAAGTACACGCGCATCACCACCTCCAGCGTGTCCGCATGCCGGGCGCGCACGTCGCGCAGGCGGCGCGCGTACTCCAGCGCGGCGGCCGGGTCGTGGATGGAGCAGGGGCCGATCACGACCAGCAGGCGGTCGTCCTCGCCGTGCATGATGCGGTGGATGGCGTGGCGCGTGCCGGTGATGAGCTTCTCGGCCGGCGTGCCCTGGATCGGGAAGAAGCGGATCAGGTGTTCGGGAGGCGGCAGCACGGTGATGTCCTTGATGCGTTCGTCGTCGGTCTCGCTGGTCTTGTCGACGGGCTGCGCATGCCAGCTGGCGGGGTTCTGGGCTCGTGCGTTCATGGGATCCTCTCGAATCGGGGTTGGGATGGGGACGAAAAAAAACCGCCGGGTGGGCCCCGGCGGTTTTTCTGGATTCCTTGCGCGTCGTCTTCAGCCGCGTTCAGGTCTCTCAACCGCCGGGGGCGTGGAGAACCAGAAAAAGCCAAAAAAATAAGCGCGGACCGAAGTCATGGGCATCAATGTAGCACAAGCGCCGGCGGCCTCAGCGGCGCAGCCTTTTCCACCACTGCACCGCCCGCTCCACCTGCGGCTCGCGCGCGCCGGACAGGGTGGGCCCGTCGTCGCTGGCGCCCGGGCCCTGGATCCACTGCTCGTACATGTCGATCAGCAGCATGCCCTCGCCCAGCGTGCGCCAGGCCACCAGCTCGAAGTCCTCGGCGGTGAGGGTCAGCTCGCGGCTCTGCGTGCCGCCGTCCAGCAGCCACTGGCCGATCAGCACCCGGAAGTTGTTGAGCGCCTGCAGGTAGGCGGCGTACTCGTACAGCCCCCGCCAGGACAGCCCCAGGTGCACCACGAAGGCCCGGTGGTTGCGCAGCACCGTGAGGAAGTCCACCAGCATGGGCGCCACGCGCTCGCGCTCGCGGCTGGCCCGCAGGCTGGAGATGATGCCCTCGATGTGCACCGAGAGCTGCGACATCATCTCGGAGAACTTGCGGCTGTCCTCGTCGGAGGCCGCGCTGCGCAGGAAGTCGCTCAGCTCGCCGAAGGTGTTGATGCTCGGCAGGTTGGTGATGGGGTCGATGCGAAGTCGCGTCGTCTGCGGCTTGGCTGACATCGCGTCCCCCGGCTCAGGCGGTGCCGCCGACGGTCAGCCCGTCGATGCGCAGCGTCGGCTGCCCCACGCCCACCGGCACGCTCTGGCCTTCCTTGCCGCAGGTGCCCACGCCCGGGTCCAGGGCCATGTCGTTGCCGATCATGCTCACGCGGGTCAGCGCATCCGGGCCGTTGCCGACGATGGTCGCGCCCTTGACCGGGTAGAGGATCTTGCCGTTCTCGACCCAGAACGCCTCGCTGGCCGAGAAGACGAACTTGCCGGAGGTGATGTCGACCTGGCCGCCGCCGAAGTTGGTGGCGTACAGGCCCTTCTTGATGCTGGCCACGATCTCGTCGGGCGCCTTGTCGCCGGCCAGCATGTAGGTGTTGGTCATGCGCGGCATGGGCACGTGGGCGTAGCTCTCGCGACGGCCGTTGCCGGTGGGCTTGACGCCCATCAGGCGGGCGTTGAGCGAGTCCTGGATATAGGCGCGCAGGATGCCGTCCTCGATCAGCACGTTGCGCTGGCTGGCGTTGCCCTCGTCGTCCACGTTCAGCGAGCCGCGGCGGTCGGCGATGGTGCCGTCGTCCAGCACCGTCACGCCCTTGGCCGCCACGCGCTGGCCGATGCGGCCGGAAAAGGCGCTGGAACCCTTGCGGTTGAAGTCACCCTCCAGCCCGTGGCCCACGGCCTCGTGCAGCAGGATGCCGGGCCAGCCCGGGCCCAGGACCACGGTCATCTCGCCGGCCGGGGCCGGGCGCGATTCCAGGTTGGTGAGCGCGGCCTTGACCGCGTCGTCCACGTAGGCCGAGATGCGCTCCTCGCTGAAGTGCGCCAGGCCGAAGCGGCCGCCGCCGCCGCCGAAGCCCATCTCGCGCCGGCCGTTCTGCTCGGCGATCACGGTGACCGAAAGACGCACCAGCGGCCGCACGTCGGCGGCCAGGGTGCCGTCGGCACGCGCCACCAGCACCACGTCGTACTCGCTCGCCAGGCCGGCCATCACCTGCACCACGCGCGGGTCGCGGGCGCGGGCCATCTTCTCGGTGCGCTCCAGCAGCTGCACCTTGGCCGTGCTGTCCAGCGAGGCGATGGGGTCCAGCCAGCCGTAGAGCGCCCGGCTGCCCGCGACCTTGCGCGGGCCGACCTTGGCCTTGCCGCGGCCGGTGCCCGCCGCGATGGTGCGCACGGTGCGCGCGGCGTCCAGCAGCGAGGCCTCGGAGATGTCGTCGGAATAGGCGAAGGCGGTCTTCTCGCCGCTCACGGCGCGCACGCCCACGCCCTGGTCGATGCTGAAGCTGCCGGTCTTGACGATGCCCTCCTCCAGGCTCCAGCCCTCGCTGCGGGTGTACTGGAAGTAGAGGTCGGCGTCGTCCACGCGGTGCGTGGCGATCTCGCCGAGCGCGCGCTGCAGATGGGTTTCGTCGAGGCCGAAAGGCTCAAGCAGCAGTCGCTGGGCGGTGGCGAGGCGCTCGAGGGTGGGTTCGCGGGAAATCATCGGGCCATTCTAGGGGCCCGGGCCGCAAGGCGCAGCAGGGCAGCACCGCCCCACCCTGCTCATCCATGGGCGGCGCAGGCCCCGGGGGGCCGCCGCCGGCCGTGGCGGCTCAGCCGGCGCGGCCCTCCAGCCAGGGCAGCAGGGCGCTGTCGTCGGCCTCCGCCAAGCCCGCCGCCAGGGCCGCCGCGAAGGTGTCCCGCGCGTGGGCGCCCAGCGGGCCCTCGAAGCCGGCACGGTGCGCCGCCGCCATGGCCAGGCCCGTGTCCTTGGCCAGCAGGGTCATGTGGGCCAGCGGCGTGGTCTCGCCGGCGATGGCGCGGCGCATGCGGTCGGTGCCGGCCCAGCTCTGGCCGCTGGACTTCTCGATCACGTCCAGGGTGGCCGAGGCGTTCAGGCCCAGGCGCCGCGCCAGGGCGATGGCCTCGGCCGCGCCCACCAGGTTGATGCCGGCCAGCAGGTTGTTGACGAGCTTGGTGCGGGCGCCGTCGCCCACCCGGGTGCCGATGCGGAACACCTGGCCGCTCAGGGCCTGCAGCAGTGGCGCCGCGCGCTCGAAGTCGGCGTCGGCGCAGGCCACCATCAGGCTCATGCGGCCTTCCAGGGCGCGCTGCGGGCCGCCCGACATGGGCGCGTCCACGGGCGCCAGGCCCAGGACGCGCAGGCGCTCGGCGATGTCCTCCACGTCCTCGGGGGCGATGGTGGGGCACAGCAGCACCGGCGTGCCGGCCGCCAGCGCCGCCGCCGCGCCGTCCGGGCCGAACAGCACCTCGCGCGCCTGGCCGGCGTCGACGACGCAGACGATGAGGGCGGCGCTGCCGGCCGCCGCGTCCGCCGGGCGGGGCGCCGGCCGCGCGCCCGCGGCGGCCAGGGCCTGCACCTTGGGGGCGTCGATGTCGCAGGCCCGCACCGTCCAGCCCAGGGCGAGCAGCCGGCGCGCCATCGCGCCGCCCATGTTGCCGGTGCCGACGATGCCGACGCCGGCCGATGGCAGCGCCGGCGCGTTCATGTCTGCACCAGCCGCTTGGTCTTGGCGATGGACATCAGCATGCCCAGGCCCATGCCCAGGGTCGCCATCGCGGTGCCCCCGTAGCTGATGAAGGGCAGCGGCACGCCGACCACGGGCAGGATGCCGGTGACCATGCCCATGTTCACGAAGGCGTAGGTGAAGAAGATCATGGTGATGGACCCGGCGAGCAGCCGCGCGAACAGGCTGGAGGCCTCCAGGGCGATGGCCAGCCCGCGCAGCAGCAGGAAGCTGAAGCCGCCGATCAGGCACAGGGTGCCGACCAGGCCGAACTCCTCGGAGAAGGCGGCGAAGATGAAGTCGGTGGTGCGCTCGGGGATGAACTCCAGGTGGGTCTGCGTGCCCTGCATGAAGCCCTTGCCCAGCACGCCGCCGGAGCCGATGGCGATCATGCCCTGGATGATGTGGAAGCCCTTGCCCAGCGGGTCCTTGCCGGGGTCCAGCAGGGTGCAGATGCGCTGCTGCTGGTAGTCGTGCAGCACCGGCCAGCGCACGCCGTCGGCGCACAGGCGGCCTTCGAAGGCCACCAGCAGCACCGCGGCCGTGAGCCCGATCACCACCGGCGGCACGATCAGCTTCCAGGACAGGCCGGCGAAGAAGATCACCGACATGCCCGCGGCCAGCACCAGGATCGCGGTGCCCAGGTCGGGCTGCTTGACGATCAGGCCCACCGGCACCGCCAGCAGCACCCCCGCCACCACGAAATCGAGCGGCCGCAACTGGCCCTCGCGCTTCTGGAACCACCAGGCCAGCATCAGCGGCATGGCGATCTTGAGGATCTCGCTCGGCTGGATGACGACGCCGATGTTGAGCCAGCGCCGCGCGCCCTTCTTGGTCACGCCGAAGACGGCGACCGCGATCAGCAGCGCCACGCCCAGCGTGTACAGCGGCACCGCCAGGCTCATCAGGCGCTGCGGCGGCACCTGGGCCACCACGAACAGGATCACGCCGGCCAGCACCATGTTGCGGCTGTGGTCGGCGAAGCGGGTGCCGTGGTCGTAGCCCGAGGAATACATGGTGAGCAGGCCCGCGCAGGCCAGCAGGAAGATGGCGAAGGCGAGCGGTCCGTCGAAACCGCTGACCATGGGAGCCAGCCGCTGCCAGAGCGGCGGCTTGTCGATGACTGCAGACATGGGCGGATTATCCGCCCCCGGCCCCGGGGCGGCCGCTTGCCCGAGGCGGGCCGGGGGTCGGGCCGCGCGAGCGGCCAGCCTGCACGCGCCGGGAGGGCGGCGGGCAGGTTGCGCCTGGGCCCGGCGCTACACTGATGAGCACTGCCCGGAGGCTCCATGCCCAGCATCTCCTGCGTCCTGCGCCATGCCGCACGGCTGGCCGCCTGCACCGCGGCCGGCGCCTGGCTGCTGGCCCATGCGGCCGAGCCGGCGCCCATGGTGGACGCCGAGTGGCGAGCCTGGCGCATGCAGGTGCTGCAGCGGGCCTATGCGGACGCGCCGGCCCTGGCGCGGGAATCCACCAGCCGCTACGCCGCCGCGCTCGCGGCGGGCGACCTGCACGGCCGCGTGCGGGCCGCCTCCTCGCTGTGGGCCGCGAAGGCCGCGGGGCCCGAGTACGAGCCGGGCGAACTGGGCCCCCAAGCCGACGCCACGCTGGCGGCCGTGCGGGCCAGCGGCGACAGCCGCCTGCTGTTCGACATCCTGGACGTGCAGGCCAACCTGGCCCTGGCCCGGCTCGACCTGGACCGCGCGGACGCCGTGGTCGCCGAGCAGGAAGGGCTGGTGCGGCAGCTGGGCGACCCGGCGCGCACGGTGGAAACGCTGCAGAGCCGGGGCTTCGTCGCCTCCCTGCGCGGCGACCTGGCCGGCAGCCTGGCCGTGTACCAGCAGGCCCTGGACAGCGCGGTCGACGACCTGCACCGGGCCAACCTCCTGCTGGCCATGGCCGGCAGCGCCGAGTGGCTGCAGTCCGACCCCGACAGCCGCAACCGGCGCATCCAGTGGGTGCGCCATGCGCTCGAGCTCGCGCCGCCGGAGCGCTACCCCTATTTCGGGATCCAGGCCAACTACCGCATCGTCCAGCTGCTGCGCCTGTCCAACCCGGCCCTGGCGGTGGAAACGGCGCGGCAGGGCCTGGCACTGGCACTGCGCACCATGGGGCCGCGCGAGCCGGCCGCGGTCTTCCGCCTGGCGCTGGCCCGGGCCCTGCTGGCCGCGAACCAGCCGGACGAAGCCATCGCCGCTTCGCGCGAGGCCCTGCCGCACGTGGAGGAGCCCGAATTCCGCAACGGCGCCTACGGCCTGCTCGCGCTGGCCTACGCCCAGAAAGCCCAGCCGCGCGAGGCCATGGCCTGGCTGGCCCGCAGCGAGCAGCTCATGGCCGGCCCGCTCAAGGGCTGGGCCCGCGGCCAGGAGGACCTGGAACTGCTGCGATCGCAGGTGGCGGCGGCGCTGGGCCAATGGCAGCCGGCCTATGCCGCGGCGACGCGGGCGCGCGAGCTGGCCGACCAGAACCTGCGCCAGGCCGCCTCGCGGCAGGCCCAGTTCCTGGAGGCCCGCTTCGACGCCCGCATCCGCGAACGCGAGAACGAGTTCCTGCGCGCGCAGCAGGCCACGCAGGAAACGGGCCGCCAGCTGCTCAGCCTCGGCCTGGCCGCGGCCTTCCTGGCCGCGCTGGGCTTCGGCCTGCTGGCGGTGCGGCAGGCGCGCCAGAAGCGCACCCTGCAGCGCCTGGGCGCCGAGGTCGAGCAGCAGAACCGCGCCCTGCAGGCGGTGCACGATTCGCGCACCCGCCTGCTGGCCGCCGCCTGCCACGACCTGCGCCAGCCCGCGCATGCCCTGGGGCTGCTGGCGGAGCTGGCCGCCGGCGCGCCCGATGCCCTGGAGCGCGAACACAAGCTCGACGGCATACGCCGTTGCAGCGGGTCGCTCACCGACATGCTGGGCACGCTGATGGACCTGACGCGCCTGGAAGGCCGCAATTACGAGCCGCAGCAGGCCCCGCTCTCGCTGGACGACCTGGTGCACGACGCGCAGCTGCAGTTCTCGGCCCTGGCGGCCCAGAAGGGCCTGCGCCTGCAGACCCTGCCCTGCGGCCTATGGGTGCGCAGCGACCGCCACCTGCTGCGGCGCATCCTCTTGAACCTGGTCTCCAATGCCGTGCGCTACACCCGCAGCGGCGGCGTCACGGTGGCCGTGCGCCCGCTGGCGCCGGGCCGGGTCGTGCTGGAGGTGCGCGACACGGGCCCCGGCATTCCCGCCGACCGGCTGCCCGAGGTGTTCGGCGAATTCGTGCGCCTGGACAGCAAGGTCGAGGAAGGCCTGGGCATCGGCCTGCCCATCGTGCAGCGCGCAGCGACCCTGCTCTCGCACCCGCTGCACGTGAGCTCGGACCTGGGCGTGGGCAGCTGCTTCGGCGTCGAGCTGCCGCTGTGCGACGCGCAGACCGAGGCCCCGCCAGGCCGCGCCGCGCCCCTGGGGACTGCGCAGCACCAGCGGGTGCTGCTGCTGGACGACGATGCGGAGTCCCTGGCGGCCTCGGCCGCGCTGATGCGGCAGTGGGGCTTCGATGTGCGGGTCGCACCCGACGCGGCGCAGGCCGAGGCGCTGGCGCTGCGGGAGGGCGGCGCGCCGGACCTGCTGGTGACCGACCTGCACATCGAGGGCGGCATGGACGGGCTGCAGGCCGTGGAGCGGCTGCGCCAGCGCTGGCCGGGGCTGCGCGCCCTGCTGGTCACCGGCGACCTGGACGCCCAGGTGGTGTCCCGCGCGGCGGCGCTGGGCGTTCCGGTGGGCTACAAGCCGCTCTCGCCGGGCCGGCTGCGGGCCCGGGTGCGCGATGCGCTGGCGCAGCCGGTGGGGCCGCTGCAGGCTCAGGATTCCGCCGGGATGCCCCTGCGGTAGGCCTCGACCACGGCCTGGGTGCGCGAGTTGACGTTGAGGGCCTGGAAGACCGCCACCGTGTGCGTCTTGACCGTGCCTTCCGAGATGCCCAGGGCCCGCGCGATCTGCTTGGCCGTGAGGCCGCGCATGAGGCAGCGCAGCACCTCGGCCTGGCGCGGCGACATGCCCAGCGGCGCCCGGGCGCGGGGGGCCGCGTCGCGCCGGCCCACGGCCAGGTGGCTGCGGCCCGCCATGGCATCGCGCAGGGCCAGGAACAGCGCCTCCTCGGGGCCGCTCTTGCGCAGGTAGGCCAGCGCGCCCGCCTGCAGGGCCGCCGCCGCCACGGCCGGGCTTTCGTCCGCCGCCAGCAGCAGCACCGGCACGTCGGGGCGCAGTGCGCGCACCTGGGCGACCAGCGCGGCGGCACCCAGTGGGGCCAGGCCCGGCTCCAGGCAGAGCAGCGCGTAGGGCCGCCCGCTGCCCAGGGCGGCCAGCAGGGCGGGAAGGTCGCCCACCTCGTCGACCGCGCAGGTGGGCAGGGCCTGGCGCGCCATCAGGCGGACTGCGGCGCGGGCCGGGAAGTGGGGATCGCAGACGAGCAGGGAGAACACAGGCCGCAGTATTGGGCCGCCCCCAGGGCTGCGGGGGCCACCCCGGCCGGCCTGTGAAGTAGCCCCCATTTGGGGGAAGTAGCATGCGGCCATGGACCTGCCTGGCGCCCGCACCACCCACCTGCTCTACCTGCACGGCTTCCGTTCCTCGCCGCAGTCGGCCAAGGCGCGCCAGGTGGCGGCCTGGGTTGCGGCGCGGCATCCGGGCGTGCACTGGTGGTGCCCCCAGCTGCCACCCTCGCCGCGCGAGGCCCTGGCGCTGCTGCTGGAAGGCACGCAGGACTGGCCGTCAGGCACCCAGGGCGTGATCGGCTCCTCGCTGGGCGGCTTCTACGCCACCTGCGTGGCCGAGGCGCGTGGCGCGCGCTGCGCGGTGCTGAACCCGGCGGTGGAACCGGCGCGCGACCTGGCGCGCCACATCGGCGAGCAGACGGCCTGGCACGACCCCACGCAGCGCTTCTACTTCCAGCCGCAGTTCGTGGACGAGCTGCGGGCCATGCACCCACCCCGGCTGGCCCAGCCGCGGAATTATTTCGCGCTCATCGCCCAGGGCGACGAACTGCTGGACTGGCGCGAAATGGCGGCACGCTATGCCGGCGCCCAGCTGTGCATCCTGCCCGGCAGCGACCACGCGCTCTCGGATTTCGAGCGCCACATCGCCGGGGTGATGGACTTCTTCGGCCTGGGCTGAGGCCCTGCCCGGCCACGGCGGGCCGGCCTGGGCCGCATGGGACAATCCCGGCCATGTTTGTCCTGTTCGAAGAAGCCGGGAAATTCCACGCCGGCCGCGTCATCGCCGAAGCCGAGGCTTCCGCCCAGGTGGAGGTCGCCAGCGGCAAGCGGGTGAAGGTCAAGGCCGCGCACCTGCTGCTGCGTTTCGAGAAGCCCTCGCCGGCCGAGTTCATGGCCCAGGCGCAGGCGCTGGCCGAAGGCATCGAACTGGAACTGGCCTGGGAGTTCGCTCCGGAGCAGGAGTTCGGCTTCGCCGAGCTGGCGCGCGACTACTTCAGCGCCAGCGCCAGCCTGCAGGAGCAGGCCGCCATGCTGCTGCGCCTGTTCGAGGCGCCGCACTACTTCCGCCGCGCCGGTAAGGGGCGCTTTCGCAAGGCGCCGGCCGAGATCGTGCAACAGGCCCTGGCGGCGATCGAGAAGAAGAAGCAGCTGCTGGCCATGATCAGCGAATGGGCGGGTGAGCTGGCGCAGGGCCGCTGTCCGGCGCCGGTGCGCGAGCAGCTGTTCCGCATCCTCTTCAAGCCGGACAAGAACGCGCCCGAGTACAAGGCCGTGGTCGAGGCCTCGCGCGCCACGCACACCGCGCCGCTGGACCTGCTCAAGGCCGCGGGTGCGATCACCTCGCCCTACCAGTTCCACTGGCAGCGCTTCCTGTTCGAGAACTTTCCCAAGGGCACGGGCTTTCCCGCGCTGCAGGCACCGGCGATCCGCGACGAGCTGCCGGTGGCGACGGCGGTGGACGCCTTCTCCATCGACGACTCCAGCACCACCGAGATCGACGACGCGCTCTCGGTGCAGGGGCTGGGCAGCGGCCAGGTGGTGGTGGGCATCCACATCGCCGCGCCCGGCCTGGCCATCGCGCCCGGCACCCCGCTGGACCAGCTCGCGCGGCAGCGCCTGTCCACGGTCTACATGCCCGGCTACAAGGTCACCATGCTGCCCGACGAGGTGGTGCAGGCCTACACCCTGCAGGACGGGCGCGAGTGCCCGGCCGTCTCGCTGTACGTGACCCTGGACGAAGCCACGCTGGAGATCCGCGGCAGCGAGACGCGGCTGGAGCGCGTGCCGATCCGCCACAACCTGCGCCACGACCAGCTGGACACCATCGTGAGCGAGCCCTGGCTGGGCGGCGAAGGCCCGGACGGGCATCCGGCGCTGACCGGCATCCGGCCGGCGCTGGGCTTCCTGCACCGCCTGGCACGCCACCTGAAGGCGCAGCGCGAAGTCGTGCGCGGCAAGCCGGAGACCTTCAACCGCCCCGATTACAACTTCCGCCTCGCCGGCGCCGACGGCCAGGTGCCCAGCGGCGACGAGACGGTGGAGATCACGGTGCGCAAGCGTGGCGCGCCGCTGGACCTGATCGTGGCCGAGGCCATGATCCTGGCCAACAGCACCTGGGGCGCCTGGCTGGCCGAGCTGGGCGTGCCCGGCATCTACCGCAGCCAGGCCAGCCTGGCGCCGGGCGTGAAGGTGCGCATGGGCACCAAGGCGCAGCCGCACGCCGGCATCGGCGTGAAGTGCTACGCCTGGACCACCTCCCCGCTGCGCCGCTACACCGACCTGGTCAACCAGTGGCAGGTGATCGCGGCCTGCCGCCACGGCCGCACCGCCGCCCTGGCGGCGCCCTTCAAGCCCAAGGACGCGGAACTGTTCTCCATCATTTCCGGCTTCGACGCGGCGTATTCCGCCTACAACGGCCACCAGGCGACCATGGAGCGCTTCTGGACCCTGCGCTACCTGCAGCAGGAAGGCCTCACCGAGCTCGAGGGCGCGATGTTCCGCGAGGGCCTGGTGCGCGCCGACACCCTGCCGCTGGTGCTGCCGGTGATGGGGGGCGAGCAGCTGCCGCGCGGCGCCCGGGTGCGGGTGAAGCTGGGCGAGGTGGACCTGCTCACGCTGGACGTGCGCGGCACCGTGACGGCCCACATCGACGCGCCGCCCGAGGACATGGGCGGCGAGGACGAGGGCGAGGAGGAGGCCGTGGCCGGCCCGATCGCCATCGCGGTCGACGTGGAGGAAAGCGGCGACAGCGGCGCCGCCATGCCCGACAATACGGCTTCGTGAAGCTGCGTTCGTTCAGCACCCTGCAGGTCGCACTCGGGATCTCCATCGCCGTGCATGCGGCGCTGCTGGTGGTCCGCTTCGTCGACCCCCAGGGTTTCAACCGCGTGTTCGAGGACACTCCGCTCGAGGTGATCCTGGTGAACGCGCACGCCAACGAGCGTGCCGACAAGGCGCAGGCGATCGCCCAGGCCTCGCTGGCCGGCGGTGGCGACGCCGCCAGCGGCCGTGCCACCTCGCCCCTGCCGCCGTCGGCCCAGAACCGGGCCGGCGACGCCGCCGAGGACGTGCAGCGCCAGGCCGAGCAGCAGCTCCTGCAGCAGCAGACCGTGCTGCTGGCGCAAAAGCGCGAGCAGGTGCTGGCCATGCGCCCGCCCGAGCTGGCCGTGAACAGCCCGGCCGAGCGCGCCGCCTTCGAGGAGAAGCGCCGCCAGCAGCTGCGCCTGATCGCCGAGATCGAGCGCCGCATCCAGGAAGAGAACGCCAAGCCGCGCAAGCGCTACGTGACGCCCTCCACGCGCGAGGAAGTGTTCGCGATCTATTACGACGTCCTGCGCCGCCGCATCGAGGACAAGGGCACGCGCAACTTCCCCGAGGCCAACGGCCACCGCCTGTACGGCCAGCTGGTGCTGCAGGTGACGGTGTCCTTCGCCGGCGAAGTGACCGAGACCGTGGTCGAGCGTTCCTCCGGCATCCCGGCGCTGGACCGTCGCGCCCAGGCCATCGCCCGCAGCGCCGGCCCCTTCGGCCCGGTGCCGCCCAAGGTGCAGGCGCGGCTGGCGCGCAACGGCTACAACCGCCTGGCCTTCATCCAGACCTTCACCTTCGCACGCGACAACACGCTGGAAACCCGGCTCTCCGAGCACTGACCGGGCCCGCGACACCACATGGACCGTTACTGCGTCATGGGCAACCCCGTGGAACACAGCAAATCGCCGTGGATCCATGCCCGCTTCGCCGCCCTCACCGGGCAAGAGATCGAATACACCCGCCGCCTGGTCCCGCTGGACGGCTTCGCCGAGGGCGTGCGCGCCTTCCGTGAGGAGGGCGGCCGCGGCTGCAACGTGACCGTGCCCTTCAAGTTCGAGGTGCCCGCGCTCGCGACGCACGCCAGCGAGCGTGTGAAGCTGGCCGAAGCGGCCAACTGCCTGCGCTTCGAGGGCGACGAGGTGCGGGCCGAGAACACCGACGGCGTCGGCCTGGTGCGCGACATCCAGGTCAACGCGCAGGCCCCGCTGGCCGGCCGCACGCTGCTGCTGGTGGGCGCCGGAGGCGCCGGCGCCGGGGTGCTGGGCCCCCTGCTGGAGGTCGGCCCGGCGCGGGTCCTGGTGGCCAACCGCGGCGCTGGCAAGGCCGCCCTGCTGGTGGAACGGCACCAGCCCCTGGCACGGCGCCACGGCGTGCAGCTGCACGCCTGCGGGCTGGACGGCATCACGGGTGCCTTCGACGTGGTCATCAACGCCACGGCCGCCAGCCTGGCGGGCGCCGGCATCCCCGTGCCGGACGGCGCCCTGCGCCCGGGCGCGCTGGCGGTGGACCTGATGTACGGCCCCGCCGCCCAGCCCTTCCTGGCCTGGGCGCACAGCCGGGGCGCGGTGGCGCGCGACGGCCTGGGCATGCTGGTGGAGCAGGCGGCCGAGGCCTTCCTGTTCTGGCGCGGCGTGCGGCCGCCTTCGGCCCAGGTGCTCGCCGAGCTGCGGGCCACGCTGGCATGAGGGCCCTGGGGCGCTGGCTGCTGCTCGCGCTGCTGGCCGGCGCGCTGCTGGAGGTCTTCTTCATCGCCCGCATCGCGCTCGCGGCGACGCTGGCCCCGCAGTCCACCACCTTCCAGCGCTCGGAAGCCTGGCGCATCGCCCACACCAGCGGCCGGCTGCGCTGGTCGCAGCAGTGGGTGCCCTACGAGCGCATCTCGGACAACCTCAAGCGCGCCGTGATCGCCTCGGAGGACGACAGTTTCGTCAATCACGACGGCGTGGACTGGGAGGCGCTGGAGAAGGCCTGGCAGAAGAACGAGCAGGCCCAGGAGCGGGCGGCGAAACAGCAGGCCCGCACCCGGCCGGGCGCGCCGACGCGGCCGCCCAAGATCGTCGGCGGCTCCACCATCACCCAGCAGCTGGCCAAGAACCTGCTGCTCTCGGGCGAGCGCACGCTGCTGCGCAAGGGCCAGGAGATCGTGCTCACCTTCGCCCTGGAGCGCATGCTCTCCAAGGAGCGCATCCTGGAGATCTACCTGAACAGCGTCGAATGGGGTGAAGGCGTGTTCGGCGCCGAGGCCGCCGCGCGCCACTACTTCCGCAAGAGCGCCAGCCAGCTCACGGCCTGGGAGGCAGCACGCCTCGCGGTGATGCTGCCGCGGCCCAAGTACTTCGAGAAGGTGCCCAACTCGGGCTACCTGGCCAGCCGGGCCAACGTGATCGTGGGCCGCATGGGCGGCGCGGAACTGCCATGAAGCGCCTGCCCGCGCGCCTGGCCAGCCTGTTCCTGCTCGGGCTGGTGCGGGTGCTCACCGGCGCCCAGGCGCGCTGGCTGGGCTGCCCGCCCAAGGCCGAGCAGCGCATCTACTTCGCCAACCACCAGAGCCACGGCGACCTGGTCATGATCTGGGCCGCGCTGCCCGAGGACCTGCGCGCCATCACCCGGCCGATCGCGGCGCGCGACTACTGGACGAAATCCCCGCTGCGCCGCTGGATCACCAGCGCGGTCTTCAACGCGGTCTACGTGGACCGCGAGCGGCGCGAGGGCGAGGACCCGCTGCTGCCGCTGGTGGAGGCGCTGGAGCGCGGCGACTCGCTGATCCTCTTCCCCGAGGGCACGCGCGGCAACGCCGAGGAGCCCCAGGCCTTCAAGGCCGGCCTCTACAACCTGGCGCTGCGCTTCCCGCAGGTGGTGCTGGTGCCGGCCTGGATCGCCAACATCCAGCGCGTGATGCCCAAGGGCGAGGTCGTGCCCGTGCCCATCCTGTGCTCGGTGACCTTCGGCGCGCCCCTGCAGCTCGCGCCGGACGAGGACCGGCATGCCTTCCTGGCGCGCGCCCGCGAAGCGGTGATCGCGCTGCGCGACGCATGAACCAGTTCCTGCGCAGCCTCACCCCGGCCCAGCAGGTGGCGGCCCTGTTCATCCTGGTGTTCGGCCTGCTGGTGCTGGCCAGCATCGCGGCCGTGATGGCGTCCCTGCGCGAGCGCGGCCGCGCCGCCGACCCGCGCTGGCAGGCCGAGCTGGGCGACCTGCGCGACCTGCTCTCGCGCTCCTGGCTGATGGTGGTCACCTTCTGGCTGGCCTGGGCCGCCGGGGACGCCTTCGCCACGGTGCTGTTCACCTTCATCTCCTTCTTCGCGCTGCGCGAGTTCATCACGCTCTCGCCCACGCGGCGGGCCGACCACCGCAGCCTGGTGCTGGCCTTTTTCGTCGTGCTGCCGGTGCAGTTCTGGCTGGTCGGCTCGCGCCACTTCGACCTGTTCACCGTGTTCATCCCGGTGTACGTGTTCCTGGCGCTGCCGCTGGCCAGCGCCCTGGCCGGCGACACGCAGCGCTTCCTGGAGCGCAACGCCAAGCTGCAGTGGGGCATCATGGTCTGCGTGTACGGCATGAGCCACGTGCCGGCGCTGCTGCTCCTGGGCTTCCGCGGCTACGAGGGCAAGGGCGCCTTCCTGGTCTTCTTCCTGGTGTTCGTGGTGCAGGGCTGCATGGTGACCCAGCACCTGCTGGCGCGGCGGATGCGGCGCGCGCCCAGCATCCCCGGCGTGAGCAGCAGCTTCAACGTCTCCAGCTGGCTGCTGGCCACGCTGCTGGGCAGCCTGGTGGGCGGCCTGCTGGCGGGCATCACGCCCTTCAAGCCCGGCCAGGCGGTGGCCATGGCCTTCATCGCCTGCGTGTCCGGCTCGCTGGGGCACCTGGTCATGAAGGCGCTCAAGCGCGACCGTGGCGTCGCCACCTGGGGCCGGGGCAGCAACGTCACCGGCGCCCACGGGCTGCTGGACCGGGTCGACGCCCTGTGCTTCGCCGCGCCCATCTTCTTCCATTCGGTGCGCTGGTACTTCGGCGTCTAGGATCCCTCCCATGCGCATCCTCGGCATCGACCCCGGCCTGCAGGTCACCGGCTTCGGCGTGGTGGACGTGGACGGCAGCCGGCTGCACTACGTCGCCAGCGGCACCATACGCACCGCCGCCGCCGACCGCGGCAACCTGCCGGCGCGGCTGAAGATCCTGTTCGACGGCATCGGCGAGCTGCAGGCGCGCTGGCAGGCCGACGAGGCGGCCCTGGAGATCGTGTTCGTCAACGTCAACCCGCAGTCCACCCTGCTGCTCGGTCAGGCCCGCGGGGCTTGCCTCACGGCCCTGGTGGCGCGCGAGCTGCCGGTGGCCGAGTACACCGCGGTGCAGGTCAAGCGCGCCGTGGCCGGCCATGGCCGCGCCGCCAAGGCGCAGGTGCAGGAGATGGTGCGGCGCCTGCTGCAGCTCCCCGGGGTGCCCGGGCCCGACGCGGCCGACGCGCTCGGCATCGCCATCACGCACGCGCACGCGGGCGCCTCGCTGGCACGCATCGGCTCGCAGGTCGAGCTCACGCAGCGCACCACCGGCCGCTACCGGGCTTCGCGCACGCGCTAGCTCGCAGGCGCCCGGCCCCTACCAGGCCGGCGCGAGCCGGGCGAAGCCGGCCGGGGCCTTCTTCTCGTCCTCGAAGGTGGTGATCTCGAAGCTGTCCGGCTGCGCCAGCAGGGCGCGCAGCAGCTTGTTGTTCAGCGCGTGGCCGGACCGGAAGGCGCTGTACGAGGCCAGCATCGGCTTGCCCAGCAGGTACAGGTCGCCCATGGCGTCCAGCATCTTGTGCTTCACGAACTCGTCGTCGTAGCGCAGGCCCTCGGCATTGAGCACGCGGTAGTCGTCCATGACGATCGCGTTGTCCAGGCCGCCGCCCAGGCTCAGGCCGTTGGCGCGCATCATCTCCACGTCACGCGTGAAGCCGAAGGTGCGGGCACGGGCGATGTCGCGTGCGTAGTTGCCGCGGCCCAGGTCGAACTCCACGCTCTGGCCGGTGGAACTCACCACGCGATGGTCGAAATCGATCTCGAAGCGCAGCTTGTAGCCGTCGTAGGGCTCCAGGCGCACCCACTTGAGGTTGTCGCCCTCGCCCTCGCGCACTTCCACCGGCCGCAGCACCTTGAGGAAGCGGCGCGGCGCGTCCTGCAGCTGGATGCCGGCGCTCTGCAGCAGGAAGACGAAGGAGGCCGAGGAGCCGTCGAGGATGGGCACCTCCTCGGCGGTGATGTCCACGTAGAGGTTGTCCAGCCCCAGGCCGGCGCAGGCCGACATCAGGTGCTCCACGGTGTGCACCTTGGCGTCGCCGTTGGAGATGGTGGAGGCCAGGCGGGTGTCCGTCACGGCCTGGGCCGAGACCGGGATGTCCACCGGCACCGGCAGGTCGGTGCGGCGGAAGACGATGCCGGTGTCGGGCTGGGCCGGGCGCAGCGTCAGTTCCACCCGCTGGCCACTGTGCAGGCCCACGCCCACGGCGCGGGTCAGGGTCTTGAGGGTGCGTTGCTGCAGCATGGCTCGATTCTAGGTCCGCCCCTGCCGGGGCGCCGGTTGGGGTTGGCAATGGCCGCGATAGTTCCGCCGCTCAGTCGGTGAGCAGGAACTGCAGTTCGGTGCCGGCGATGGACAGCTTGTCGTTCGGCCGCAGCAGGGTGGGGTCCGCGCCCAGGCCCCGGCCGTTCAGCAGGGGAACCTCGCGGCCGTCCAGGTGGGCGACGAAAAAGCCGGTGCGCCGGTGCGAGACCGAGATGACGCAGGCGCCGGGCCGGCCGTAGGTGGTCACGGCTTTCACCACCGGCATCTCCAGCCCCTTGGAGGAGCCGTTGAGCACCCGGAAGCTCGCCTGGCGCTGCGGTGGCACTTGCCCGTCCGGCCCCATCTGCAGCACAGCCGTGGAACCGAAGCCGGTGTCGTCCGAGGCGGACAGGTAGCGGATGCGAAAGCCCGAGATCGCGATCTCGTCGCCGTCGTGCAGGCGCGTGGGCTGCGCCACCCGCTGGTGGTTGACGAAGGTGCCGTTGGTGCTGCGCAGGTCCTCCAGGACCACGTCGGCCAGGCCGCGCAGCAGGAAGGCGCAGTGCCGGGTGCTGACGGCGCTGTTGGACAGCACGATGTCGTTCTCCGGGCCGCGGCCCAGGGTGGTGCGGTCCTTGGTGAGCCAGACGTGCTTGATGTCGACGCCCTGGACTGAGACGATCAACTGCGGCATGGCAGCTCCTCGGGCCAAAGGCCCAACTTCGGGATGCTAGTCGGCCCGCGGGGCCTGCGCAAGGCGCGCGGGCACGCGGCGTGCGGGTCCGCGCGGGGCCGGCGCGTGCCGGGCCCCGCGGCGGGCCTCAGTCGGCCTGCTTGCGCAGGAAGGCCGGGATCTCGAAGTCGTCCATGCCGCCCGAGGAGAGCGCCTCCACCTTGGCCGCAGCCTGGGTGCGGGTGTTGCGCCACACGCTGGGCACGGCCATGTTGCCGTAGTCCATCGCCGGGGCCTGCGGGATGTCGCGGCTCATGACGTTGGCGCCCGGGCCGGCCACGGCGGCGTTCACCGTGGGCACGTTGAAGGGCACGTTGTCGGTGCCGGTGCGCAGCACCTGCAGCGGGGGCGCGGTGCGGCGCTGCTGGCCCTGGCGGGACAGACCGGTCGCGACCACGGTGACGCGCATCTCGTCGCCCAGGCTGTCGTCGTAGGCGGCACCGTAGATCACGTGCGCGTCCGGCGAGGCGTAGGCGCGGATGGTGTTCATGGCCTGCTTCGATTCGGACAGCTTGAGCGAGCCCTTCGCGGCGGTGACCAGCACCAGCACGCCCTTGGCGCCGGACAGGTCGATGCCTTCCAGCAGCGGGCAGGCCACGGCCTGCTCGGCGGCGATGCGCGCGCGGTCGGGGCCGGAGGCCACGGCGGTGCCCATCATGGCCTTGCCGGGCTCGCCCATCACGGTGCGCACGTCCTCGAAGTCCACGTTGACGTTGCCGTACTCGTTGATGATCTCGGCGATGCCGCCGACGGCGTTCTTGAGCACGTCGTTGGCGTGGGCGAAGGCCTCGTCCTGGGTGACGTCCTCGCCCAGCACTTCCAGCAGCTTCTCGTTGAGCACCACGATCAGCGAGTCGACGTTGGCCTCCAGCTCGGCCAGGCCGCTGTCGGCGTTGGTCATGCGCCGGCCGCCTTCCCAGTCGAAGGGCTTGGTCACCACGCCCACCGTCAGGATGCCCATCTCCTTGGCGACGCGCGCGATCACGGGCGCGGCGCCGGTGCCGGTGCCGCCGCCCATGCCGGCGGTGATGAACAGCATGTGCGCGCCGTCGATCGCGGCACGGATCGAGTCCACCGCCGCCTCGGCCGCCTCCCGGCCCTTCTCGGGCTTGCTGCCGGCGCCCAGGCCGCTGCCGCCCAGCTGGATGGTCTTGTGCGCCGGGTTGCGGGCCAGGGCCTGCGCGTCGGTGTTGGCGCAGATGAACTCCACGCCCTGGACCTGGCGCTCGATCATGTGGTGCACGGCGTTGCCGCCGCCCCCGCCCACGCCGATCACCTTGATCTGCGTGCCTTGGTGGAATTCCTCGACTTCGATCATTTCGATGGCCATGTTCTCTCTCCTGTTTCCAAAAATGCAGTTGCCGTTTGCGATGCTTTGTTGTGTGACTTCAAATGGAACGCGCGGGTGGCGGACCGGTGGACCGCCATCGCCGTTTTCGGCTGCCGGGCGGGCTGCCGCGTGCCAGCCAGAGGTGCTTGCGGGGCTTCACGATCAGAAGTTCCCCACGATGAATTCGCGCAGCCGGCCGAAGGCCGTCTTCACGGAGCCGTTCTTGGACGCGACCTTCTGCCCGCGAACGCGCGCCAGGCGCGCCTCCTCGAGCAGGCCCATGACGGTGGCCGCGCGCGGCTGGGCCACCATGTCCGAGAGCGCGCCGGTGTACTTGGGCACGCCGCGGCGCACCGGCTTGAGGAAGATGTCCTCGCCCAGTTCCACCATTCCGGGCATCACCGCGCTGCCGCCGGTGAGCACGATGCCCGAGGAGAGCACCTCCTCGTAGCCCGACTCGCGCACCACCTGCTGCACCAGCGAGAAGATCTCCTCGACGCGCGGCTCGATCACGCCGGCCAGGGCCTGCTTGGAGAGCATGCGCGGGCCGCGGTCGCCCAGGCCGGGCACCTCGACCTGCTGCTCGGGGTCGGCCAGCAGCTGCTTGGCGAAACCGCTCTCGACCTTGATGTCCTCGGCGTCCTTGGTCGGCGTGCGCAGCGCCATGGCGATGTCGCTGGTGATCAGGTCGCCGGCGATGGGGATGACCGCGGTGTGGCGGATCGCGCCGTTGGAGAAGATCGCGACGTCGGTGGTGCCGGCGCCGATGTCGACCACCGCCACGCCCAGCTCGCGCTCGTCCTCGCTCAGCACGGCGGTGGCCGAAGCCAGCGGGTTGAGCAGCAGCTGCTCGACCTCCAGGCCGCAGCGGCGCACGCACTTGATGATGTTCTCGGCCGCGCTCTGGGCGCCGGTCACGATGTGCACCTTGGCCTCCAGCCGGATGCCGCTCATGCCGATCGGCTCCTTGACGTCCTGGCCGTCGATCACGAACTCCTGCGGCTCGACCAGCAGCAGGCGCTGGTCGGTGGAGATGTTGATGGCGCGCGCCGTCTCCACCACGCGCGCCACGTCGGCCGGCGTGACCTCGCGGTCCTTCACGGCCACCATGCCGCTCGAGTTGATGCCGCGGATGTGGCTGCCGGTGATGCCGGTGTGCACCCGCGTGATCTTGCAGTCGGCCATCAGCTCGGCCTCCTTCAAGGCCTGCTGGATGCTCTGCACCGTGGCGTCGATGTTCACCACCACGCCGCGCTTGAGCCCGTTGGAGGCCGCCACGCCCAGTCCGGCGAGCTTGAGCTCGCCGCCCGGCAGGACCTCGGCCACCACGGCCATCACCTTGGCCGTGCCGATGTCCAGCCCGACGATCAGGTCCTTGTAGTCTTTTGCCATGTCCGCCTCTTCGTGTCCTTCTATTTCTTCGCCGGTGCGTCGGGGGTCGTGCTCACGCCCCGCAGACGCACCGCGTATCCGTCCGCATGGCGCAGGTCGGCCGACAGCAGGTCGTCCGCATGGCGCCCGTAGCGCCCTGCGACCTGCGTCAGCGTCTGCGCGAAGCGCCGCGTGCGCGCCAGCACCTCCGGCGGCTCGCCCCGTCCGATCTCCACCGAGGCGCCGTTGTCCAGGCCCAGCTGCCAGCTGCCACGCGGCGA
The DNA here is from genome assembly GCF_015159745.1 of Ramlibacter aquaticus. GTDB lineage: Bacteria > Pseudomonadota > Gammaproteobacteria > Burkholderiales > Burkholderiaceae_C > Ramlibacter > Ramlibacter aquaticus. Next base: position 24,481 of record NZ_JADDOJ010000024.1, on the reverse strand, counting down.
GAGCGCCAGCGACTGCACCGACAGGTCCAGCGGGTCGAACACCGGCTTAAGCAGGCGGTACATCTGCAGCACCTGCTGCGACTGGCCGTCCGGGCCCGACAGGCGCGGCAGGTCCTGGTCGGCCAGCTCGTCGACGTTGGCCTCGAAGACCTCGCCGAAGCTGTTGACCAGGCGCGGCTCGGACTCGCTGCCCCACAGGGCCACGGGCTGGTGCTCCTGCAGCCGCACGCGCAGCCGGTTGGGAAACTGCCGCATCACCACCGCCTGGCGCACCCAGGGCACGGACTCGAAGGCCTCGCGCGCGGTCGCCAGGTTGAGCGTGAAGAAGTTGCCCGCCAGGCGCGGCGCGACGTTGGCCCGCAGCATGGGCGCGCTGTTGTGCACCGTGTCGCCGCGCACCGTGATGCCCGCGATGTTGAACACCGGCAGGCGCAGCACCCACAGCGCCGCGGCCGCGGCCGCGCCCAGCGCGGCCAGCGCGAACAGCAGGCTCGCGAGGCCGTTCATCAGGCGCACGTCCATGGGCAGCGGCACGGCCGTGTTCATGCGCCAGCGCCCTCCTCGGCCTGGTCCAGGCTGGCCGAGGCCAGCAGCTGCAGGCACAGGTCCTCGTAGCTGATGCCCGCGGCGCGAGCCGACATGGGCACCAGCGAGTGCCCGGTCATGCCCGGGGAGGTGTTGATCTCCAGCAGGTAGGGCTTGCGCGTGGCGGCGTCGATCATCACGTCGACGCGGCCCCAGCCGCGGCAGCCCAGCACGCGGTAGGCCTTGACCACCAGGGCCTGGATGGCCTCTTCCTCGCCCGGGGGCAGGCCGCAGGGCACCAGGTACTGGGTGTCGTCGGTGAAGTACTTGTTCTGGTAGTCGTAGTTGCCCTCGGGCGCCACGATGCGGATCACGGGCAGCGCGCGCGCCGTGGGGCCGGTGCCCAGCACGGGGCAGGTCACCTCGTCGCCGGCGATGAACTGCTCGCACAACACGTCGGCGTCCAGCGCTACGGCCTGCGCCACTGCGCCGGCCATGTCGGAGTAGCCCTCCACCTTGGCCACGCCGATGGAGGAGCCTTCGCGCGAGGGCTTGACGATCACCGGCAGGCCCAGCGCGTCCGGCACCTCGACCACCTCGCGCGGGCCGTAGGCACCGCGGTGCAGCAACACGTAACGAGGGGTGGGAACGCCCTCGGCCAGCCAGACCCGCTTGGTCATGACCTTGTCGATCGCGATGCTGGAGGCCATCACGCCGGAGCCGGTGTAGGGGATGCCCAGCAGCTCCAGCGCGCCCTGCACCGTGCCGTCCTCGCCGAAGCGGCCGTGCAGCGCGATGAAGCAGCGCGAGAAGCCTTCGCGCTTGAGCTCGGCCAGGTCACGCTCGGCCGGATCGAACGCGTGCGCGTCCACGCCGCGCGACTTCAGGGCGGCCAGCACGCCGTTACCCGAGAGCAGCGAGATCTCGCGCTCGGCGGACCGCCCGCCCATGAGGACGGCGACCTTGCCGAGCTTGCGGATGTCCACGGCCGCGCTCATGCCGCACCTCCCAGTTCGACCAGCCGGGCCGGCACGCCGCCGATGGAGCCGGCGCCCATGCACATCACCACGTCACCGTCGCGCGAGTTGGCCAGGATGGCCTCGGGCATGCGCGCGATGTCGTCCACGAACACGGGCTCCACCTTGCCGGCGACGCGCACGGCGCGCGCCAGCGAGCGGCCGTCGGCCGCCACGATGGGCGATTCGCCGGCGGCGTAGACCTCGGCCAGCAGCACGGAGTCGGCCTCGCCGATGACCTTGACGAAATCCTCGAAGCAGTCGCGCGTGCGGGTGTAGCGGTGCGGCTGGAAGGCCAGCACCAGGCGCTGCCCCGGGAAGGCGCCGCGCGCCGCGGCCAGCGTGGCCGCGACTTCCACCGGGTGGTGGCCGTAGTCCTCGATCACCGCGAAGCGGCCGCCGCCATGCGCCGCGGGCACCTGCACGTCGGGGTAGCGCTGGAAGCGCCGGCCCACGCCGCGGAACTCCGCGAGCGCCTTCAGCACGGCGGCGTCGGGCACGTTGAGTTCCACCGCGATGGCGATGGCCGCCAGGGCGTTCAGCACGTTGTGGTGGCCGGCCAGGTTGAGCGTCACGTCCAGGTCCGGCAGCGTGACGCCGTTGCGGCGCTGCGCGGTGAAGCGCATCTGCGGGCCCTGGGCGCGGATGTCGACGGCGCGCACCTGGGCGTCCTCGCTCACGCCGTAGCTGGTGACCGGGCACTGCACGTCCTGCCAGATCTCGCGCACCGCCGGGTCGTCCACGCACAGCACCGCCGTGCCGTAGAAGGGCATGCGGTGCAGGAAGTCGATGAAGGCCTTCTTCAGCCGCTCGAAGTCGTGGCCGTAGGTCTCCATGTGGTCGGCGTCGATGTTCGTGACCGCCGCCATCACCGGGACCAGGTTCAGGAAGGAGGCGTCCGACTCGTCGGCCTCGACCACGATGTAGTCGCCGCTGCCCAGCTTGGCGTTGGCGCCCGCGCTGTTGAGGCGGCCGCCGATGACGAAGGTGGGGTCCAGCCCGCCCTCGGCCAGCACGCTGGCCACCAGGCTGGTGGTGGTGGTCTTGCCGTGCGTGCCCGCGATGGCGATGCCCTGCTTGATGCGCATCAGCTCGGCCAGCATCATGGCCCGGGGGACGACGGGGATCTTGCGCTGGCGCGCGGCCAGCACCTCGGGGTTGCTGGCCTGCACCGCGGTCGAGGTGACCACGGCGTCGGCGCCTTCGATGTGCGCGGCGTCGTGGCCCACGAAGGTGCGCATGCCCTGCTCCTGCAGGCGGCGCAGCGTGGGGCTGTCGGCCAGGTCGGAGCCGGAGATGGCGTAGCCCTGGTTGTGCAGGACCTCGGCGATGCCGGACATGCCGGCCCCGCCGATGCCCACGAAGTGGATGTGTCGGATGGCGTGTTTCATGCGGCGAGTTCCTCGCAAGCGGCCACCACCTCGGCGGTGGCCTGTGTCTTCTGCAAGGCTTTCGCGGCCCGCGCGCGGCGGGCCAGTTCTTCGCGCGTGACGCTGCCCAGCAGCTGGGCGAGCCCGGCCGGGGTGAGTTCACGCTGTTGCACCAGCCAGCCGCCGCCCGCATCCACCAGGAAGCGGGCGTTGGTGGTCTGGTGGTCGTCCACGGCCGCCGGAAAGGGCACGAAGACCGCGGCGCAGCCGACGGCGGCCAGCTCGGTCACGGTGCTGGCGCCTGCGCGGCAGACCACGAGGTCGGCCTGCGCGAAGGCGCTGGCCGTGTCCTCGATGAAGGGGGTGAGTTCGGCCTGCACGCCAGCGGCGGCGTAGTTCGCACGCAGCGCGTCGATCTGCTTGTGGCCGCTCTGGTGCGTGACGATGGGGCGCTCGCCCGCAGGCAGCAGGGCCAGCGCCTTGGGCACGATCTCGTTGAGCGCCTTGGCGCCCAGGCTGCCGCCCACCACCAGCAGGCGCAGCGGGCCGGTGCGTCCGGCGAAGCGCTCGTCGGGCCCGGGCTGGCGCAGGAAGGCCTCGCGCAGCGGGTTGCCGACCCAGCGGCCCTTGCCGATCACGCCCGGAAAGGCGGTGAAGACGCGCCGCGCCACCACCGAGAGGGCGCGGTTGGCGAGGCCGGCGACGGAGTTCTGTTCGTGCAGCACCAGAGGCCGGCCGCTGAGCACGCCCGCCAGCCCGCCGGGCACGGTGATGTAGCCGCCCAGGCCGATCACCACGTCGGGCTTCACCCGGCGCATCACGGCCAGGCTCTGGCGCAGCGCGGCGGCCAGGCGCAGCGGCGCCAGCAGCAGGGTCTTCAGACCCTTGCCGCGAACGCCGCCGAAGGCCACCGGCTCGAAGGCGAAGCCGCGCGCGGGCACCAGCTGGTGCTCCATGCCGGCCGGGTTGCCCAGCCAGTGCACGCGCCAGGCACGGTCGCGCAGGGCCTCGGCCACGGCCAGGCCGGGGAAGATGTGGCCGCCCGTGCCGCCGGCCATCACCAGGGCGCACTTGCCCGCGCTCATGGCCGGCCTCCCCGCATCAGCACCTTGTTCTCGTGGTCGATGCGCAGCACCACCGCGAGCGCCACCAGGTTCACCAGGATGGCCGAGCCGCCATAGCTCATGAGTGGCAGCGTCAGACCCTTGGTGGGCAGCGCCCCCAGGTTCACGCCCATGTTGATGAAGGCCTGGAAGCCCATCCAGATGCCCACGCCCTGGGCCACGAGGCCGGCGAAGACGCGGTCCAGCGCGATGGCCTGGCGGCCGATGTGCATGATGCGGCGGGTCAGCCACAGGAAGGCGACGATCACCGTCACCACGCCCACCAGGCCGAACTCCTCGCCGATCACGGCGAGCAGGAAGTCGGTGTGGGCTTCGGGCAGCCAGTGCAGCTTCTCCACGCTGCCCCCCAGCCCGACGCCGAAGATCTCGCCACGCCCGATCGCGATCAGCGAGTGCGAGAGCTGGTAGCCCTTGCCCAGCGCGTGCTTCTCGGTCCAGGGGTCCAGGTAGGCGAAGATGCGCTCGCGCCGCCAGTCCGACAGGGCGATCATCAGGCCGAAGGCGACCAGCATCACCGCCGCGATCAGGAAGAACATGCGGGCGTTCACGCCGCCCAGGAACAGGATGCCCATGGCGATCACGGCGATCACCATGAAGGCGCCCATGTCGGGCTCGGCCAGCAGCAGCACGCCGACGATGGCGACCGCCGCGGCCATGGGCAGCACGGCGCGGAAGAAGCGTTCCTTCACGTCCATCTTGCGCACCATGTAGTCGGCCGCGTACAGCAGGGTGGAGAACTTCGCCAGTTCCGAGGGCTGGAAGCTCAGCAGGCCCACGCCCAGCCAGCGCCGCGCGCCGTTGACGCCGCGGCCCACGTGGGGGATCAGCACCACCACCAGCAGCAGCAGCGAGGTCACGAACAGCCAGGGCGCAACGCGCTCCCAGGTCGCGACCGGCACCTGCCAGGCCAGCAGCGCGGCCGCGAAAGAGACCGCGATGAAGAGCGCGTGGCGCACCAGGAAGTGCGTGTGGCCGTAGTTGGCGAAGCGCGGGTTGTCCGGCATCGCCACCGAGGCCGAGTACACCATCACCAGCCCGAAGCTGAGCAGGAACACGGTCAGCCAGACCACGGTGGTGTCTATGCCCTGCACGGCCGCCGGGCGCGCAGCGGTGCCGTAGCGCGGCCCGCGCGTGGCGCCACGCAGCCGGTCCAGCCCGCCCAGGACGGCCTGCAGCGCGCTCATTGCAGGCCTCCCGGCACGCCGGCTTCTTCGGCCAGCCCCTGCACTGCCTCGCGGAAGGCGCGGGCGCGGTGCTCATAGTTGTCGAACATGTCGAAGCTGGCGCAGGCCGGCGACATGAGCACGGCGTCGCCGGGCTGGGCCCGGCCGGCCGCAATGCGCACGGCCTCGGCCATGTCGGGGGCGTCGACCAGCGCCACGCCGGCGCCCTGCAGCGCCTCGCGGATCAGCGGCGCATCGCGGCCGATCAGCACCGCGGCGCGCGCGAAGCGCGCCAGCGGCGCGGCCAGCGGCGAGAAGTCCTGGCCCTTGCCCTCGCCGCCGAGGATGACCACCAGGCGGCGCTCGGCGCCCAGGCCCTGCAGCGCGGCCACGGTGGCACCCACGTTGGTGCCCTTGCTGTCGTCGAAGTATTCGACCTCGTCGACGATGGCCACGGGCTCGACGCGGTGCGGCTCGCCCCGGTATTCGCGCAGGCCGAACAGCATGGGCCCCAGCGCGCAGCCGGCGGCCACGGCCAGGGCCAGCGCCGCCAGGGCGTTGGTGGCGTTGTGGCGGCCGCGGATGCGCAGCGCATCGGCCGGCATCAGGCGCTGGATGTGCAGCTCCAGCTCGGCGTCGCGGCGGCGCTTCTCGGTCTCGTCGGCCTCCAGCGCACGCACCAGCCAGGCCATGCCGTTGACCACCTCGATGCCAAAGTCGCCCGGGCGCTGCGGCATGTCGGCGCCGAAGGTGATGTGCTCGCGCTGCTCGTACTTGCCGCCGCGCTGGCGCACCGGCGCCGGCAGCATGGCCATCACGCGCTCGTCCTCGCGGTTGAGCACCATCGTCGAGCCCTCGCCGAAGATGCGGGACTTGGCGGCGGCATAGGACGCCAGGTCGCCATGCCAGTCCAGGTGGTCCTGGGTGATGTTCAGCACCGTGGCCGCCGCGGGCTCGAAGCCGTGCGCGGCGTCCAGCTGGAAGCTGGAGAGCTCCAGCACCCAGACCTGCGGCAGCGCGTCGGCGGCCAGGCGCTCGGCCAGGGTGTCCAGCAGCGTGGGACCGATGTTGCCGGCCACCGCCACGCTGCGGCCGGCGCGCTCCACCAGCTGGCCGGTGAGCGCCGTGACCGTCGTCTTGCCGTTGGTGCCGGTGATGGCCAGCACCTTGGGCGCGTAGCCGCGCTCTTCGCCCAGGCGGGCCAGGGCCTGGCTGAAGAGGTCGAGCTCGCCGCCCTCGGGGATGCCGCGTTCGCGCGCCGCGTCCAGCACGGACGCCAGCTGCGCGGGCGCGAGGCCCGGGCTGCGGAACACGGCGGCCGTGTCCTCGGCCACCAGGGCGGCCGAGAACGGGCCGGCCACGAAGCGCGCGCCCTCCACGGCCTGCAGGGCCGCCAGCTGCGGCGGCGCCTCGCGCGTGTCGGCCACCGTGACGCGCGCGCCCTGCCCCGCGCACCAGCGCGCCATGGCCAGGCCCGAGGCGCCGAGGCCGAGAATGAGGAGGGAGCGTCCTTGCAGGTCCATGGGCTCAGCGCAGCTTCAGGGTGGACAGGCCCACCAGGCACAGCAGCATGGTGATGATCCAGAAGCGGACCACGACCTGGGTCTCCTTCCAGCCGCTCTTCTCGAAGTGGTGGTGCAGCGGCGCCATCTTGAGGATGCGCCGGCCCTCGCCGTACTTCTTCTTGGTGTACTTGAACCAGCTGACCTGGGCCATCACCGAGATCGCCTCGACCACGAAGATGCCGCCCATGATGGCCAGCACGATCTCCTGGCGCACGATGATCGCGATGGTGCCCAGCGCGCCGCCCAGCGCCAGCGCGCCCACGTCACCCATGAAGACCTGTGCCGGATGGGTGTTGAACCAGAGGAAGGCCAGGCCCGCGCCGGCCATGGCGGCGCAGAACACCAGCAGTTCGCCCGAGCCGGGGATGTGCGGGAAGAAGAGGTAGCGCGAATACACAGCGCTGCCGGTGACGTAGGCGAACACGCCCAGCGCCGAGCCCACCATGACCACCGGCATGATGGCCAGCCCGTCCAGGCCGTCGGTGAGGTTGACCGCATTGCTCGCGCCCACGATCACCAGGTAGGTGAGGATCACGAAGCCGAACACGCCCAGCGGGTAGCTCACTTCCTTGAAGAAGGGCACCAGCAGGCCGGCCTTGGGCGGCAGGTTGACGTCGAAGCCCGAGCGCACCCAGGTGAAGAACAGCTCCAGCACCTTGAGGTTGGAGCTCTCGGAGATGCTGAACACCAGGTACAGCGCCGCCAGGATGCCGACCAGCGACTGCCAGAAGTACTTCTCGCGCGAGGGCATGCCCTCGGGGTCCTTGCGCACCACCTTGCGCCAGTCGTCCACCCAGCCGATGGCGCCGAAGCTCAGCGTGACGATCAGCACGATCCAGACGAAACGGTTGGCGAGGTCGAACCACAGCAGGGTGGAGATCGCGATGCACAGCAGGATCAGCACCCCGCCCATGGTGGGCGTGCCGCTCTTGGACAGGTGCGACTGCATGCCGTAGCCGCGGATCGGCTGGCCGATCTTGAGCTCGGTGAGGCGGCGGATCACCACCGGCCCGGCGACCAGGCCGATCAGCAGCGCGGTGAGCGCGGCCATGACGGCGCGGAAGGTGAGGTACTGGAAGACGCGCAGGAAGCCGAACTCCGGCCCCAGGGTCTGCAGCCAGGTGGCGAGGCTAAGCAGCATGCGACCCGCCCTTCTCGCAGCAGCAGCGGTACAGCACCGCGTCGACCACGCGCTCCATCTTCATGAAGCGCGAGCCCTTGACCAGCAGGCTCTGGGTCGCCGGCAGGGCCTGGCACACGGCCGCGATCAGCGACTCGATGTCCTCGAAGTGGCGCGCGCCCATGTGGCGCGAGAGCTCGCCCAGCGTGAAGAACTGCTCGATGCCCCGGCTCCTGGCGTAGGCGCCGACCTCGGCGTGGAACTGCGGCCCCTGGTCGCCCACCTCGCCCATGTCGCCCATGACCAGCAGGCGCGGGCCCGGCAGGTCGGCCAGCACGTCCACGGCGGCGCGCGCGGAGTCGGGGTTGGCGTTGTAGCTGTCGTCGACCAGCGTGAGCGCGCGCCCGCCGACCGGCGTGGTGAGCGCGCGCGAGCGGCCCTTGACCGGCTCGAAGGCGGCCAGGCCCTGTGCGATCGCCGCCAGCGGCGCGCCGGCCGCGAGGGCACAGGCGACGGCGGCCAGCGAGTTGCGCACGTTGTGGCGGCCGGCGATATGGAGCGGGTATGCCACCGGACCGGCGGGCGTTCGCACGTCCACCTGCCAATGCCCCTGTTGCTGCCATTCAGTCCCGGCCAGAACGATATCGGCGCCCGTGTCGCCGAAAGTCATGCACGGCCTCGTCCCCGCCAGTTGGCGCCACAGGGCGCTGAACGTGTCCCCTGCCGGGAACACCGCGACGCCGTGGGGCGCCAGCGAGCCGAAGACCGATCCGTTCTCGTGCGCCACCGCCTCGACGGTGGCCATGAATTCCTGGTGCTCGCGCTGGGCGTTGTTGACCAGGGCGACGGTGGGCCGGGCGATGTTGGCCAGGTAGGCGATCTCGCCCGGGTGGTTCATGCCCAGCTCGGTGACGCCCACCTTGTGCGCCGCGCGCAGGCGCAGCAGGGTGAGCGGCAGGCCGATGTCGTTGTTCAGGTTGCCCTGCGTGGCCAACGTGGCCTCGGGCTGCCAGGCACGCAGGATCGCCGCGATCATCTGCGTCACCGTGGTCTTGCCGTTGCTGCCGGTGACGGCCACCAGCGGCAGGGTGAACTTTTCGCGCCAGGCGGCGGCCAGCTGGCCCAGCGCGATGCGGGTGTCGTCCACTTCCAGCCCCGGCACGCCGGCAGGCAGCCGGCCGCGGTGGGCGATGGCGGCCACGGCGCCCTGCTGGTGGGCCTGGGCGATCAGGTCGTTGCCGTCGAAGCGCTCGCCGCGCAGCGCGACGAACAGGTCGCCGGGCTCCAGCGAGCGGGTGTCGGTGTGCACGCGGCGCACCGCGGTGCCGCCCTCGCCCTGCAGCGCGGCGCGGGCGAGCCAGCCCTGCGCCTCGGCCAGGGTGAACATGGTGTCCTGCGTCGGCTGGCTCATGGCTGGCCCCTGCGTGAAAGCGCCGCCCGGGCGTGGGTGATGTCGGAGAAGGGGTGCTTCACGCCGCCCACTTCCTGGTAGTCCTCGTGGCCCTTGCCGGCCAGCAGGACCACGTCCTGCGGGGCGGCGGCGGCCAGCGTCTCGGCGATCGCGAGCCCGCGGTCGGCCTGCACCTGCACGCAGCGGTCGTGCGACAGGCCCAGCAGGATCTGGCTGATGATGGTCTCCGGTTTTTCGTTGCGCGGGTTGTCGCTGGTGACGACCACGCGGTCGGCGTTCTTTTCGGCGACGGCGGCCATGAGCGGGCGCTTGGTCGCGTCGCGGTCGCCCCCGCAGCCGAACACGCACCACAGCCGGCCGCCGCGCTGGCGCGCCAGCGGGCGCAGCGCGAGCAGCGCCTTGTCCAGGGCGTCGGGCGTGTGCGCGTAGTCCACCGCCACCAGCGGCTGCCCGGGCAGGGCGATGCGCTCCATGCGCCCGGGCACCGGGGCCAGGGCGCGGCAGGCCTGGGCGGCGTCGGCCAGCGTCACGCCCGAGGCGCGCAGCGCGGCGATCACGCCCAGCAGGTTGGCCGCGTTGTACTCGCCGACCAGCGTGGTCGCGAGCTCGATGCGGTCCTCGCCTTCCTCGACCGTGAAGCGCAGGCCGGCCTCGTCGTAGCCGATGCCGGTGGCACGCAGCCGGGCGGGCTCCTGGCAGGAGCAGGTCCACAGGTCCAGCGAGCCTTCCAGCGAGCGGGCGAGTTCGCGGCCCTGGGCGTCGTCCAGGTTGACCACCGCGGCACGCAGGCCGCGCCAGCGGAACAGCTCGGCCTTGGCCGCCCAGTAGGCGGCCATGGTGCCGTGGTAGTCCAGGTGGTCCTGGGTGAAGTTGGTGAAGATGGCGACGCGGATACGGCTGCCGTCCAGGCGCCGCTCCACGATGCCCACCGAGGAGGCCTCGATCGCGCAGGCCTTCACGCCGGCGTCCAGGAAGCGGCGGAACTCGCGCTGCATCAGCACCGGGTCGGGCGTGGTGAGGCCGGTGAATTCGACCTGCGGCGGCCGGCCGATGCCCAGCGTGCCGACCACGCCGCAGGGCGTGCCGGCGGCCGACATCGCCTGCGCCAGCCACCAGGCGGTGCTGGTCTTGCCGTTGGTGCCGGTGACGGCGAGCAGGTCCAGCGTCTCGGTGGGTTCGCCGAAGTAGGCGGCCGCGATCGGGCCCGTGGCCGCCTTCAGGCGCGGATAGGCGGCGACGCGCGGCGAGCTGAAGCCGAAGCCTTCCACCCCCTCGCGCTCGACCAGGCAGGCGGCCGCGCCCTGCGCCAGGGCGGCGGGCACGTGCTGGCGGCCGTCGGTGGCGGCGCCCGGCCAGGCGATGAAGCCGTCTCCCGCGCCGACCTTGCGGCTGTCGCAGTGCAGCGTGCCGGTGACCTGCTCGCGCAGCCACTGCGCGGCCTGGTCGGGCGTGTGCAGTTCCTGCATCAGAAGGACTCCTCCACCGCGTTCACCACCACCTGCGGCTTCACGCTCATGTCGGGCTGCACGCCCATCATGCGCAGCGTCTGCTGCACGGTGGCGCTGAAGACCGGCGCGGCAACGTCGCCGCCGAAGTAGAGGCCGTTGGAGGGCTCGTCCACCATCACGGCGACGACGATGCGCGGATGGTCGATGGGGGCGATGCCCACGAACCAGGAGCGGTACTTCTTGGTGTCGTAGCCGCGGCCGACCTGCTTGTAGGCCGTGCCGGACTTGCCGCCCACCGAGTAGCCCACGGTCTGCGCCTTGGGGCCGGTGCCGCCGGGGCCGGCGGCCATCTGCAGCATGGTGCGGACCTCGGACACGGTCTTGGGCGAGAAGACCTGCACGCCGGTCTTGGGCTGGCTGTCCTTGAGCAGCGTGGCGGGGATGATCTGGCCGTCGTGGGCCCAGACCGTGTAGCTGCGCGCCATCTGGAACAGCGAGGCCGAGAGGCCGTAGCCGTAGGACATGGTGGCCTGCTCCACGGGGCGCCAGGTCTTCCAGGGGCGCAGCCGGCCGGACACCGCGCCCGGGAAGGTGAGGTTGGGCTTCTGGCCGAAGCCGGCCTGCGTGAAGACCTCCCACATGTCCTTGGGCGGCATCTGCAGCGCGATCTTGAGCGTGCCGATGTTGGACGACTTCTGGATCACCTCCTGCACCGTCAGCATGCCGTGGGCGTGCGAGTCGGAGATGCGCATGCCGCCCACCGTGACCCAGCCCGGCGCGGTCTGGATCTGCGTGGTGGGCGTGACGACGCCGTGCTCCAGCGCGAGGCCGATGGTGAAGGGCTTCATGGTCGAGCCGGGCTCGAACACGTCGGTGAGCGCGCGGTTGCGCAGCTGCTCGCCGGAGAGGTTCTGGCGGTTGTCGGGCGAATAGCTGGGGTAGTTGGCCAGGGCCAGCACCTCGCCGGTCTGGCTGTCCAGCACCACCACGCTGCCGCCCTTGGCCTTGTTCTGGATGACCGTGTCGCGCAGCTTCTGGTAGGCGAAGAACTGCACCTTGCTGTCGATGGACAGCTGCAGGTCCTTGCCGTCCACCGGCGGCACCGTGTCGCCGATGTCCTCCACCACCTGGCCCAGGCGGTCCTTGATGACGCGGCGCGAGCCCGGCCGGCCCGCCAGCTGGCGGTCGAACGCGAGCTCCATGCCCTCCTGGCCGTGGTCCTCCACGCTGGTGAAGCCGACCACGTGGGCCGCTGCCTCGCCTTCGGGGTACTTGCGCTTGTACTCGCGGCGCTGGTAGATGCCCTTGATGCCCAGGGCCGCCACCTGCTGCGCCACGGTGTCGTCGACCTGGCGCTTGAGCCAGACGAAGGTGCGGTCCTCGTCGGCCAGGCGCTTGTCCAGCTCGGCCACCGGCATCTGCAGCAGCCTGGCCAGTGCCGCCAGCTTGGCCGGGTCGCGGTCCACGTCCTCGGGGATGGCCCAGATGCTGGGCGCGGGTACGCTGGTGGCCAGCAGCAGGCCGCTGCGGTCCAGGATGCGGCCGCGGTTGGCGGGCAGCTCCAGCGTGCGGGCGAAGCGCACCTCGCCCTGCTTCTGGAAGAAGGCGTTGGCGAAGACCTGGATCCAGGCGGCACGCGCGGCCAGGCCCAGGAAGCCGAGCGCGATCGCGCCGACGATGAACTTGCTGCGCCAGACCGGCGTGCGGCTGGCCAGCAGCGGGCTGGAGGTGTAGTTGACGCTGCGCGTGCTCACGGCGCGGCGCCTTTCGCGGCCTGCGGCCGCACGTACTGGGTGATGGCCGGCGTGGCCGTGCGCATCTGCAGCTGCTCGCGTGCGAGCTTCTCCACGCGCAGCGGCGTGGCCTGGGCGCGCTTCTCGAATTCCAGGCGCTCGTGCTCCAGCTCGATGCGGTGCGCCTCGCCCACCGCCTTGTCCAGCTCGGTGAAGAGCCGGCGCGACTCGTACTGCTGGCGCACCAGGAACATGGCGCTGGCCAGCACGGCCAAGAGCAGGACGATGTTCAGGCGCGTCATGGCCTTCAGGCGGACGTGCGTTCGGCGACGCGCATGATGGCGCTGCGCGCGCGGGGGTTGGCGGCCACCTCGGCGGCCGACGGCTTGATGCGGTCCAGGGCGCGCAGCTTCATGGGCTGGGGCGCGGCGAAGGGCGCGCGGCGGTCGAAGACCTCGCGTGAATGCTTCGCGATGAACTGCTTCGCGATGCGGTCTTCCAGCGAGTGGAAGCTGATCACCACGAGGCGTCCCTGGGGCTGCAGGATGTCCAAGCTCGCCTCTAGCGCCTGTTCGAGCTCTTCAAGCTCGGCGTTGATGAAAATCCGAAGAGCCTGAAATGTGCGCGTTGCAGGGTCCTGGCCCGGCTCGCGGGTTTTGACCGTGCCAGCCACGAGCTGGGCCAGCTCGGCGGTGCTTGAAAGAGGCCCCCGTTCCTGTCGGCGAGCCACAATCGCCTTTGCAATCGGAACAGCAAACCGTTCTTCGCCATAGTCACGAATCACCTCCGCGATCTGTCCCATCTCGGCCGTGGCCAGCCACTGCGCCACCGATTCCCCGCGCGTGGTGTCCATGCGCATGTCCAGCGGCCCGTCGTTGCGGAACGAAAAGCCGCGCGCCGGGTTGTCGATCTGCGGCGAGGACACGCCCAGGTCCATCAGCACGCCCGCCACGCTCGCCGGCGCCAGTTCGCCCAGGTCCCGGAAGCCCTGGTGCCGGATGGAAAAACGCGGATCCGTGATCCGCGCGGCTTCCTGCACGGCTTCGGGGTCCTTGTCGAAGGCGACCAACCGGTCCTGCGGCCGCAGCTGCGACAGGATCAGGCGTGAATGACCGCCGCGGCCGAACGTCGCATCGACGTAGGTCGCGGGGTGGGGGGTTGCCGGCTTGCCGAGAAGAGCTGAGACTGCTTCGTTCAACAAGACGGTGGTGTGTTGCCATGTGTCCACCGCCTGCGCTCAAAAAGAGAATTCCTTGAAGACGTCGGGCATCCCGCCCTGCATCGCCTCCGCTTCCTTGGCCTCGTAGGTCGCCTTGTCCCAGAGCTCGAAGTGGTTGCCCATGCCCAGGAGCATGGTTTCCTTCTCGATCCCCGCCGCGGCACGCAGTTCGGGCGAAACCAGGACCCGGCCGGTGCCGTCCAGTTCCGCGTCCATCGCGTTGCCCAGGAAGATTCTCTTCCACCACTGGGCCGACATCGGTAACGCCGCGATACGGTCGCGGAATTTCTCCCACTCGGGTCGCGGAAAGATCATCAGACAGCCGTGCGGGTGCTTGGTGATGGTGACCTGGTTGCCCGCGGTGGCCGCCAGCACCTCGCGATGACGCGTCGGGACGGAGAGCCGACCCTTGGCATCGAGGCTGAGTGACGAAGCGCCCTGGAACACGCGGTGAGGTCCTTGAAATCCAGTGCAAGCGCGGTGTCACGGCACGTTCCACCACTTAATTGCACTTTTTTGCACTGTAGCAGGAAAAGACCGTCTTGCAAGACGGGTCTGACCTGTTTTTCGCTTTTAAATCAAGGACTTAGAGCCGATTCTGCGCGCAGTTCGCGGGCGAAAATCGTTCTAAATGAACCACTTAGCGAGGGCTCTGCAAGTGTTACCTGAGCCAGCGCTCACGTACGGCTGGGCTGGCGCCGCGTGTGTGAAGCTTTGTAGGGGCGAGAAATACCGCACGCTGGCAGCCCCTGCGCGGGACACGCCTGCCGGCGCGTCGCACGCCGCCAGGGGCCCGGGCTGCGGCAGGACGGGCGGCGGCCCGGTCGGACCCGCGTTCCCCTCAGAGGATGTAGCGCGACAGGTCCTCGTCGCGCGACAGGCCGGCGAGGCGGGCGTCCACGTACGCGGCGTCGATGGTGACCGACTGGCCCTCCAGCCGGGTGGCGTCGAAGCTGATCTCGTCCAGCAGCCGCTCCATCACCGTGGCCAGCCGGCGCGCCCCGATGTTCTCGGTGCGCTCGTTGACCTCGTAGGCGATGCCGGCCAGCCGCGTGATGGCGTCGGGCGTGAACACCAGGCTCACGCCCTCGGTCGCCAGCAGCGCCTGGTACTGGCGCACCAGCGAGGCGTGGGTCTGCGTGAGGATGGCCTCGAAGTCCTGCACCGAGAGCGACTTCAGCTCCACGCGGATGGGCAGCCGCCCCTGCAGTTCAGGGATCAGGTCGCTGGGCTTGCTGAGGTGGAAGGCGCCACTGGCGATGAAGAGGATGTGGTCGGTGCGGATGGGGCCGTACTTGGTGGACACCGTGGTGCCCTCGACCAGCGGCAGCAGGTCACGCTGCACGCCCTGGCGCGACACGTCGGCGCCGCTGTGCTCCTGGCGCGTGGCGACCTTGTCGATCTCGTCGATGAAGACGATGCCGTTCTGCTCGGCGTTGTGGATCGCCGCGGCGCGGATCTCCTCCTCGTTGACCAGGCGGGCGGCCTCCTCCTCGACCAGCTGCTTCATGGCTTCGCCGATGCGCAGCTTGCGCGCCTTGCGCTTGCCGGCGCCGGCCTGGCTGAACATCCCGCGCAGCTGCTCGGCCATGTCCTCCATGCCGGCGGGGCCCATGATCTCCAGCTGCGGACGGGCATCGGCGACCTCGATCTCGATCTCAGTCTCGGCCAGCAGGCCCTCGCGCAGTTTCTTGCGGAAGGACTGGCGGGCCGCGCCGTCGGGCGCCGGCTCGCCGAAGCGCGGCGGCGGCACCAGCACGTCCAGGATGCGCTCCTCGGCGAGGTCTTCGGCGCGGCTGCGCACCTTGCGCATCTCGGCCACGCGCGTCTGCTTGACGGCCATCTCCACCAGGTCGCGGATGATGGAATCCACGTCCTTGCCGACGTAGCCGACCTCGGTGAACTTGGTCGCCTCGACCTTGATGAAGGGCGCGTCCGCCAGCCGCGCCAGGCGCCGTGCGATCTCGGTCTTGCCGACCCCGGTGGGGCCGATCATGAGGATGTTCTTGGGCGTGATCTCGCCGCGCAGCTTCTCGTCCACCTGCTGGCGGCGCCAGCGGTTGCGCAGCGCGATCGCGACCGCTCGCTTGGCCTCCTGCTGGCCGACGATGTGCCGGTCCAGCTCGGAGACGATTTCCTGGGGCGTCATCGTCGAACTCATTCCAGCACCTCGATGGTGTGGTGCATGTTGGTGTAGATGCAGATCTCGCCGGCAATGGACAGCGAGCGCGCCACGATGTCGCGGGCCGTAAGCTGGGTGTTGTCCAGCAGCGCACGCGCGGCCGCCTGGGCGTAGGCGCCGCCGGAGCCTATGGCCACGATGCCGTGCTCGGGCTCCAGCACGTCGCCGTTGCCGGTGATGATGAGCGAGGCCGTGGCATCGGCGACCGAGAGCATGGCCTCCAGGCGTCGCAGCACGCGGTCGGTGCGCCAGTCCTTGGTCAGCTCGATGGCCGCCCGGGTCAGGTGGCCCTGGTGCTTCTCGAGCTTGGCCTCGAAGCGCTCGAAGAGGGTGAAGGCGTCGGCGGTGGCGCCGGCGAAGCCGGCCAGCACCTTGTCGTGGTAGAGCTTGCGCACCTTGCGCGCCGTGCCCTTGACGACCACGGTGCCCAGGGTGACCTGGCCGTCGCCGCCCATGGCGACCTGCCAGCGGCCGTCGGCCGCCTGCCGGCGCACGCTGAGGATGGTTGTGCCGTGATAGGAGTCCATCGGTGAAACATAGGGGCGTGCGGCCGGGATGCAAGCCCCGGACGCAGCCGCCCCGCCGCCTTCAGTCGTTGCGCGTGCTGACCCGCGCGTGCTCGTTGATGCCGATCACGCTGAAGAAGGCCGCCACCAGGCGGTGCGCGTCGGTGAACTGCACCTGGCGGCCCTCGGCCTGGCGCGCGCCGCACCAGTTGAGCAGCATGCCGGCCGCGGTGAAGTCGATGCGGATCAGCCGGGCGCAGGAGATGACCATGATGTCGGCGTTGTCCAGCCGCTGCTCGATCAGCTGCATGGCTTCGTGGGCGTCGCCCAGCACCTGGCCGGCCAGTTCCACCGTCGCCACGTGCGCGAGCGCGCCGGTGGAATCGCCGCTGCGCGACTCGCCGAAGCCGTTGCTGAAGCTGGACTGGATGGAGTCGTGGAAGGCCTCGCCGACGATGGTGTGGCCGGATTCGTAGCTGCCGTCGTCCTGCAGCGGCTTGAATTCGCAGCGTGCGCTTTCCCAGGAGGGCGGCGAGACCTCGTAGGTCACGCAGTAGTCCAGCGCGGCGAGCTCGAACTCGTCCGGCCTGTGCATGACCCGCAGTACCTCCATGCGCAGGCGCCACCAGGCCGGGTCGACCCGCTTGTCGCCGGAAGGGGCCGACTGCCGCAGCACCTCCTCGAGCCGCGAGGTGCCGATGAAGCGCAGCTGCACGCCTTCCCGGCCCCACTGGGTGAACTGGCGCGTGAGCGGCTCCACCACCGCGGGCTCGATGGACTGCAGCTTCGCCCAGGAGAGCCGCCAGGGCGGTTCGGCCTTGGCGAGCGCCGCGCCCAGGGCCGCCAGCGACTGGATGCCGAACACGGGCGGCGAGGTCCAGTGGGCCGAGGCCTTGCCGGTGGCCGGGGCGACCGCCGGCTGCTGCATGCGGCCCACCGCCTCGGGCAGCGAGAACCACTGCGGCGCCGAGCGGTTGAAGCGCGCGGCGAACTCGATCGCCGCCGACTCGAAGCGCTCCTGCATGCCGGTCGCGCGATACAGGTCGAACAGGGCGAGCCAGGTCTCGTCATGGTCGGTGCGCGGCCCGCCCGGGCCCAGCACCTCGCGCAGGCCCTCCTCGGTGCCGGCGATGTCGCCGTTGGCGAAGCGGATGGCGGCTTCCTCGAGCTCGGGGTCGTGGGCGAATTCATCCACCTGCACGGCCTGCATGTGGGCCGAGTTGAAGCCGGTGGACATGGGCACGGTGTCCGGCGTCGGCAGGCCCCGGGCCGCCGCGCGGGGCGGCACAGGCTCGGGCAGGACCGGCGAACGCGATGCCGGCCCGGACGCGGGACGCTGGGAGACCGGCGCCTCCTCCATCATGGGCGGCGAATCCTGCTGCACCGAGAAGCGCGACACCGGCGCGAGCGGCATGGGCTCGGTGCGGTTGTAGGCCTGGGACGCAGGATCGACCGGCCGCCGGGGCGCCTCGGCGGGCACGCCCGCGCCCGAGCGGGAGGCGTTGTCGCCATGCTTGGTCTTCCACCACTGCATGGACATCTGCGCCTCGATCTCGTCGATCTTCTTGAGGGTCGTGGCGCGGTCGTCCGGCTTGGACGGCAGCGAACTCTGGAAAAAGGAGGGCCGGGCCGCCGGGTCCTGGCTGGAGATGGCCTCGCTGCGGCGCATCTTGCGCAGCATGTCGAACTCACGCTTGCGCACGAAGTCGTTGCGCCGCTTGCGCTCGATCATCTCCTTGAGCATCTGCTTGGAGTAGCTGCTCTCCCGGTCCGACTCCTCGTGGTCCAGCGCGGACCAGCTGGTGGTCGGATTGCGGACGAACTTGACGACTTTGGCCAGCAGGCCCGGGCCTTCGTCCTTGGACATCTGTGCGTTCGTATAGGTGGGGCTGGCGCGGCGTCAGTCGCCGAACATCTTCTGCTTCAGCTCGCGGCGCTGCTGCGCCTCGAGCGACAGCGTGGCGGTGGGACGCGCCAGCAGGCGGCCGACGCCGATCGGCTCGCCGGTCTCGTCGCAGTAGCCGTAGTCGCCGGCGTCGATGCGGGCGATGGACTGCTCGATCTTTTTAAGCAGCTTGCGCTCGCGGTCGCGGGTGCGCAGCTCCAGGGCGTGTTCTTCCTCGATGGTGGCGCGGTCGGCCGGGTCGGGGACGATGACGGTGTCCTCGCGCAGGTGCTCGGTGGTCTCGCCGGCGCTGTTGAGGATGTCCTGCTTGAGCTGGACGAGCTTCAGCCGGAAGAAGGCCAGCTGCTTGTCGTTCATGTACTCCGAGTCGGGCATGGCCAGCACCTCGGCGTCCGTCAGCTCGTCGGCCGCCTTGGCCTTCCAGTTGTTGGCGAGCTTGGGATCTTTCTTGATGGCCACCAGGGGGGGCGGGGTGAGCAGCGGGGAAGGCATTGTCTGGTTGTAGCTTGCTTTGGCAGCGGTGGAGGCCACGGTGTTCGCCGCGATGGACGGGACCGTGACCGACGCGAGCCGCGCCGAGGGTTTGGTGGCCCGCACCGGTTCCGCATGCGGACGGGGCGGGGTGGCGCCGGCGACCGGCGCGGCAGGAGGGACAGGCGGTACGGCCGACGGCGTGGGCGCCTTGGCCGCAGGCGCGGTCACGGGCTTGGCGGCGGACGGGGCCTTGGCAAGCTTCACGGCCTTGGCCGGCGCCGCCTTCTTGGCCGGCACCGGGGCCTTCTTCACGGCTGCGGCCGGCTTCTTCGCCGATGCAGCCGCCTTCTTCGCCGGCGCTGCCGCCTTCTTGGCGGTCGTGGCCTTCTTCGCAGCGGGTGCCGGTGCCTTGGCCGCGGCCTTCTTCGCCACCGGCTTGGCCGCGGGCTTGGCCGGCGCCTTGCGGGCTGGCGTCTTGGCCTGGGCGGTCTTGGCGCCGGCCTTCGCGGCTGCCTTGGGTTGAGCCTTCACTTGCAGTCTCCTCCTCGTGCCTGCGGCCCGGGCATGCGTTGCGCCCCGGCCTGCTGGCATTCCTCGTTCTGACGTGCGGTCGCCTTCATCAAGGGCGAGTTATACCCTGATTGCCGGGGCGCCCGGCCACGCCGGCGGGCTTTTGCCCGCCGGGAACGGCCGGGCCCGGCCGGGCCGTGACATCAGTTGCGGATTGGAGACACGCGGGCGGCTGGCGGGCCGTCCCGGTCAGGCCAGGCACTGTTCCAGGCCCTGCAGGAAGATGTCGCGCGGCAGGTCGATCCCGATGAAGACCATCTTGCTGTTCGGCACCTCGCCGCCGCCCCACTGGGGCCCCAGGTCGCTGCCCATGAGCTGGTGCACGCCCTGGAAGATGACCTTGCGCTCGGTGCCCTTCATGAACAGCACGCCCTTGTAGCGCAGCATGCGCGGGCCGTAGATGTTCACCACCGCGCCCAGGAAGTCCTCCAGCTTGGCCGGGTCGAAGGGCCGGTCGGACTTGAAGACGAAGCTCTTCACGTCGTCGTCGGTGTGGTGGTGGTGGCCATGGCCGGCGTGCGCGTGCGAGGGGTGGTCGCAGTGCTCGCCGTGCGCATGGTCGTGGTCGTGGTCGTCGTGGTCGTGCGCCTCTTCCTTGAGGAAGTCGGGGTCGATGTCGAGCTTGGCGTTGAGGTTGAAGCCGCGCAGGTCGAACACCTCCTTGAGAGCCACCTCGCCGAAGTGGACGGCGCGGATCGGCGCGCGCGGGTTCATGTGCTTGAGGCGGTGGATCAGCGCCTCGGTCTCTTCGGGCGTGACCAGGTCGGTCTTGCTGACGAAGATCTGGTCGGCGAAGCCCACCTGGCGGCGCGCCTCCTGGCGGTCGTTGAGCTGCTGGGCCGCGTGCTTGGCGTCCACCAGCGTCAGGATGGAGTCCAGCAGGAAGCTCTCGGCGATCTCGTCGTCCATGAAGAAGGTCTGGGCGACGGGGCCGGGGTCGGCCAGCCCGGTGGTCTCGATCACCACCCGGTCGAAGTTCAGCAGGCCCTGGCGCTTCTTGGCCGCCAGCAGCTGCAGCGCGCCGCGCAGGTCCTCGCGGATGGTGCAGCAGATGCAGCCGTTGCTCATCTGCACGATCTGCTCCTCGGTGTCGGTGACCAGGATGTCGCTGTCGATGTTCTCCTGCCCGAACTCGTTCTCGATGATGGCGATCTTCTGGCCGTGGGCCTCGGTCAGCACCCGCTTGAGCAGGGTGGTCTTGCCCGAGCCGAGGAAGCCGGTGAGGATGGTGGCGGGAATCAGGCTCATGGGGAGGTCTCCGGGTCCGGGAAAACCTTGTAGTTTAGGTTTTCCGGCGTTTCAGGGCTTGCGCATCACGATGAGGCCCTTCAGGTACTCCCCTTCCGGGAAGGCCAGGGTCATGGGATGGTCCGCCGCGCCGCCCAGCCGGCCGGTGATGTAGCCGTCCACGCCCGCGTCGGCGCCGGCCGAGGCCACGATCTTGTGGAACAGCTCGGGCGGGATGCCGCCCGAGCACGAGAAGGTGAACAGCACGCCGCCGGGCTCCAGCAGGCCCAGGGCGAGGCGGTTGATGTCCTTGTAGGCGCGGGCGGCGCGCTCGGCATGGGCCGCCGTGGGGGCCAGCTTGGGCGGGTCCAGCACGATGCCGTCGAAACGCCGCCCTTCGGTGGCGAAGCGACGCAGGCTGGCGTTGACGTCGGCGTCCAGGAATTCCGCCCGCGCCGCGTCGAAGCCGTTGCGCGCCACGTTGTCCCGCGCCCGCTCCAGCGCCGGGCCGGAGGAATCGATGGACGTGACGTGCCCGGCGCCCCCCGCCAGCGCGGCCACGGTGAAGCCGCCGGTGTAGCAGTAGCAGTTGAGCACCCGCTGCAGGCCCAGGTGGCGGGCGTGGCGGGCGAAGCTCTCGCGGCTGTCGCGCTGGTCCAGGTAGAAGCCGGTCTTGTGGCCGGTGGCGATGTCCAGGCCGAAGCGCCAGCCGTGCTCCTGCAGCGCCAGCTCGGTGGGGCCCTCGCCGCGCAGCCAGCCGGTCGCCGGCTGCAGCCCCTCCAGCGTGCGGGCGTTGGCGTCGGAGCGCTCGTAGAGCCGGGCGCAGCCCGTCACCCGCAGCAGGGCATCGGCCAGCACCGGCTTCCAGCGCTCCACCCCGGCGGCCAGGAACTGCGCCACCAGCGTGTCGCCATAGCGGTCCACCACCAGGCCGGGCAGCCCGTCCGATTCGCCGTGCACCAGGCGCAGGCCGTCGCTGGCGATGGCCATGCGCGCGCGGGCGGCCACCGCACGCTCCACCTGCTGCGCCACGAAAGCGGCGTCGATGCGCTGCGCGGCATCGAAGCTCCAGGCCCGGGCGCGGATCTTGGAGGCCGGGCTGAACGCGGCCCAGGCCAGGAACTCGCCGCCATGCGACTCCACGCGCACGGTCTCGCCCGCGTCGGCGCCGCCGCGGGCGATCGCCGATTCGAAGATCCAGGGGTGGCGGCGCAGCAGGGATCGCTCCTTGCCGTCCTTCAGGCGAATCACTTTCATGGGTTCTTCTTGCGTTGCGCGCGCGGGTGCGCGGCGTCGTAGGCCTTGGCCAGGTGCTGGAAATCCAGCCGCGTGTAGACCTGGGTGGTGGTGATGTTGGCGTGGCCCAGCAGTTCCTGCACGGCGCGCAGGTCGCCGCTGGACTGCAGCACGTGGCTGGCGAAGGAATGGCGCAGCATGTGGGGGTGCACGGGGGTCGCCAGGCCGGCCTGCAGGCTGCGCCGGCGCAGCCGCTGCCAGATGGATTGCGCCGTCAGCCGCGTGCCGTGGCGGCCGGTGAACAGCGCCGCCTGGCCCGGCGTGTCGCCGCGCACCGCGAGCCAGGCGCGCAGCGCGGCCAGTGCCGCCGAGCCCACGGGCACGCTGCGGCGCTTGCTGCCCTTGCCCAGCACGTGGGCCTCGCCGGCGTCCAGGTCCAGCCAGCCGCGCGCGGCCGGCGAGGCCACCACGTCCAGGCCGACCACCTCGCCCACCCGCAGGCCGCAGCCGTAGAGCAGCTCCACCAGAGCGGCGTCGCGCGTGTCCAGCCAGGGGTCGTCCTCGCTGCTTTCGAAATCGGCCAGGCCGACCGCGTCGTCCACCGACAGGGCCTTGGGCAGGGGCTTGCCCGAGCGTGGCGCGCGCACGCCGACCACCGGGTTGCTGGGCACCCGCCCCTCGCGGCCCAGCCAGGTGTAGAAGCCGCGCCAGCCCGAGAGGATGAGCGCGATGCCGCGCCCGCTGCGGCCCTGGCCGTGCATCTGCGCCACCCAGCGCCGCACGTGCGCGGGCTGCACCTGCAGCAGGTCGATGGGCACCTGCGCCGCGAGCGCCGTCAGGCGCGCCAGGTCGTGCGTGTACAGGTCCACCGTCCGCGCGGCCAGGCGCTTCTCCACCCGCACGTGCTCCAGGTAGCGCAGCACCAGGGGCGACAGCCCCTCGGCGGGTGCGATCGGATCGGGCAGTCCGGCAGGCGCGGCCGGGTCGGCCGCGGCGGGGACGGGCACGGCGGCCGGGGTCCCGGCCCCGGCGGGCAGCGGGGCCCGGGCCATGCTCAGCCGGCGGCGGCCAGGCGCGCCAGGGAGGCGCTGGCCAGCTCGGCGATGCGCTCCAGGAAGTCCGTGCCCATGCCGCTCTGGAAGCGCTGCGGGTCCGGCGAGGCCAGCACCAGCATGCCGAAGGCGGGCGTGGTGCTGCCCACCGGGCCCTCGCGCAGCGGGATGAGCGCGATCGAGAGCGCCGCGCCCGGGTCGGCCAGCCAGCCCACGGCCTCGAAGCCCGCATTGACGCCGCAGTAGGGCTGGGTCAGCGAGGAAGCGAAGGTGCGGGCGTCGTCGCTTACGTCCCGGGCGAAGCTGGCGCCGGCATGCAGGCCGCCCACGCCCCAGACCTTGATCGCGGCCTGCGGCACCATGAACTCCTGCACGATGCCCTCGGCGATGGCCGCCGGCAGCGCGCCCGGCTCGGCCACGCGGAACAGCTGCAGGGCCCAGCGGTGCAGGCGGTCGGCGATGATCACGTTCTCGTTGCCGTGGCGGACCATGTCCATCACGCGGTGCTCCAGCGCCTTGATCTTCTCGCGCAGCATCTCGGCCTGCCGCTCCTGCAGGCTGACGGCGCGGTTGCCGTGCGGGCTGGTCAGCTGCACCGTCGCCAGCAGCTCGGCGTGGCGGGCGAAGAAATCGGGGGTGTTCGCCAGGTAGTTGGCGATGTCGTCTTCGGTGATCGGGTTCATGTTGTCGTTCTTCATGGTGCGTCCGGAATCTCCAGCTCCCCTTCGAAAACCGTGACGGCCGGGCCGGTCATGAAGACCGGGCCGCGGCCGTCCCACTCGATGGTCAGCACGCCGCCGTGCGTCTGCACGTCCACGCGCGCGTCCAGGCGGCCCAGGCGTATGCCCGCCACCACGGCCGCGCAGGCGCCCGTGCCGCAGGCCAGGGTTTCGCCGGCGCCGCGCTCCCACACGCGCAGGCGGGCGTGGCTGCAGTCCTGCACCTGCAGGTAGCCGGCGTTCACGCGGCGCGGAAAGCGCGCATGGTGCTCGACCTGCGGGCCCTGCTCGCGCACGGGGGCGGCGTCCACGTCATCGACCAGCTGCACCGCGTGCGGGTTGCCCATGGAGAGCACGGCCACCTGCACCGTGGTGCCGCCGGCCAGGGCCAGCGGCCAGGTCTCCCAGCCGCCCTCCATCGCCGGCTCGATGCCGCGCGCGTCGAAGGGCACCTGGGCCAGCTCGAACACCGGCGGGCCCATGTCCACGGTGACCCGGCCGTCGGCGTTCAGGCGCGGCTCGATCACGCCCGAGAGCGTGCGCACGCGCACCACGTCGCGGTCGGTCAGGCCCTTGTCGCGCACGTAGCGGGCGAAGCAGCGCGCGCCATTGCCGCACTGCTCGACCTCGCCACCGTCGGCGTTGTGGATCACGTACTCGAAATCGATGCCCGCGCCGGGCGAGGGGCGGACGGTGAGGATCTGGTCGGCGCCGACGCCGAAGTGGCGGTCGGCGATCAGGCGGTACTGGGCCGGCGTGAGCCCGAGCCGGCCCCGCGTCTCGTCGAGCACGACGAAATCGTTGCCGGCGCCCTGCATCTTGGTGAAGCGGATGCGCATCGAGGGATTATCGCCCGGCGTGCTGTAATTCCCGCATGGTCCGAGCATCCCAGCACCTGCATGCCCAGCGGGAACC
>NZ_JADDOJ010000023.1 GCF_015159745.1 Ramlibacter aquaticus | reverse complement strand
GCACGCCACCCTGGACGCCCTTCGCAGCGGCGCCACCACCGCCACGGACGAGATCGAGCGGGCGATCGCCCTGGCCGCCTCGCCGGCCTGCGACAAGGCCTTCCTGCACACCCGGTTCGAGGCCGCCCGCCAGGACGCCGCAGCCGCCGCCGGGCTGCCGCTGGCCGGGCTGGCCGTCTCGGTCAAGGACCTGTTCGACGTCGAGGGCGAGGTCACGGCGGCCGGCTCCACCGTGCTGGCCGATGCGCCACCGGCCCAGGCGGACTGCCCGGCCGTGGCACGGCTGAGGGCGGCCGGCGCGGCCATCCTGGGCCGCACCAACATGAGCGAGTTCGCGTTCTCGGGCGTGGGCACCAACCCCCATTTCGGCACCCCGGCCAACCCGGCGGACCCGGCGGTCGCGCGCATCCCGGGCGGTTCGTCCTCGGGCGCGGCGGTGTCCGTGGCCAGCGGTGCGGCCTTCATCGGCCTGGGCTCGGACACGGGCGGCTCCATCCGCATCCCGGCTGCGCTCTGCGGCATCGTGGGCTTCAAGAACACGGCCCGGCTCACCTCCACCGAGGGTGCGGTGCCCCTGTCCACCACCCTGGACACGGCCTGCGCCATGACGCGCTCGGTGCGGGACGCCGTGCTGGCGCACGAGATCCTGACCGGCGAGCCCGTGCGCCGCGACGGCCGGCCCCTGTCGGGCTGGCGGCTGGCTGTGGCCACCAGCACCATGCTGGACGCGCTGGAGCCGGGGGTGGCGCGGGCATTCCAGCGCGCCCTGGACGCGCTGCGCGCCGCCGGCGCCCGCATCGACGAAATCGCGCTGGCCCCCATCCGCGACCTGGGCAGCATCCAGCCGCGCGGGGGCTTCTCGGCCGCGGAGAGCTATGCCTGGCACCGCGCCCTGCTGGCCGACAAGGGCGCCGGCTACGACCCGCGCGTGAAGGCGCGCATCGAGTTCGGCGCCGACATGCGGGCGCACGAGTACATCGCGTTGCACCAGGCCCGGCGGCAGTGGATCGCCCGGGTCGGCGAGGCCCTGGCCGGCTACGACGCCGTGCTCTCGCCCACGGTGCCCATCACGGCGGTGCCCATCGCCCAGGTGGCCCCCGGGGCCGAGCGCGACGCCGAGTTCTTCCGCGTCAATGCGCAACTGCTGCGCAACACCAGCATCGTCAACATGCTGGACGGCTGCGCCCTGTCCCTGCCCTGCCATGCGCCGGGCGAACTGCCGGTCGGCCTGATGGCCTGGCACGAGGCCCTGCACGACGACGAGGTGCTGGCCATCGGGGCCCGCATCGAGGAGGCCCTGGCCCCCGTGACGGCCAGCGCATGAAGGTCGCGGTCATCGGCGCCGGCATCGTCGGCGTGACCACGGCCTTCGAGCTCGCCGTCGACGGGCACGAGGTGACCGTGTTCGAGCGCCACGGCGCCGCGGCGGAGGAAACCAGCTTCGCCAACGCGGGGGTGGTCGCGCCCGGGTACGTCACGCCCTGGGCCGCGCCCGGCATGCCGGCCAAGGTGCTGCGCAACCTGTTCGGCCGCCACGCCGCGGTGCGGCTCACCTGGCCGATCTCCGCCGCCGAGCTGGCCTGGGTGTGGCGCTGGTGGCAGCACTGCGAACCCGCCGACTACGCGGCCAACCGGGCCCGCCTGCAGCGCCTGGCCTTCTACAGCCGGGAGCGGCTGCACGAGATCTCGGCCCATTTCCAGCTCGACTACGAGCGCAGCGAGGGCTACATGGTCATGCTGCGCGGCGACAAGGAGCGCCAGCTGGTGCAGCCCGGCCTCGAGGTCCTGCGCGAGGCGGGGGTCGCCTTCCGCGAGATCGACGCCGAGGCCGCGCGCGCCATCGAGCCCGCGCTCAACCCGGACACCGAGTTCGCCGGCGCGATCCACCTGCCGGGCGACGAGGTCGGCAACTGCCGGCAGTTCGCCCAGCAGCTGCGCCATGTGGCGGAGGCGCAGGGCGTGCGCTGGCGCTTCAACACGACCGTGGAGCCGCTCAGCCGCGCCACGCCCGGCACGCTCACCGTGCGCACCGCGGGCGAGCCCCACCCGCAGCAGGAGCACTTCCAGGGCGTGGTGGTCTGCGGCGGCGTGTCGTCCGCGGCCCTGCTGCGGCCGCTGGGCCTGGCGCTGCCGCTGGTGCCCGTCTGGGGCTACTCGGTCAGCGCGCCGGTGCGCGAGGCCCTGAACGCGCCGCGCAGCGGCATCATGGACGAGCGCTTCAAGGTGGCGATCTCGCGGCTGGGCCACAGGGTCCGGGTGGCGGGCAGCGCCGAGATCGGGGGCCGCCCCGAACGCAAGAGCCCGCAGGCCATCGCCACGCTCTACAAGGTGCTGCACGACTGGTTCCCGGGCGCGGCCCAGCTGGTCAACACCGGCGCGGGCGTGCAGGAGTGGAAGGGCGCACGCCCCATGCTGCCCGACGGTCCGCCCCTCATCGGCGCCTCGGGCACGCCGGGGGTCTGGCTCAACCTGGGCCACGGCTCCAGCGGCTGGGCCCTGGCCTGCGGCAGCGCCCGCGCCCTGGCCGACGCCATGGGCGGCCGCAGCCCCGAGGTGGACCTCGAGGGCCTGGGCGTCGAACGGCTCGCAGCCCGGCAGTGACAGAATCGGGCCATGCGACGCATCACGCCCGATCGTCCCTGGCCCCTGCACGGCAACGCGGGCTCGCGCGCCCTGGAGGCCCGCACGGCGGCGGCCCTGCCACCGAACGCCCTGATGCAACGCGCGGGGCTGTCGGTCGCCCGGCTGGCCCTGGCGCTGGCGCCGCATGCCCAGCGCTTCTGGCTGGCCTGCGGCCCCGGCAACAACGGCGGGGATGGCCTGGAGGCGGCGCTGCACCTGGCACGCTGGGGCAAGCAGCCGCTGGTGAGCTGGCTGGGCGATGCCGGGCGCCTGCCGCCCGACGCCCAGGCGGCGCTGCAGCGCGTCCGCGCGGCCGGCATCGCCCTGGCGGATGCGCCGCCCGGCGCCCATGACTTTGCGATCGACGCCCTGCTCGGCCTGGGGAGCGCGCGACCGTTGGAAGGACGCATGGCCGAGTGGGCCGAACGCATGAATTCCGGCGGGACGCCGGTGCTCGCCGTGGACCTGCCCTCGGGCCTCTCGGCCGACACGGGGCGCGGCGGCGGGGTACGCGCCACGCACACCCTCAGCCTTCTCACGCTCAAGCCGGGCCTGTTCACCGGCGGCGGGCGCGACGCAGCCGGCGAGATCTGGTTCGACGACCTGGGCGCCGACCTGGCGGCCGAGCCGCCGGCGGCGCGCCTCATTCCTCAGCCCGGCGTGATGGCCAGGCCGCACGATTCGCACAAGGGCCGTTTCGGCGACGTGGCCGTGGTCGGCGGTGCCCCCGGCATGGGGGGCGCGGCGCTGCTGGCCGCCAGCGCGGCGCTGCACGCGGGCGCGGGCCGCGTGTTCTGCGCACTGCTGGGCGAGCCCATGCCCCTGGTGCCGGGGCAGCCCGAGCTGATGCTGCGCGACTGGGCTTCGCTGGACCTCGCCGCCATGGCGGTGGCCTGCGGCTGCGGCGGCGGCGATGCGGTGCGCGCGGTGCTGCCGCGCGTGCTGTCGACGGCCCGCGCGCTGGTGCTGGACGCCGATGCGCTGAACGCCGTGGCGGCCGATGCCGCGCTGCATCCGCTGCTGGCGGCCCGTCCCGCCCGCGGCTGGTCCACGGTGTTGACGCCCCATCCGCTGGAGGCCGCGCGGCTGCTGGGTGCGGCCACGCAGGCCGTGCAGGCCGACCGGCTCGCGTCGGCCCAGGCCCTGGCGGACCGCTTCCGGTGCGTGGCCGTGCTCAAGGGCTCGGGCACGGTGGTCGCCGCGCCGGGCCAGGTGCCCTGGATCAACCCGACCGGGACTGCCGCGCTCGCCACCGGCGGCACCGGCGACGTGCTGGCGGGCCTGCTGGCGGCCCGGCTCGCGGCTGGACAGGATGCGTTCGAGGCGGCGGGGCAAGGCGTGTTTCTTCACGGCGCCGCCGCGGACCGCTGGCCCGTCGGGCACTCGCTGACGGCCGGCGCGCTGGCTAAAGCCCTGTCGCCCAGGGCGAGTGATCAGGCCGGGATCCGGCAGGGCTGCTGATTCCTCGTCGCGACCTGCCCTCAAGGCGGTCGGGGAATCTGCCGCAACAACAGGGAAAGTCTGTTCTCAGCGCGTGCCCGACGCTGATCATGCGGTCGGCCGCCGGGCTTTCGATCCGTTGCCCTATGGCGAGGAAAAATGTGAGCACCGGCAGCCGTCCCATGAATGAGCGCGGCAATGGCTCGCGCTCCCATCTGGAGCACGCATGAAGCCCTTCGCCTCCATCCTGCTGGCCACGACCAGCTTTCTGCTCGTCCTTCCGGCGCTTGCCGGGCCGGACGATCCCGCCTCAGACGCCACCATCCGTGCGGTGCTGGAGATCACACGATCACGCGACACGCTGGACGACCTCGTGCCGCAGATTCAGGAGGTCTTCCGGCAGGAATTCAAGAAGACCGAAGGGGACACGCCCCTCACGCCGGCCCAGGAGCGTGCCCGGACAAGGCTCCAATCAAGAATGACGGCCCTACAGGCAGACATGCTGGACTGGTCGAGGTTGGAGCCCATGTTCCTCGAGGTGTACCGCGCAACCTTCACGGAACGCGAGATGCAGGACGTGCTCGCCTTCTACCGCTCCCCGCCGGGACAGGCCATGGTCGAACGCATGCCGCGCCTGATGCAAAATCTGATGACAAGCATGCGGCGCGACCTTGTCGAGATGCAACAGCGCCTGCAAGACATTCTGCGCCAGTACATGGTCGAGTCCGAGGGCGGCTGAAACATCGCAAGACGCATGCGGCGATCGTGCAGGCTGCGCAGCCTGCGGCTTTACCCCCGCCCGACGAAGGGCATCTTGGTCGCCATCACCGTGTGGAACAGCACGTTGGCTTCCAGCGGCAGGTTGGCCATGTAGAGCACAGACTGGCCCACGATGGCGACGTCGATCAGGGGCTCGACGGCGATCTCGCCGTTGGCCTGCGGCACGCCCTTGGCCATGCGCGAGGCCAACTCGGTCATGGCGTTGCCGACGTCGATCTGGCCCACGGCGATGTCGTACTTGCGCCCGTCCAGCGACGCGGCCTTGGTCAGGCCGCTGACCGCATGCTTGGTGGCCGTGTAGGCGATCGAGTTCGGCCGCGGCGCATGGGCCGAGATCGAGCCGTTGTTGATGATGCGTCCGCCGCGAGGCGTCTGCGACTTCATCACGCGGAAGGCCTCGCGGATGCCCCAGAACATGCCGTTGAGGTTGGTGTCCACCACCTGCGTCCAGTCGTGGTCGGCGATGTCCTCGAGCAGGGCCTGGCCCAGGCCCATGCCGGCGTTGTTGAACAGCAGGTCGACGCGGCCCCAGGCCGCCACGGTGCCATCGAACAGCGCGCGCACGGCCGCCGGGTCGGTCACGTCGGTGGGCACCGCGAGCGCCTGGGCGCCCGCGCCCGCCATGGTGATGGTTTCCTGCAGGGGCTCCAGGCGGCGGCCCGCCAGGGCGACCCTCCAGCCGTCGCCCAGCAGCGCCAGTGCCGCCGCGCGGCCTATGCCGGTGCCGCCTCCCGTGACGATGGCCACGCGGCCCGTGTCTGAACTCATGTCCTGTGCGCCTCCACGCGCGGTTCGTCTCTCAACGCCGTGACTTCCGGCTGGTCTTGGGGCCCTTGGGGCCGGCCGGCTTGCGGCCGGCGGGCTTGGCCTCGGCGCGCTTGGCGGCGGTGCTGCGCTTGGCGGCGGGCTTGCCGCCTTCGCGCGCGGCGGCAGGCACGCCCTTGTCCTTCATCGCCCGGTGCAGCAACTCGTCGCCCTCGCGCACCAGGCGGAAGTCGATCTTGCGGCCGTCCAGGTCCACGCGGCTGACCTGCACGCGCACCCGCGAGCCGATCGCGTAGCGGATGCCCGTGCGCTCGCCGCGCAGCTCCTGCCGCGCCTCGTCGAACTTGTAGTACTCGCCGCCCAGCTCGGTGATGTGCACCAGGCCCTCGACGTACATCTGGTCCAGCGTGACGAACACGCCGAAGCTGGTCACCGCGCTCACCACGCCGCCGTATTCCTCGCCCAGGTGCTCGCGCATGTACTTGCACTTGAGCCAGGCCTCGACGTCGCGGCTGGCCTCGTCGGCACGGCGCTCGTTGGCGCTGCAATGCAGGCCGGCGGCCTCCCAGGCCTGCAGTTCGCGCGGGCTGGCGCCCGGCACCTTCTTCGGCTTGGCGGCGCCCGCGTTGGCCGAGCGTTGCAGGCGGCGGGCCAGTTTCTCGTGCGCCTCGCCGGGCGTGGGCAGCACGGGCAGCTCGTAGCGGCCCTGGCGCAGGATGGCCTTGATCACGCGGTGCACCAGCAGGTCCGGGTAGCGCCGGATCGGGCTGGTGAAGTGGGTGTAGGCGTCGTAGGCCAGGCCGAAGTGGCCGCTGTTGAGCGGCGTGTAGATCGCCTGCTGCATGGAGCGCAGCAGCATGGTGTGGATCTGCTGCGAATCCGGCCTGTCCTTGGTCGCGGCGGCGATGCGCTGGAACTCGGCCGGCAGCGGTTCGTCGCTGATGGTCATGCCCACGGCCATGGCCTTCAGGTAGTTGCGAAGGATGTCCTTCTTCTCGGGCGTCGGGCCTTCGTGCACGCGGTACAGGCCCGGGTGCTTGCCTTCCTGGATGAAGTCGGCCGAGCAGACGTTGGCGGCCAGCATGGCCTCCTCGATCAGGCGGTGGGCGTCGTTGCGCGTGCGCGGCACGATCTTCTCGATGCGGCCG
The DNA here is from genome assembly GCF_015159745.1 of Ramlibacter aquaticus. Lineage (GTDB taxonomy): Bacteria > Pseudomonadota > Gammaproteobacteria > Burkholderiales > Burkholderiaceae_C > Ramlibacter > Ramlibacter aquaticus. Next base: position 41,673 of record NZ_JADDOJ010000023.1, on the reverse strand, counting down.
TTCTCGTCGCACACGATCTGCGTCTCGGTGGTCTCGAAATCGACCGCGCCCCGGGTTTCGCGGGCCTTGAGCAGCGCGCGGTACACATCGTGCAGGTGGATCAGGTCCTGCACCCGCTCCTTGCGGCGCGCCGCTTCGGGGCCGCGGGTGTTGGCGAGGATGGCCGCCACCTCGGTGTAGGTGAAGCGCGCGTGGCTCCACATCACCGCCGGGTAGAACTGGTAGGCCTGGATCTCGCCGGTGGCCGTGATGAGCATGTCGCAGACCATGCACAGGCGCTCGACCTCGGGGTTGAGCGAGCACAGGCCGTTGGACAGCTTCTCCGGCAGCATGGGGATCACGCGGCGCGGGAAGTAGACGCTGGTGGCGCGCTCGTAGGCGTCGATGTCGATGGCGCTGCCGGTCTCCACGTAGTGGCTGACGTCGGCGATGGCCACCAGAAGGCGCCAGCCCTTGCCGCGGCCGACCTTGGTCGGCTCGCAGTAGACGGCGTCGTCGAAGTCGCGCGCGTCCTCGCCGTCGATGGTGACCAGGGGCACGTCGGTCAGGTCGACGCGGTGCTTCTTGTCCTGCGGGCGCACCTTTTCCGGCAGCGCGCGGGCCAGGGCGATGCAGGCCTCGGAGAATTCGTGCGGCACGCCGTACTTGCGCACCGCGATCTCGATCTCCATGCCGGGGTCGTCGATCTCGCCCAGCACCTCTTTCACGCGGCCCACCGGCTGCCCGTAGAGGCTGGGCGGCTCGGTCAGTTCGACCACCACCACCTGGCCCGGCTTGGCCGTGCCCGTGGCGCCCTTGGGCACCAGCACGTCCTGGCCGTAGCGCTTGTCCTCGGGGGCCACCAGCCAGACACCGCTTTCGTGCAGCAGGCGGCCGATGATGGGTTGCGCGGGCCGCTCGATGATTTCAAGGACACGGCCTTCGGCGCGGCCCTTGCGGTCGTGCCGCACGATGCGCGCCTTGACCCTGTCCTTGTGCAGCACGGCGCGCATCTCGTTGGGCGGCAGGTAGATGTCGGCCTCGCCGTCGTCACGCACGACATAGCCATGGCCGTCGCGGTGGCCTTGCACGGTGCCTTCGATTTCGTCGAGGAGCCCGGTACTCTTTTCGTTCACTGTATTTTTGATATAGAATCCTTAGCTTCCTGAGATGCCCAGGTGGCGGAATTGGTAGACGCACTAGTTTCAGGTACTAGCGAGTAACATCGTGGGGGTTCGAGTCCCTTCCTGGGCACCAACGAAACAATGATAAGGCCGAGAACATCGATTCACGGCCCGGTCATCCAGAAAAGCCGCCTCGGGCGGCTTTTTTCTTTGGCGCGTTCGGGCAGCGCGGCCTGGGGGGCGGATGGCGCCCCCGCCCTTTCAGCCCTCATCCAGGGAAGCAGAGGTTTCACCACGGCAGCGCCACGCCCGTCCCTCCAGGGCCGGGGCAGGGGTGGCTCATGGAGCGGAATCAAGGAGGAGCATTGCCGCTTGCGGCAATGCGGGCGACATCCGCGGAATGAGCCGCCCCTGGCCCGGCCCGGGCGAGTGATGGGGCCCCAGCCTCCTGCCCCGCCCGGCCTGGCGCTCTGCCTCTGCCCCCGAGGCGAACCGCCAACGCTGAGCCAGCTCAAAACGCTATATAATCGAAGGCTTCCTGAGATGCCCAGGTGGCGGAATTGGTAGACGCACTAGTTTCAGGTACTAGCGAGTAACATCGTGGGGGTTCGAGTCCCTTCCTGGGCACCACAGACAGACAGCAAAAGCCGCCTTCGGGCGGCTTTTTTCTTGCCCCGGCGCGGCGGGCCACGCCGCCTGCATGCGCCCCGGGCCCGCTCAGATCGGCACGCCCACCAGGTCGTGGCCCTGCGTGTCCACGATGCGCGCACGCGTGAACTCGCCCACCTTCAGCTGCTTGCTGATCTTCTCCGGCGGCAGCAGCCGCACGGTGCCGTCGATCTCCGGCGCGTCCGCATAGGTACGGCCCACGCCGCCCTTGCGGCCCAGCCCGGGGGCGGAATCCACCAGCACCTGCATGGTCGCGCCGATGCGCTCGCGCAGCTTCGCCGTCGAGACCTCCTCGGCCACCGCCATGAAGCGGGCGCGGCGTTCCTCGCGCACTTCGGTGGGCAGCATGCCGGGGATGTCATTGGCGGCGGCGCCCTCGACCGGGCTGTAGGCAAAGCAGCCGGCGCGGTCGATCTTCGCCTCGCGCACGAAGTCCAGCAGGTGCTGGAACTCCGCGTCGGTCTCGCCGGGGAAGCCGGCGATGAAGGTGCTGCGCACCACCAGTTCGGGGCAGGCGGCGCGCCAGGCCTGGATGCGCTCCAGGTTGCGCTCACCGCTGGCCGGACGCTTCATGCGCTTGAGCACGTCCGGGTGGCTGTGCTGGAAGGGCACGTCCAGGTAGGGCAGAACGCGGCCGGTCGCCATCAGCGGCACCACCTCGTCCACCGACGGATACGGGTACACGTAATGCAGGCGCACCCAGGCACCGTGCGGCTCGGCCAGTTCGCCCAGCGCCTGCACCAGCTCCAGCATGCGCGTCTTCACGGGGCGGCCGTCGAAGAAGCCGGTGCGGTACTTCAGGTCCACGCCGTAGGCCGAGGTGTCCTGGCTGACCACCAGCAGTTCCTTCACGCCGCCTTCGAACAGCGCCTTCGCTTCCTTGAGCACGTCGCCCACCGGCCGGCTGACCAGGTCGCCGCGCATGGACGGGATGATGCAGAAGGTGCAGCGGTGGTTGCAGCCCTCGCTGATCTTCAGGTAGGCGTAGTGGCGCGGCGTGAGCTTGATGCCGGCGGCCGGCACCAGGTCGGTGAAGGGGTCGTGCGGCTTGGGCAGGTGCGTGTGCACCGCCTCCATCACCTCGTGGGTGGCGTGCGGCCCGGTCACGGCCAGCACCGAGGGGTGCATCTGGCGCACCAGGTTGCCGCCGCCCTCGCCTTCGCGGGCGCCCAGGCAGCCGGTGACGATCACCTTGCCGTTTTCGGCCAGCGCCTCGCCGATCGTGTCCAGGCTTTCGCGCACCGCGTCATCGATGAAGCCGCAGGTGTTGACGATCACCAGGTCGGCGCCGTCGTAGGTCTTGGAGGTCTGGTAGCCCTCGGCGGAGAGCTGCGTGAGAATGAGTTCGGAGTCCGTCAGCGCCTTGGGGCAGCCCAGGCTGACGAAACCCACCTTGGGGGTCGACATCCCCGTATTGTCCCAGAGGCGGGCCGGCCCCGCCCGGAATCAGCGCTTGGGGCCGCCCATGCCGAAGGCGCCCAGCATCTGCTCGGTCTGCTTCTGCATCTGCTCCTGCAGCGAATCGATGAGGCTCTTGGACTGCTCGACGTAGTTGCCCATCATCCCCTGCACCAGCGGATTCTGCGTGGCCATGAACTGCGCCCAGGTCTCGGGCGTGAACTGCTTGGACTGCTCGGCCAGCCGGGCCTGCATGTCGGTGAAGACCTGCACGTTCTTCTCGAGGTAGCTGCCCATGAAGGCCTGGGCCGCATGGCCGTAGAAGCGGATCAGGTTGGCCAGGGCCGCCTCGCTGAACATGGGCGCGCCGCCCGCCTCTTCCTCGAGAATGATCTGCAGCAGGATGCTGCGGGTGAGGTCCTCGTTGGTCTTGGCGTCGCGCACCACGAAGGGCTCGCGCGTCATCACCAGCTGCTTGACTTCGGCCAGGGTGATGTAGGTGGAAGTGTCCGTGTCGTAGAGCCGGCGGTTGGGGTACTTCTTGATCACCCTCACGGCCGGTTTTGCGGCACTGGTTTTCTTGCTCTGCACGAAGCGGGCTCCTGGCTCAGGCGCAGCCGCCCGGAGGGCGGCCTGGTGTGTACTGCATCGCAGCAGATTCTAGGCAGCGGGGGCCGCGCCCCGCCCAAGGTTTACCCTGAAGATCCAACCGGGGTGTGACCCGCATGCGAGGGTCCACCGCATTCGATGTGCGTCGTCCGCCTGCCCGCCCGTCACGTATCTGTGAAAGGGTGCCAGGCCCGGACCCCGGCAGCGCGCCACTCGATCGGGGGCTCAAAACGACAAAGCCCCGCAGCACTGCTGCGGGGCTTGTGTTGGTAGGCGCGATTGGACTCGAACCAACGACCCCCACCATGTCAAGGTGGTGCTCTAACCAGCTGAGCTACGCGCCTGAATTCGTTCGAGACCGCGATTCTAGCACGATGTTGCTCAGCGCCTTTTCGCCCAGCGCACCCCCGCCACCTCGCGCACCAGCACCAGCACCTTCTCCAGCCGCTGCGAGTCCCCCACTTCCACGGTGAAGGTCATCCAGGCCGTGCCCTTGACGGACTGCGTCTGCACGCCCACCACGTTCATCTTTTCCTTGGCGAAGACTTCCGAGATGTCGCGCAACAGCCCCTGCCGGTCGCCAGCCTCCACGGCCACGTCCACCGGGTAGACGGCCGCCTCGCCGTTGCGCGGACGGCCCCACTCCACCTCGATCACCCTCTCCGGCGTCTTGGCCGAGAGCTCGCGGAAGTTGCTGCAGTCCTGGCGGTGGATGCTCACGCCCTTGCCCCGCGTAACGAAGCCCGCGATGGCATCCGGCGGCGCGGGCTTGCAGCAGCGCGCGAGCTGGGTCATGAGCGAATCGATGCCGACCACCAGAACGCCGCCCTTGGGCGTGCGCTCGCCCGGCCGGGGCTTCTTCAGCAGGAAGGCGTCCTGCGGCAGCGGCGCCTCGGGCGGCTTGAGCAGGGTCTCGATGTTGCGCAGCGAGTATTCGTCCTTGCCGACGACGGCGAACAGGTCCTCGGCCGACTTGAAGCCCAGCTGCGACGCCAGGTCCTCCAGCCGGAAGGCGGTGCGGCCTTCGCGCTGCAGCAGGCGCTCCACCGCCTCGCGGCCACGCGCCACCGTCTCGTGCCGCTGCTGCTCGTTGAACCAGGCCCGCACCTTGGCGCGCGCCCGCGGGCTGGCGAGAAACCCCAGTTCGGGGTTCAGCCAGTCGCGCGAGGGCCCCCCCTCCTTGGCCGCCACGATCTCCACGGTCTGGCCGTTGTGCAGGGCGGTGTTCAGCGGCACCATGGCCCCGTCCACGCGGGCGCCGCGGCAGCGGTGGCCCAGGCTGGTGTGCAGGGAATAGGCGAAGTCCACCGGCGTCGCGTCCTTGGGCAGGTCGACGATGGCGGCGTCCGGCGTGAGCACGTAGATGCGGTCGTCGAAGAGGCCCTGGGCCGCACCGGACAGGTCGCGCTCCCAGGCCAGCAGCTGGCGCAGGACCGCGATCTTGGCGTCATAGGTGCCCGTGGCGCTCACCCCCGCGTAGCCCTTGGTGCCGGCGTCCTTGTAGGCCCAGTGCGCGGCCACACCGTGCTCGGCATGCTCGTGCATGGCCTGCGTGCGGATCTGGATCTCCACCGGCCGGCCCGCCGCGTCGCGCACCACGGTGTGCAGCGACTGGTAGCCGTTGGGCTTGGGCCTGGCGATGTAGTCGTCGAATTCCTCGATCACCGGGTTGAACTGCTGGTGCACCCAGGCCAGCGCGGCGTAGCAGTCCTTCACCTCGGGCACGATCACGCGCAGCGCCCGGATGTCGAACACCTGGTCGAAGCCCAGCGACTTGCCGCGCATCTTCTTGACGATGCTGTAGATGTGCTTGGGACGCCCGGAGACCTGCGCGGCGATGCCCTGGGCACGCAGCTCCTGCGCCAGGCGATCGCGCATCTGTTCGATGGACTGCTCGCGCTCGGCACGCTTTTCGTCCAGCAGGCGGGCGACTTCGCGGTAGGTGTCGGGCTCGAGGAAGCGGAAGGCCAGGTCTTCCATCTCCCACTTCACCTGCCAGATGCCGAGCCGGTTGGCCAGCGGCGCGAAGATCTCCAGCGCTTCGCGCGACACGCTGGCGGGCGGCAGGGTCTTGTGGGCGGCATGCCAGCGCAGGGTCTGCAGGCGCGACGCCAGCCGCAGCATCACCACGCGCAGGTCGCGCGAGAAGGCGAGCAGCATCTTGCGCACGTTCTCGGTCTGCAGCCGCGGGTCGTCCACGCGCTGCCCGGCCTCCTCGGCGGCGCGGGTCTGCGCCTGGATGCGCACCAGCTGGGTGGTCTCCACCGCCAGCGCCGCGTAGCTGGCGCCGAAGGCCTTGGCGATCACCTCCTGCGGGCGGTTGAGGTGCACGCAGGCGTACACCAGGTAGCTCGCCGCCTGCATGGCCTCGGAGCCGCCCATGGCCTTCAGGATGGCCGCCACCGCGTCGGCGTGGGCCAGCGTGTTCTCGCCGGTGTCCAGGGTCTCGCCCGCGATCAGCGGCTCGGCGAAGGCGCGGGCGCGCGCCAGGGCGTCCACCTGCTGCGGCAGGGCCTGCTCGGCGGCGGCGATGAGGCCCGGCACCTGCCCGGCCTCGCCCTGTGCGGCGGCCAGGCTCTTCATGGCAGCAGGAAGCTGCAGACGGCGTCGACCTGGTCCTGGGCCACCAGCGTGGGCGCATGGCCCACGCCCGCGAACTCCACCAGAGCGGCGCGCGGGCCGCGCTGCGTCATGGCCAGGGCGGTGGCGGGCGAGAGCAAGTCCGACTCCGCGCCGCGCAGCAGCAGCGTGGGCGCCGCCAGCCGGTCGTACAGCGCCCACACCGACGCCTCCGCCTGGGCTGCGGCCTCCGGCGTCAGCGCGCGCACGGGCAGCGCGATGGCCGGGTCGTAGTGCAGGGTCCAGTCGCCTTCGGGCAGGGGCCGCAACATGGGGCGCGACAGGGCCAGCCACTGCGCGTCGCTGTGCGGGCCGAAGCTCTGCGAGATCTCCCGCAGGGCCTGCGCGCCCGCCTCCACCGTCGGGTAGCGGCCGAAACGTCCCAGGTAGCCGCCGATGCGCTGCAGCGCCTCCCACTGCACCACCGGGCCCACGTCGTTGAGCACCAGCCGGCGCACCGGGGACGGCAGGGGCAGGTCGGGCGTGGCGGCCACCACCAGGCCGATCAGGCCGCCCATGCTGGTGCCCACCCAGTCCAGCGCGGCGATGGGCGCCTCGCGGCCCAGCTGCTGCAGCAGCGCCAGCACCGCGGGCACGTAGGCCGGGATCTGGTAGAGCGAAGGGTCCTTCAGCCAGTCGCTGCGGCCGCGGCCCGGCATGTCGGGGCAGACCACCCGCAGGGCCCCGCCCGAGCGGGCGACCAGGGCCTGGGCCAGGGTGTCGAAGTCACGGCCCTGCCGGGCCAGCCCATGCACGCAGACGACCAACTGCGACGCGGCCGGGTGGCCCCAGGCCCAGTACGCCATGCGGTGCCCCCCATCGGGACCGGGGCAGGTTACGTAGTTCAGCGTAGGTTCGGGCATGGCAAGATGAAGCGTGGCATCCGCGTTGTCGCGGTATTTCGCCCCATCCTAATCCACCCGGAGAACCACCATGCTGAAAGGCAAAACCGCCCTTGTCACGGGCTCCACCAGCGGCATCGGCCTGGGCATCGCCAAGGCCCTGGCCCGCCAGGGCGCCAACATCGTGCTCAACGGTTTCGGCGATGCCGAAGGCCCCCGCGCGCAGGTCGAGGCGCTGGGCGTGAAGACGGCCTACCACGGCGCCGACATGAGCAAGCCGGCCGAGATCGAGGCCATGATGGCCTACGCAGCCCAGCAGTTCGGGCGCGTGGACATCCTGGTCAACAACGCCGGCATCCAGCACACGGCGCCCATCGAGGAGTTCCCGGTCGAGCGCTGGGACGCCATCATCGCGATCAACCTGAGCTCGGCCTTCCACGCCACTCGCCTCGCGCTGCCGGCGATGAAGGCGGCCAACTGGGGCCGCATCATCAACGTCGCTTCGGTGCACGGGCTGGTGGCCTCGGTGAACAAGTCGGCCTATGTGGCGGCCAAGCACGGCATCGTCGGCCTGACCAAGGTGACGGCGCTGGAAAACGCCACCACCGGCGTCACCTGCAACGCGATCTGCCCGGGCTGGGTGCTGACCCCGCTGGTGCAAAAGCAGGTGGACGACCGCGCCGCCACGCTCAAGATCTCCAACGACGAAGCCAAGCGCCAGCTGCTGGGTGAGAAGGAACCCTCCATGCAGTTCACCACGCCGGAAGAGCTGGGCGAACTGGCGGCGTTCTTCTGTTCGCCGGCGGCCAACAACGTGCGTGGCGTGGCCTGGAACATGGACGGCGGCTGGGCCGCGCAGTAAGGCCGGCAAAGGCAGGCCGGCCCGAGCGCCGGCCGCCCCGGCTCAGCGCAGCTGCACCGAGCCCGACACCGTGACCGTCACCGCGGCCCGGCCCGCCTCCACCGGGATCGGGGCGCCGCCGCCCTCGGCCGCCGCGGCCGCCATCAGCCGGGGCTGCGGCATGAACCCGCCCGGCTCGTTGGTGTTGACGGAAACCTCGCGCAAGGTGTAGCCGCCGAAGCCGAAGCCCTTGGCCAGCTCCGTGGCACGGGCCTTGAAGCGCTCCACCGCCTGCTGCTGGGCCTCGCCCTCCACCCGGGCGCGCTGCTCCCGGCTCAGCCCCATGGCCACCCCCTGCACGGTCATGCCGGGAATGCGGCCGGCGGCCTGGGCGATGCGCCCGAAATCGCGACCTTCCAGCACCAGCTGCGCCTGCCCCTGCCAGCCGGCCATGCGGCCCTGGGTGTAGCGGGGCACGATCGAAAAAGCGCCCGTGCGCACGTCCATCTGGCCGGGCTGGGCGCTGCGCCTGGCCTCGGCCAGCGCGGCCTCGAGCACGGCCTGCAACTGGGCCTGCACGGTGGCGGCCTCGGGGGCGTCACGGCTGGCCGACAGGGTCATGGAGAGCAGGTCCTGCCGGGCCTCGACCACGCCGGAGGCCGACAGCTGCAGCACGTTCTCGGGCACGGGCGCGGCGGCACCGGCCAGCGCCGGGACGGCCAGGGCCGCCGCCAGGGTGGCCAGCACAAGTCTCTTCATCACGGGAATCCCCTTCAAGGTTCAGGCGAGGCCGCCATGCTCTCACGCCTGCGCCGCCCAGCCCAGCGGCTCGCAAGACGCTGTAAGAGCTGCGTCCCGCCCGGCCGTGCGCCGCTGGGCTGGTGCTTCAATTGCAAGCAATCCCTGCCCGCCGGCGGGCAGGCTTCACGCCCCGGAGGCCCGCAGTTGCCCCATACCGCAACATCTGTAACACTGTGTCAAGGAGCGCCTAAAACGGCTCACGCTGGGTGTTACGACCCTCAAAATCGGCTCTGTTACAAGTTCACCCGATCCCTGGAGCACCATGACCCAAGCCGCCGCCCGAACCGACAAGATCCTGGTGGTCGACGACGATGCGCGTATCCGTGACCTGCTGCGCCGCTACCTCACCCAGGAAGGGTTCGAGGTCATCCTGGCCGAGGACGGCAAGGCCCTCAACCGCCTGATGCTGCGTGAAACCGCCGACCTCATCGTGCTCGACCTGATGATGCCCGGCGAGGACGGGCTGTCCATCTGCCGCCGCCTGCGCGCCGCGAACGACCGCACCCCCATCATCATGCTGACCGCCAAGGGCGAGGACGTGGACCGCATCGTCGGCCTGGAGGTGGGCGCCGACGACTACCTGGGCAAGCCCTTCAATCCGCGCGAACTGCTGGCCCGCGTGCACGCCGTGCTGCGCCGCCGCCCGGCGCAGGAAGCGCCCGGCGCCCCGTCCAGCGACAACGAGGTCGTCTCCTTCGGCCCCTTCCAGTTCGACCTGGGCGCCCGCACCCTGCGCAAGAACGGCGAGGAGCTGCCGCTGACCACCGGCGAATTCGCCATGCTCAAGGCGCTGGTGCGGCACCCGCGCCAGCCGCTGTCGCGCGAGAAGCTGGCGCAGCTGGCCCGCGGCCGCGAGTTCGAGCCCTTCGACCGCAGCCTGGACGTGCAGGTGTCGCGCCTGCGCAAGCTGGTCGAGCTGGACCCGGCGGCGCCGCGCTACATCCAGACGGTGTGGGGCGTGGGCTACGTTTTCGTGCCGGACGGCGCGGGCTGAAACACCGCCTGACGAATGAGGCCGTCTCCCGCATGACAAACGGCACTCGCCGGGCAACAATCATGCGGATGAGCGGTCCCGTCGCGGCCCGCATTGCAGTCCACGAGCCGCCATGATCCGGGGTATCACCAGCAGCATCGACGTCACCGGCCCCGCGCCGCTCGAAACCGCACCCGCACCGCTGGAGATGCGGCCGCGGGTGGGCCTGTCGCTGTTCTGGCGCACCTTCTTCCTGCTGGCGCTGCTGCTGTTCGGCAGCATCGTGGCCTGGCTGCAGACCTTCCGCGCGCTGGAGTACGAGCCGCGCGCCGTGCAGACGGCCCAGCAGATCGCCTCCCTGGTCAACCTCAGCCGCGCGGCGCTGATGCATTCCGACGCGATCGCCCGCGTCTCGCTGATCAAGACCCTGGCCGATTCGGAGGGCGTTCGCATCCTGCCGCGCGAGCCGGTCGACCGCTGGGTGGGTTTCGGCCCCGGCGAGCTGGACGGCCGCGTGATGGAGGAACTGACCCACCGCCTGGGCCCCGGCAGCCTCATCGCCTCGCAGGTCAACAACGAGCCCGGCCTGTGGATCGGCTTCCGCATGGAGAACGACCAGTACTGGATGCTGCTGGACCGTTCGCGCCTGACTCAGGTCGGCGGGCGCACCTGGCTGATCTGGCTGGTGACCGCGGCCGGCCTCTCGCTCGCCGGCGCGGCCCTGATCGCCCGCCTGATCAACCGGCCCCTGAAGCAGCTCTCGTTTGCCGCCAGCCGGGTGCGTGACGGCGACTTCGACGCCAGCCGGCTCGACGAGAAGGTCGCCACCAGCGAGATCCGCGAGGTGAACATCGGCTTCAACCGCATGGCGCAGCAGCTGGCCAAGATCGAGCAGGACCGCGCCGTGATGCTGGCCGGCATCTCGCACGACCTGCGCACCCCGCTGGCGCGGCTGCGGCTGGAGACCGAGATGAGCGTGGCCGACGCCGATGCGCGCGAGCACATGGCGGCCGACATCGACCAGCTGGACGCCATCATCGACAAGTTCCTGGATTACGCGCGCCCCGACCATGTCGAGCTGCGGCCCGTGCTGCTGAACGACGTCATCGAGGCCTGCCTGTACGCCGTGCAGGACCAGGGCGACATCAAGATCAACCTGGACCTGAGCAAGGGCCTGTACGTGCTGGCCGACGAGGTCGAGCTGGCCCGCGTGGTGTCCAACCTGGTGGAGAACGCCCGCCGCTACGGCAAGACGCCCGAGAGCGGTGTCGCGACGGTGGACATCGCCGCCAAGGCACGTGGCGAGTGGGTGATGCTCAAGGTGCGCGACCACGGCATGGGCGTCGCCCCCGAAGCCCTGCCCAACCTGGTCAAGCCCTTCTTCCGCGGCGATGCGGCCCGCACGGCGGCGACGGGCGCCGGCCTGGGCCTGGCCATCGTCGACAAGACCGTTCAGCGCATGGGCGGCATCTTCGCCCTCGCCAATACCACCTCGGGCGGGCTGGCGGCGCACATCAAGCTGCAGCGCGCACCGGCGCCGGCACCGCAGGGGCACAGCCCGCAGGACCTGCCGGCGGCCGCCCGCGTCGCGGTCTGAGCCTCAGCCCGCAGCGCGCTGCAGCAGCACCACGGCCCGCGCCTCGATGGCGTGGCCCTCCCCCACCGGCCCCATGCGCTCGGCCGTCTTGGCCTTCACGTTGACCTGGTCGGGCTCCAGCCCCAGCACCTGGGCGATGCGCAGGCGCATGGCCGGGATGTGCGGCGCCAGCTTGGGCGCCTGGGCGACGATGGTGCTGTCCAGGTTCACCAGCTGCCAGCCCTCGGCCGCCACGCGGCGCGCGGCCTCCGCCAGCAGCACGCTGGAGTCGGCGCCGCGGAAGCGCTCGTCGTCGTCCGGGAAGTGGCGTCCGATGTCGCCCAGGCCGGCGGCCCCCAGCAGCGCGTCGGTGATCGCATGCAGCAGCGCGTCCGCGTCCGAGTGGCCCAGCAGGCCGCGCGCATGCGGCACCTCCACCCCACCCAGCACCAGCCGGCGCCCGGGGACCAGCGCGTGGATGTCCCAGCCCTCGCCGATACGCAGCGCATTCATCGCTGGCGCCCCTTGAGCACAGCCTCGGCGAGTGCGAAATCGTCGTGCCAGGTGACCTTGAAGTTCTGGCTGCTGCCCGGTACCAGGCGCGGCGCATGGCCCAGCGACTCGACCGCATGGGCCTCGTCGGTCACGCCGGGGCCGGCCGCCTCCAGCGCCTGCATCAGCAGGCCGATGCGGAACATCTGCGGCGTCTGCGCCAGCCATTTATCCTCACGCGGCAGGGTCTCGGCGACGCGGCCGTCCTGCTCGCGCTTGAGGGTGTCCGGCAGGCGCTGGGCCAGCAGGCCGCCGACCGGGTCGCCCTCGCAGGCGTCGATCAGCTGGTCGATGAGCTCGGGCGTGACCAGGCAGCGCGCCGCATCGTGCACCAGCACCCAGTCGCTCTCGGTGGCGCCGACCCGGCACAGCTCGTAGAGGCCGTTGGCCACGCTGGCCGCGCGCGTGGCGCCGCCGCAGGGAACCACCAGGGCCCCGGTGGGGTTGCGCTCGAAGAAGCCGTCGCCGGGCGCCACCACCACGAGGGTGCGTGTGATGCGCTTGACGGCGGCGATCGCCGCCAGGGTGTGCCACACCAGGGGGTGGCCCGCGATGCGCTCGTACTGTTTGGGTCCGGCCGCCCCGGCGCGGCTGCCCGAGCCGGCACAAGGCACCAGGGCCCAGTAACGCGGCTTGCCCCTGCTGTCACTCGTCATCATGCGTCCATTCTAGAATCGGGCACCACCCCACCCTGTCCAGGCGCGGGGTGTTTCGCATTGTTGTATGGATTTACCCCAACTCAGCACCGGCAAGCGCTATACCCTGCCCCGTCCCCCCGGTTCCGCCGACGCCCTGCTGCTCGCGCGGCTGGCCGGGCGTGAGCAGGCGGCGGGACGCCTTACCGCCATCGTCACCAGCGACGCCAACGACGCCCAGCGGCTGCTTGGCGAGCTGGGCTTCTTCGCGCCCGGGCTGCGCTGCGTGCTGTTCCCCGACTGGGAGACGCTGCCCTACGACACCTTCTCGCCGCACCAGGACCTGATCAGCGAGCGGCTGTCCACCCTCTGGCGCATCTCGCAGGGCGAGGCGGACGTGGTGCTGGTGCCCGCCACCACCGCGCTGTACCGGCTGGCCCCGCCCGCCTTCCTGGCCGGCTACACCTTCCAGTTCCAGGTCAAGCAGAAGCTGGAGGAGGCCCGCCTGCGCGCCCAGCTCACGCTGGCCGGCTACAGCCACGTCACCCAGGTGGTGAGCCCGGGCGAGTACGCGGTGCGCGGCGGCCTGATCGACCTGTTCCCCATGGGCTCCACGGTGCCCTACCGGGTGGACCTGTTCGACGACGAGATCGACTCCATCCGCACCTTCGACCCGGACAGCCAGCGCAGCCTGTACCCGGTGCCCGAGGTGCGGCTGCTGCCCGGGCGCGAATTCCCCATGGACGACGCGGCGCGGGCGCGCTTCCGCAGCCGCTGGCGCGAGCTGCTGGAGGGCGACCCCACGCGCAGCCGCATTTACAAGGACATCGGCAACGGCGTCGCCACCTCGGGCATCGAGTACTACCTGCCGCTCTTCTTCGAGGAGACGGCGACCGTCTTCGACTACATCGGCGACGCCGCCACGCTGGTGCTGCACGGGGAGATCGAGCCGGCCTTCCAGCGCTTCTGGCAGGACGCGCGCGAGCGCTTCCGCCTGGCGCAGGGTGACCCGGAGCGGCCCGCGCTGCCGCCGGAGGCGCTGTTCCTGTCGGCCGAGCAGTTCTACGGTGCGGCCAAGGCGCATGCCCAGCTCGCGTTGCGGCCACCCGCCCCCGGGGCGGACGATGCCCTGCCCGCCTACACCGAGTTCGACGCCCTGCCCGCCATGGCGGTGGTGCGCGGCGCGGAAGACCCGCTGGCCCTGTTCAAGGGCCACCTGCGCAACACCCAGCACCGCGCGCTGGTGCTGGCCGAGAGCGAGGGCCGGCGCGAGAGCCTGCTGGACTTCCTGCGCGCCAGCCAGCTGGCGCTGCCGGTCTTCGAATCGCTGGAGGAATTCCAGGCCAGCGAGGAGAAGCTGGGCATCGCCAGCGCCCCCCTGGCCGCCGGTTTCGCCTGGCTGGAAGCCGGCATCGACCTGGTCACCGAGACCGAGCTCTTCGCCGCCAGCCCGACGGCGCGCCGGCGCCGCAAGCAGGAGCAGGTCAGCGACGTCGAGGCCCTGATCAAGGACCTGTCGGAGCTGAACGTGGGCGACCCGGTGGTGCATGCCCAGCACGGCATCGGCCGCTACCGCGGCCTGGTCAACATGGACCTGGGCCAGGGCAGCACCGAATTCCTGCACCTGGAGTACGCCGACAAGGCGGCCCTGTACGTGCCGGTCAGCCAGCTGCACCTGATCAGCCGCTACACCGGCGTCTCCGCCGACGAGGCGCCGCTGCACAAGCTGGGCTCGGGCCAGTGGGAAAAGGCCAAGCGCCGCGCCGCCGAGCAGGTGCGCGACACCGCGGCCGAACTGCTGAACATCTACGCCCGCCGGGCCGCCCGCGAGGGCCACGCCTTCCGCTTCTCGGCCCAGGACTACGAGAGCTTCGCCAACGACTTCGGCTTCGAGGAGACGGCGGACCAGAACGCCGCCATCCATGCCGTGATCCAGGACATGGTGTCGCCCCAGCCCATGGACCGGCTGGTCTGCGGCGACGTGGGCTTCGGCAAGACCGAGGTCGCCCTGCGCGCGGCCTTCGTGGCGGTGACGGGCGGCAAGCAGGTGGCCTTCCTCGCGCCCACCACCCTGCTGGCCGAGCAGCATTACCAGACCCTGGTGGACCGCTTCTCCAAGTGGCCGGTGAAGGTGGCCGAGGTCTCGCGCTTCCGCTCCGGCAAGGAAGTGACCGCCACGCTCAAGGGCCTGGCCGACGGCAGCGTGGACATCGTGGTCGGCACCCACAAGCTGCTCTCCGAGTCGACCAAGTTCAAGCAACTGGGCCTGCTGATCATCGACGAGGAGCACCGCTTCGGGGTGCGCCACAAGGAGGCGATGAAGGCCCTGCGCGCCGAGGTGGACGTGCTCACGCTGACGGCCACGCCCATCCCGCGCACCCTGGGCATGGCGCTGGAGGGCCTGCGCGACCTCTCCGTCATCGCCACCGCGCCGCAGCGGCGCCTGGCGATCAAGACCTTCGTGCGCAACGAGGGCAACGGCGTGATCCGCGAGGCCGTGCTGCGCGAGTTGAAGCGCGGCGGCCAGGTCTACTTCCTGCACAACGAGGTGGAGACCATCGAAGCCCGGCGCGAGCGCCTGGAGGCCCTCCTGCCCGAGGCCCGCATCGCGGTCGCCCACGGCCAGATGCCCGAGCGCGAGCTGGAGCGGGTGATGCGCGACTTCATCGGCCAGCGCTTCAACCTGCTGCTGTGCTCCACCATCATCGAGACCGGCATCGACGTGCCCTCGGCCAACACCATCGTCATCAGCCGCGCCGACAAGTTCGGCCTGGCGCAGCTGCACCAGCTGCGCGGCCGGGTGGGCCGCAGCCACCACCAGGCCTATGCCTACCTGATGGTGCCGGACACCGAGAGCCTGACCAAGCAGGCGCAGCAGCGCCTGGACGCGATCCAGCAGATGGAGGAACTGGGCTCCGGCTTCTACCTGGCCATGCACGACCTGGAGATCCGCGGCGCCGGCGAGGTGCTGGGCGAGAACCAGAGCGGCAACATGCTGGAGGTGGGCTTCCAGCTCTACAACGAGATGCTGTCCGAGGCGGTGCGCTCCCTGAAGGCCGGCAAGGAGCCGGACCTGCTGGCGCCGCTCTCGGTCACCACCGAGATCAACCTGCATGCGCCTGCGCTGCTGCCCGACGGCTACTGCGGCGACGTGCACCTGCGCCTGTCCTTCTACAAGCGGCTGGCCACGGCGAAGACCACCGACCAGATCGACGGTCTGCTGGAGGAGATCGTGGACCGCTTCGGCAAGCTGCCGCCGCAGGCCCAGACCCTGATCGACGTGCACCGGCTGCGCGTGCTGGCAAGGCCCTACGGGGTCGTGAAGGTGGACGCGGCGCCCGGCGTCATCCACATCACCTTCAAGGCGAACCCGCCGGTGGACCCCATGCGCATCATCGAGCTGGTGCAGAAGAACCGCCACATCAAGCTGGCCGGCAACGAGAAGCTGCGCATCGAGCGCGAGCTCAAGGACCCCAAGGACCGGGCCCAGATGGTGCGCGACGTGCTGCGCTCGCTGGGCCAGCCCAAGGTGGCGGAGCCGGCCTGAGATGGCCTGGGCGGAGGCGCTGTTCGCCGCGGCCTGCCTGGCCGCCGCGCTGGCGCTGCAGCCCTGGCGCATGCTGGCCGCGGGCGGCACGGGCGTGCAGCTGCTCTCGCCCTTGCTGGGCACCGTGGTCATCCTGCCCTGGATGTGGGCGCTGCCCGCGCTGCACAGCATGCCGCTGCAGCTGCAGTGGTCGGGCGCCTGCTTGGTGCTGCTGATGCTGGGCTGGCCGCTGGCGGTGCCGGCCCTGCTGGCCGTGGCCGGCGTCGCGGTGGCGATCTCGCCGCTCACGCTGCGCGAGGGCCTGGACCTGGCCGTGTGGAACGGCCTGGTGCCCGCCAGCCTCGCCCTGGGATGGGGGGCGCTGCTGCGCCGATTCACCCGGCCGCACCCCTTCGTCTACCTGCTGGGCCGCTGCTTCATCGGCAGCGTGCTGTGCCTGTTCGCGGCCTCGCTGATGCAACACCTGCTGGGCCATGTGCTGCCCGGCGTGGCCACCGGCCTGGGCCTGGTGGGCCGCTGGCTGATGGCCTGGGGCGACGCCTTCGTCACCGGCATGCTGGGCGCGATCTTCGTCGCCTTCCGGCCGCAGTGGATGGCCACCTGGTCCGACGCGCGCTACCTGGAATCCTGAACTCCGCACTTGCGACAATCCCCTCCCATGTCCCTGCAAGAAATCTCCCCCGGCCTCGCCATCCGCGGCTTCACGCCCCCGCTCACCCTGCGCGACTTCAAGCTGATCGCCTTCGACATGGACTCCACGCTGATCAACATCGAGTGCGTGGACGAGATCGCCGACGTGGTGGGCCGCAAGGAGGAAGTCGCGGCCATCACCGAGGCCGCGATGCGCGGCGAGATCAGCGACTACAAGGAGAGCCTGCGCCAGCGGGTCAAGCTGCTGCGCGGCGTGACCATCGCCGACATGGAGGAGGTCTACGTCCAGCGGCTGCAGCTCAACCCCGGCGCGCGCGAGCTGGTGGCTGCCGCCAAGGCGGCCGGGCTCAAGGTGCTGCTGGTCTCCGGCGGGTTCACCTTCTTCACCGACCGGGTGCGCGACACCCTGGGCATCGACTTCACGCGCTCCAACGTGCTGGAGGTGGAGTCCGGCCCCAACTGCGGCCAGCTCACGGGCCGCATGGTGGACCAGCCCTGGGGCGACATCTGCGACGGCGCCGAGAAACGCAAGATGCTGCTGGAGACCTGCGCGCAGCTGGGCATCTCGCCCCGCCAGGCCATCGCCATGGGCGACGGCGCCAACGACCTGCCCATGATGGGCGAGGCCGGGCTGTCCGTGGCCTACCACGCCAAGCCACGCGTGCGCGAGCAGGCCATGGTGGCGATCGACCAGGGCGGGCTGGACCGCCTGCTGGAAGTCGTGCGGCCCTGAGGCGCTGCCTCAGGCCTGCGCCGGCCCCTGGGCCAGCTGCATGAAATAGCCCGCGCCCACCAGGCCCATGCCGCCGTCCACCGGCAGCAGCGCCCCGGTGACATAGCTCGCCGCCGGCGAGCACAGCCACATCACGGCCTGCGCGATGTCGTCGCGGGTGCCGTAGCGCTGCAGTGGCACGGCGCGGCGTATGGCCTGGTGCGCGGCCTCGTTGGGCGCCAGGCGCTCCATGCCCTCGGTGCCCTCGATGGGCCCGGGCGACACGCTGTTGATGCGCACGCCCGCGCGGCCCCATTCCATCGCCAGCGTGCGCATCACCTGGTCGATGCCGGCCTTGGCGGCGCACACGTGCACCTGGCCCGGCATGGGCACGTAGCTCTGCGGCGCGCTGATGTTGACCACCGCCGCGCCCGGCTTGCGCAGGTGCGGCCAGGCCGCCTTCATCACGTGGAAGGTGCCCAGCAGGTCGATGTCGATCACGCTCTTGAAGCCGTTCGCCGACAGCGCCTCGGCCGGCGAGACGAAGTTGCCCGCCGCGCCCGAGACCAGCGCGTCGATCGGCCCCCAGGCCGCCGCCACCGCCGCCAGGGCCTGGGCCACCGCGGGCGCATCGCGCACGTCGGCGACATGGCCCGCCGCGTCCCCGGCGCCGGCCGCGCGCAGTTCGCGCACCGCGGCCTCCACCTTCTCCGGCTTGCGGCTCATCACCGCCACCCGCGCGCCGGCGCGCGCGAAGGCGAGCGCGATCCCCAGGTTGATGCCGCTGGTGCCACCGGATACGAACACCGTCTTGCCTTGCCAGTCGCCTGCCATCGCTGTCTCCTTGGAATGGGAACCGGGGTTCAGGCCTCGCGCTCGATGAGCGGCCGGCCGGCCTGCACCGTGAAGCGGGCCAGGGTCTGCACGCCGCTGTCGCTGCGCGCGACGTCGTCCAGCACGCGCAGCGAGGTCACCAGCCTGCCCGGCGTGAACTCGGCGATGCCGTAGCCCTTGCGTTCGATGTCGGCGAAGACGAAATGCGGGTTCTCCGCGAGCTCGTCGGCCAGGGTCTTGCGCGCGAACGCGCGCGAGCTGATGCTGGTGCCGCAGAACTCCACGCCCAGCGTTTCGCTGTCGGGCCTGTCGTAGTCGGCCTTGACGTGGCCGACCCAGTTCTCGTGCACGTCGCCGCCCAGCAGCACCACGTCGCGCACGCGGTTCGCCTGCAGCGCGCCCGTCACCCGGCTGCGGGCGGCGCGGTAGCCGTCCCAGCCATCGTTCCACAGCGTCTGGCCGGGGCCGCGCTTCGTGTCGCGCTGGCCGAACAGGGTCTGCTGGCCGAACACCGTCCAGCCGGCCTCGGGCCGGGCGAGCTCGGCTTCCAGCCAGGCCTGCTGCGTCTCGCCCAGGAGCGTGCGGCGGGGGTCGTCCCAGTTGGGGCAGCCGGCCACGTCCAGGAAGCTGGAGCCCAGCCGGCCGCCCTTGTTGCACACCTGCGCGTCGCGGTACTGGCGGTCGTCCAGCAGCACCAGGCGCCCCAGCCGGCCCAGGCGCTGCGTGCCGTAGAGCCGCACCTCCTCGCCCGCCAGCAGGCCGGCGGCCGCGCGCGTGAGCGTGGCAGCGCGCAGCGGCATGTGTTCGTAATAGGCCTGGTAGGCCGCTGCGCGCCGGGCCTTGAAATCGGTGTCGGGCGGGCTGCCGGCGCCGCTGAAGCCGGCCGTGGTGCCCGCATAGTCGTTCATCACCTCGTGGTCGTCCCAGGTGCTGATCCAGGGACAGGCCGCATGAATCGCCTGCAGGTCGGCGTCGCCCTTGTAGAGCGCGTAGCGGGCCCGGTAGTCCTCCAGCGTCATCACCCAGCCGCCGGGCACCGGCCGCACCGGGTGCGAGGCCCCTGCGTACTCGTAGATGTAGTCACCCAGGAACAGCACCAGGTCGGGCTCGTCGGCCCGCATGTGGCGCCAGGCCGTGAAGTAGCCGTGTTCCCAGCGCTGGCAGGAGGCGTAGGCGATGCGCAGCCGCGCCACGGCGGCATCGGGGGCCGGCAGGGTCCGTGTGCGGCCCACGGGACTCACCGCATCGCCCGCCATGAACCGGTAGTGGTACCAGCGGTCGGGGGCCAGGCCCTGCACCTCGGCGTGCACCGAGTGCGCGAGCTCGGGCAGCGCCTGCGATTGCCCGCTGCGCACGATGCGCGTGAAGGCCGCGTCATGGGCCACTTCCCATCGCACCGTGGCCGCCGGCGCACCGGTGGGAAGTTGCAGGCGCGTCCACAGCACCATGCCGTCGGGGCTGGGCGAGCCGCTCGCCACGCCCAGCGTGAAGGGATCCTGCTGCAGCCGGGGCTGCGACCAGGCCGCGCGCGGCAGCCAGAGTGTGGCCGCGGCAGAAGCCGCGGCCTGCAGCCAGCGGCGGCGGTCAAGGAAGAGCGGGTCCATGGCCGGGCCACTATAGCGCGATACTTGGGGCCATGATTCCCTTCTCCGTGCTCGACCTGTCGCCCATCGTGGAAGGCGGCAGCGCCTCGCAATCCTTCGCGGCCAGCGCCGCGCTCGCGCGCCACGCCGAACAGCTGGGCTTTCACCGCTACTGGCTGGCCGAACACCATGGCATGCCCGGCATCGCCAGTGCCGCGACCTCCATCCTCATCGGCCACGTGGCCGCCGCGACCTCGACGATCCGCGTGGGCTCGGGCGGCATCATGCTGCCCAACCACTCGCCCCTGGTGATCGCCGAACAGTTTGGCACGCTGGAGGCGCTGTACCCCGGGCGCATCGACCTCGGCCTGGGCCGTGCCCCGGGCTCGGACCCGAGCACCTCGCGCGCCCTGCGGCGCAACCTGGACACCGACCCGGACGACTTCCCGCGCGACGTGCTGGAGCTGATCGATCTCATGTCCGACGAGCCGCAGCAACGGGTGCGCGCGGTGCCGGGCCAAGGCGCCAAGGTGCCGGTGTGGATCCTGGGCTCCAGCCTGTACGGCGCGCAGCTGGCGGCCATGCTGGGCCTGCCCTACGCCTTCGCCTCGCATTTCGCGCCGCAGCAGATGATGGACGCGATCCAGGTCTACCGCCGCACCTTCAAGCCCTCGCGTTTCCTCGACAAGCCGCACCTGATGCTGGGCTTCAGCGTGTTCGGCGCCGACACCGACGAGGAGGCGCAGCTGCTCGCCAGTTCGCAGCAGCAGGCCGTGGTGAATCTGCGCAGCGGCCGGCCCTCGCGCCTGCCGCCGCCGCGGCCCGGCTACCGCGAAAGCCTGGACCCGGGCACCCGGGCCATGCTGGACAGCATCCAGGCCTGCGCCGCGATCGGCTCGCCCGCCACGGTGCGCGAGAAGCTGCACCGCTTCATCGAAACCACCGGCGCCGACGAGCTGATGATCGCCTGCGCCATGCACGACCAGGACGCCCGCCTGCGTTCCTACGAGATCGCGGCGCAGGCGCGCGAAGTCGTGGCGGCCTGAACGCGGCAGCGGCGGCGCCGCTCAGCCGCGCGTGCGCCGTGGCAAGGGATAGGCCGGGTCGTTGAAGCCCGGCGTGGACGGGTGGCCCGGGCTGACCAGCGAATCCACCAGCGCCTCGTCCTGGGCATCCGGCACGAAGTCCACCGCCGGCAGGTAGTCGCGCCACTGCGCCAGGGTGCGCGGCCCGGCGATCACCGCGCTCACGGCCCGGTGCGCCAGCACCCAGGCCGTCGCGAACTGCGCCAGGCTCACGCCGCGACCCGCCACATGCGCCTGCAGGCGCTGCGCGATCTGCAGCGATTCCTCGCGGAATTCGGTTTCGGCGATGCGCTTGTCACCGCGCGCCGCGCGCGTGCCGGCGGGCGGCTGGCTGCCGGGCGCGTACTTGCCGGTGAGCACGCCGCGGGCCACCGGGCTGTAGGGCGTAACGCCGATGCCGTGGTGCGCGCAGGCCGGCAGGATCTCGACTTCCGGCATCCGGTTCAGCAGGTTGTAGTACGGCTGGCAGACCACCGGCTGCGGCACGCCCAGCAGGCCGCACAGGCGCACGATCTCGGCGATGCGCCAGCCGCGGAAGTTGGAGACGCCCCAGTAGCGGATGCGGCCCGATGCGATCAGGGTGCCCACGGCGCAGATCGGCTCCTCCAGGTCCATGCCCTCGAAGTCGCGGTGCAGGTAGAGGATGTCCACGTGGTCGGTGGCCAGGCGGGCCAGGCTGGCGTCCAGCTCGCGCAGCATCCAGCTGCGCGAGTAGTGGCCCTCGTTGGGCCGGTCCGACATGCGGTTGCCCAGCTTGGTGGCCAGCACCCAGCGCTCGCGGCGGCCGCGCAGGATCTCGCCCAGCATGGCTTCGGAGGCGCCGCGCGTGTACACGTCCGCGGTGTCGATGTAGTTCACGCCCTGGTCCTGGGCGTCGTCGACGATGGCGCGGGCCTCATCGAGGGCGGTCTGGTCGCCGAACATCATGGTGCCCAGGCAGAGCACGGACACTTCGAGGTTGCTGCGCCCCAGGCGGCGGTATTGCATGGTGCTGTCCTTCAGCAGAGGGTGATGGAGAGGTCGGTGAGAGGCGCGTCGAAGCGCGCGCGCCAGTGCTGGCCCGCCGCCAGCGGCCAGGCGTCGGTCCAGGTGCCGGTGGTGACCACGTCGCCGGGCTGCAGGTCGGGCGCCCCCGGGCAGTTGCGAAGCTCGGCCAGGAAGTGCGCGAGCGCATGGAGCGGCCCGTCCAGGACGTTGGCACCGCTGCCCTGGTCGCGCAGGGTGTCGCCCTCGAAGAGCTGCACCCGGGCCGCGGCCAGGCGGCTGTCCAGCGCGTGAGCGGTGTCGGAGATCTCCCGCACCGGGCGCCGCGGCCCGACCAGGAGGCGTGCGTGCAGGCCCTGGTCGGCGACGGTGTCGGCGGGCAGGAACTTCCAGTCCGGCATGTGCGACTGCACGATCTCGAATCCGGGTGCAACCCATTCGATGCAGTCGAAGAGATCGTCCAGCGTGGCGCGCGCCGGCGGCGTCTGCCGGATGCCGAACACGGCCTCGGGCTCCAGCCGTGGCTGGCAGGTGCCGGCCAGCGCCACGCGGCCCTCGCCCTCGCAGACGCTCAGGGTGGTGTCCCAGACGGTGCCCCAGATGGGCGCATGCACCTGGTAGCGGTCCCAGATCGTGCGGTTGGTGAAGCCGACCTTGAAGCCGCGCGGACGCTCGCCGCGCGCGATGCGGGCCGCGCGCACCGCGAGCGCGTGTTCGTAGGCGACGCCCAGGTCCATGCCGCAGCCGTGCGGCCACGGGCGGGCGTCGTCGTGGTGGGCCAGCAACTGCTGGGGTGAAAGCATGTCCATGGCCTCACTGTAGCCGTCACGGCCGCCCTTGCGCAGGCGCCGCCACCGGCCCAAGATGCACGGCATGCTGGAACGCCCCATCCCCTCGACCGGCGAGACGCTGCCGGTGATCGGCTGCGGCACCTGGCTGGGCTTCGACGTGGGCGCCCGGCGTGCCGACTGGCCCGCCCGCGCCGGGGTGCTGCGTGCCCTGTTCGACGCGGGCGGCCGGGTCGTCGACAGCTCGCCCATGTATGGCACGGCCGAGCAGGTGCTGGGCGAACTGCTGCACGCGGGCGGCCTGCGCGAGCGTGCCTTCGTCGCCACCAAGGTCTGGACCACCGGGCGCGAGGCGGGCATGGCGCAGATGGAGCGATCGTTCGCGCTGCTGCGCACGCCGGTGATCGACCTGATGCAGGTGCACAACCTGGTGGACTGGCGCACGCAGCTGGCGACCCTGCGCGACTGGAAGGCCCGTGGCCGGGTGCGCTACATCGGCGTCACGCACTACACGCCCTCGGCCCATGCCGAGCTGGAGAAGGTGATGCGCGCGCAACCGCTGGACTTCGTGCAGCTGGACTATTCGGCCGAGGACCGCCATGCCCGCCAGCGCCTGCTGCCCCTCGCGGCGGAACGCGGCATGGCGGTGATCGTCAACCTGCCTTTCGGCGGCGGCGGCCTGCTGAAGTCCTTGTCCCGCCGCCCTTTGCCGGGCTGGGCCGCGGAGATCGGCTGCACCACCTGGAGCCAGGTCCTGCTGAAATTCGTGCTGTCCGAGCCCGCGGTGACCTGCGTGATCCCGGGCACCGCCGACCCGCAGCACATGGCGGACAACGCACAGGCCGGGCGCGACGCGCCGCCCGATGCGGCCTTCTGGGCCGGCAAGCTGGACCCGTGAGCCCGCGCCCGGCTCGCTGGGGCCGGGCGCGCCTCAGCCGGCCAGGGCTTCCAGCCGCCGGGCGGCCTCGCGGCGGCCGATCTTGCGCAGGCCGGCGATGGCTTCGATCTGCCGGGGGCGGGGACGGGTGTTGCCGCTCTCCCACTTGTAGACCGACAGCGCGGAGACGCCCAGCAGCCGGGCCAGGGCCGGCGCGGACAGCCCCAGCCGCTTGCGCTGCGAGGCCAGGCTGCGGGCCGAGAAGCGCACGCGTGGGCCTTCGGGTTCGCCCCCGGCATCCGCCGCCTGCACGCTGGCCGGCCGGCTGCGCCCCTGACGCTTCACCGCCTGCTCCAGCTGCTGGAGGCGGCGCTTGAGCGCGGCGATCTCGCTGCGGTAGTGCGCCACGGACTTTTTCAGGGCCTGGATGTCCGCGCGCGTCTCCTTGCGGGCGACCCGGGCGATCTCGTCCTTCAGGACAGAAGCGATGTTAGGCATGCTTTTATCTTAGTCCTTGCCCGGCCAGCCTCAAGTGTGGCTTTCCCGGCCGGGTCAGGTGCCGGTCTGCGGCACGCGCCGCAGCGGCTGCCAGCCGGCGAACTGCGGCCAGTGGCGCCGCACCACCGGGCCCTCGAAATCCCATGCGATGCAACGGCCCAGGTGGTAGGGCGGCTCGCTGACCTCGCCCTTGGGCTCGCCGGCGAGGCGACGCTCGCGCTCGCGCCAGGGGTAGACGGTCTGGTAGGCGGCGGTGGCCAGGTTGAAGAGCAGCTCGCGCAGGTGCGTGCAGCCGCGCACGCCGCCCAGGGTCTTCTCGATCGCCTGGCGCCAGCCCGGGCCCAGCGACGCGCCCACCATGCCCTGCATGGGGTCCTCGCCGGCCCGGCATTCGCCGTAGGGGGTGTCGTCCATCACGGCCTCGATCGCGTGGATGGTCATGCTGTCGTCGATGGTGACGCGGATCGCCATGCCGTGGATGGGCGTGCCCACCGGCATGTGGCCCCGGTCCTCCATGTCGAAGGGGTAGGCCTTGGTGTCGGCCATGCGGCCTTCGATGTCCCACAGGCCGTCCTCGCGCAGGAAGCCCTGGTAGGTGACGGCGCGGGTGTGCAGGTGGGTACGGGGAGCGGGAGCGGACAGGGGCATGCCGCGATTTTCCCAGACTTGGGACCCCGCCCGGCCGACGGGCGCCGGGCGCGGCCTCAGTGGCGGTCCAGCAGCTGCTCGATGCGCCGCCGCCAGCCGAAGGCGCGCGCATGGGTGGAGGACAGGTGCGAGGCCTGCAGGGCGAGCGTGGCGTGGTCCAGCGCCTCGCCAGTGCGGCGCGCGGCCAGCGCCTCGCGGGTGAGGTCGTAGATCTGGCGCCGGAAGCTGGTGCCGGCACGGGACGAGAGCGGCCCCAGGTCGCGGAAGGCTGGGCGCCGGCCGAACCACACCTGCTGGAACCAGTGCCCGCTGACGGGGTCGTGCCAGCTCAGGTAGCCGCCCTCCAGCACCTGCCGGGGGCGGCTGAGGGCGCCGGTGTGGCTGTAGCGCTCGCCCGGGTGTTGCGCGGTCGCGAAATACCGCGGGGTGTAGAAGTCGGACACCAGCACCCCGTCGATCAGGTAGGCGAACTGGGCGGCCTCGCAGGGGTCGCAGGGCTCGACCAGGAACTCCACCCGGCCCTGCCCCGTCTTGGGCGACTGGCCGGCGGCCAGACGGTTGCCGTAGGGGTCGACCAGCATCTCCACCAGTTCATGGCTGGCGGTCAGCGACCAGCCCGGCTCCACCTGCACCAGGGCGAAGGGCTGGCCGGCATCGTCCTCGTGCACGCCGGCCGCCCCGGGCGCGTGGATGTCGTCACGCAGGATGATGGGCCAGTAGCCCACCGGCACGTCCTCCAGCCGGGCGAAGGCATGGACCGTGGCCTGCAGCTGCCAGGCCGGGCCCAGGTCGCGCACGGCCTGCTTCTGCAGGGCGGCGCTGACCGGTCCGAGCGCTTCGAAGGGGGCATGGGGGGATTCGGAAACGATGGCGATCTGCCGCAGGTCCATGGCGCGAGGCTCCAGAGGGGGAAGCCCCGCATGCTCATCAGTGACCGGGTCCACGCCATCCCCCGGACGAGGGAGGGGCGAAGACCGCACAGGCCGGGATTGTCCCGCCTCGGGCAACAATCCATCCCGGCACGACGGCTTTATGCGCGGACGCGGCCGGCCCAGAATGGAACCCTGAGGAACCTGCCATGAACCGACTGCCTTCGCTCTTCGTCTCCCACGGCGCGCCCACCTTCGCCATCGAACCGGCGCAGGCCGGCCCCCTGCTCACGCGCCTGGGCCAGCAGCTGCCGCGGCCGCGCGCGGTCCTGGTGCTGTCGCCGCACTGGGTGACGCGCGGGGTGCGCGTGGCGGCCACGGCCCACCCCGAGACCATCCACGACTTCGGCGGCTTTCCGGCCGAGCTCTACCGCATCCAGTACCCGGCGCCCGGCGCGCCCGAGGTCGCGCGCCGCGCCGTCGCCCTGCTGCAGGCGGCGGGCTGGCCGGCCGCGGAAGACCCCCAGCGCGGCCTGGACCACGGCGCCTGGGTGCCCGTGCGCCACCTGTTCCCGGATGCGTCGGTGCCGGTGCTGCAGGTGTCCATGCCGCACGACCTGGACCCGGCCGGCGCCGTGCGCCTGGGCCGCGCCCTGGCGCCGCTGGCCGCCGAAGGCGTGCTGATCCTGGGCTCGGGCAGCATCACGCACAACCTGTACGAGTTCCGCCAGCAGGTCGAGGCGCCGGGCGCCGCGTACGCGCAGGCATTCGTGGACTGGGCCCGCGGCGCGGTGACCCGCCACGACGAAGCCGCCCTGGTGGACTACCTGCGCGTCGCACCGCACGGCCAGCGGGCGCACCCCACGCCCGACCATTACCTGCCCCTGCCCTTCGCCTTCGGCGCGGCGCAGGCCGACGCGCCGGTGCGCGTCATCGACGGTGGCATGACCTACGGCACCCTGGCCATGGACGCCTACGTCTTCGGCGAGGCGACCGAGGCCGCCCTGGCCTAGGGCGCGACCTGCCCGCACCGGGTTCGCCCGGGGGACATGCACCAGGGATGCGTGACGGCACAATGCGCCGCATGACGCTTCCCCCGCTTGCCGACGCCTTGCCCGACGCCGCCCTGGCGGTGCTCGGCCGGGCCCGGCGCCACGCCACCCCGTGCGGCGAGGGCACCCTGGTCTGGCATGTCTGGGGCGAGGGCCGGCCGCTGGTGCTGCTGCACGGCGGCAGCGGCAGCTGGACCCACTGGATCCGCAACGTCGAGGCCCTGGCCGCGGCCGGCCGCGCGGTCTGGGTGCCGGACCTGCCGGGTTTCGGCGATTCGGCGCGCCCCGCGCAGGGCGAGGACGCGGACGCCATGGTGGCGCCGCTCGCACAGGGCCTGGACCGCCTGCTGGGCCCGGCCGCGCACGAGATCCTGGGCTTTTCCTTCGGCGGCATGCTGGCCGTGCTGCTGGCCCAGGCCCGGCCGGACGCCGTGGGGCGGCTGCTGCTGGCGGGGCCGCCCGGCCTGGGGCTGCGCGACCGGCGCCTGCCGCTCGCGCCGTGGCGCCATCTGCCCGACGAGGCCGCGCGCCTGGCCGTGCACCGCGCCAACCTGGGCGTGCTCATGCTGCACGCGCCCCAGGCCATCGATGACCTCGCGGTACGGCTGCAGGCGGCCAACGCGGCGCGTGACCGCATGCGCAGGCGGCGACTGGCGCTCACCGACATCGTTGTCCGCACACTGCCCCAGCTGCGCTGCCCCGTGGACGCGATCTACGGCGAGGAGGACGCGCTCTACCGAGGCACCTTGGAGGAGGCGAAACAGCGGCTGCAGGCCGCGCCCGGCTTCGGCCGCATGGTGGTGATCCAGCAGGCCGGGCACTGGGTGCAGTACGAGGCGCCCGCGGCCTTCAACGCGGCCGTGCTGGACCTGCTCGGCTGAGCCCGGCCGGCCTCAGCCCTGCCGGGCCGGCGGCGTGAAGTGGTAGACGCTGTCGTTGAGGTGGCGTGTCACCTCGTCCACGTCCTCCTGCGACCACTGCTGTCCGACCTGCGACTGCCAGCGGTCCACCCACTGGCGCAGGCTGGGCCAGTCGCGGGCCAGGTGACGGTCGCGCCAGTGCACCTGGGCGCTGTGGCACTGGATGCAGCGCGTGTCGTAGAGCAGCTGGCCGCGGCTGGGCGCGTCGGGCTGGGCCTGGACGGCACTCACCAGGGCCAGCAGGCCGGCAAGGAACAGGGGGCTGCTGCGTCGCATGCCTCCATGCTAGGCCGCCGGCCGCCGCGCGCCTTGCGCTGGCTCAACCCGGCTGGAGCGAGAGCTGGCGCTGCACCCAGGCCGCGATCTGCGAGGGCGAGGTCAGCGCGCCGGCCTGGCGGGCGACCTCGCGGCCGCCCACGTACAGGGCCAGCGTGGGGATGCTGCGGATGTTGAGCCGGGCGGCGACCTGCTGGGCCAGCTCGGTGTCCACCTTGGCCAGCCGGATGCGGGGTTCCAGCTGCGCGGCCGCGGCCTCGAAGGCCGGCGCCATCATGCGGCAGGGCCCGCACCAGGCGGCCCAGAAGTCCACCAGCACGGGCAGGTCGCCGCGCGTCACGTGGCGGTCGAAGCTGGCGTCGTCCAGCGCGACCGGGTGGCCGGTGAACAGCGGCTTCTTGCAGTGGCCGCAGTCGGGCGCGCTGCCCAGCTGCGCGCCCTTCACGCGGTTGGTGGTGTGGCAGTGCGGGCAGACGACGTGCAGGCTTTCCATGGCAGCCATCTGGGGCCGGCCGCCGCGGATGCAAGCGCGGCCGTGCCCTGCAGGGGTGCGTGGCGGGGGCTAGAGCGCGCGCCCCAGCCGGGCGATGCCTTCCTCGATGCGCGCCACGTCAGCGGTCGCGAAGCTCAGGCGGAAGCTGGACGGATCCGGGTCGGCGGCGAAGAAGGGTGAGCCGGGCACGAAGGCCACGCCCTGGGCGATGGCGCGGCGGGCCAGCTCGCCGGCGTCCGCCAGCTTGCCGCCGGCGCCCGTCAGGCGGGCCCAGAAGAACAGCCCGCCCTGCGGCTGGGTGAAGGTGACGGCGTCGCCCAGCTCACGCTGCAGGGCGGCGCCCATGGCACGCGCGCGTTCGCCATACACCTGGCGCACGTGCTGCAGCGTGGCCGGCATGCGGCCGCTCTCCAGGTAGGCGGCGGCGGTGGCCTGTGCGAAGGTGCTGGTGTGCGCGTCGCTGAACTGCTTGCACATGGTGGCCTTGGCCAGCAGCGCCGCCGGGCCCACCATCCAGCCCACGCGCAGGCCGGGGCTGAGCACCTTGGACAGGCTGCCGCAATGCACCAGCCAGTCCGCGCTGCCCGGCACCTGCGGGCTGAGCGCGAGCAGGCTGGGCGGCGGTGCCTCGCCGAAGTACAGGTCGCCGTAGGGGTCGTCCTCGACCACCAGGGTCTGGTACTTCACGGCCAGCTCCAGCACGCGCAGGCGGCGCTCCCGGCTGAGCATGGCGCCGCTGGGGTTGCCGAAAGTGGGGATCAGGTACACCAGCTTGGGCTTGTGCGCGACGATCAGCTGCTCCAGCCGGTCGACCTGCACGCCCTGCGCATCGATGGGCGCGGACACCATCTGCGCACCGTACAGCTTGAAGCACTGGATGGTGGCCAGGAAGGTCGGGCCCTCGACGATGACCCGGTCGCCCGGGTCCACCATCACCTTGCCCAGCAGGTCCAGCGCCTGCTGGCTGCCGGTGGTGACGATCAGGCCGCCGGGCTGCACGCTGGCGGCGCCCTTGGCGTGCATGAAGGCCGCGATCTGCGCGCGCAGCGGGTCGTAGCCCTCGGTGGCACCGTACTGCAGGGCCGGCCCCGGGGCGTCCGCCAGGGCCTTCTGCACGGCCGCCTGGATGCCCTGCACGTCGAACATCGCGCTGTCGGGGAAGCCCCCGGCGAAGCTGATGATGCCGGGCTTGCCCAGCAGCTTGAACAGCTCGCGGATGGCGGAGGTTTCGACGTTGTCGAGGCGGGCGGCGAAAGGCAGTGACATGGCGGGTTCTCGGCTGGGCCCCAGATGGTAGCCAATCCGCCCGCCCCCTTCCGGGCGCCCGGCCGTTCAATGCGGAGCGGCTTCCTGCAGTTCCTCGCGCAAGGGCCGGGTGGACGCGCGCGGGAACACCCGCACGCCGCCACGGTCCATGCGGTGCGGTGTGTCGCCCGCGGCGTCCCAGCCCTGGCCCTGCGCGTTCTGGTGCACGTCGATGGCGCCCAGGTCGTGCATCAGCTCCACCGCGCGCGAGGCCTGCTCCTCGTCGGTGGCGTCCACCACGACCACGCTGTGGCCGGCCTGCACCGCCTGCGAGTACACACGGGCATGGCCGCGGGCGGGCGCGTCCAGGCCGAACAGGCTGGCGAAGAAGCGGCCGTACGAGGCAAGCCCGCCCGGCGAGGCCGCCACCTCGCGCTCCGCGCTGCCCATGAGCTGCCGGCTGGCCTCGGGCGGCAGCCCGGTACCGGGTTCGCCCGCTGGCGGCTCCTGGATGTGCACGTCCTGCCGTGCGAAGCCCGCCTGCACGAGCCGGTTGAGCGCGCGCTGCGCCGTGTCGCTGTCCTTGAAGGCGCTGATCACCGTCTGCATGAAGCTCTCTCCGTGAGGTTGTCCTGGCCCATTCTTGGGGCTGGCCACGGATGCGCTGTAGTCGCTGCCAGCAAGCGCCGGTAGGACGGGACAACCCGGGCTTGGCGGCCCGGATGGGCCTGCCTACACTGGCCCGCATGATCGAACAGACCCTGGACCTGCCCACCGCCGACGGCGCCATGAACACCTTCGTGGTGCACCCCGAGGAGAACCAGCCGCACCCCGTGGTCTTCTTCTACATGGACGCGCCCGGCTTCCGCGGCGAGCTGCGCGACATGGCGCGCCGCCTGGCCAGCGTGGGCTACTTCGTGGTCCTGCCCAACCTCTACTACCGGCGCACCCGCGACTGGTACCTCACCGAACGGACCGAGGCCCAGATGGCGGTGATGTTCGAGCACATGCACTCGCTGCAATTGCCCATGGTGGTGCGCGACACCGAGGCCATGCTGCGCTACGTGGACGCCCACCCGGCGGCCCAGGCCACGCGCATCGGGGCGGTCGGCTACTGCATGAGCGGGCCCTTCGTCATGGCCGCGGCCGCCGCCTTCCCCGACCGATTCCAGTGCATCGCGTCCATTCACGGCGCGAACATGGCGACCGACAGCCCGGATTCACCGCACCGCCTGGCGCCGCGCATCCGTTGCGAGAGCTACTTCGCCTGCGCCGAGATCGACAAGTGGGCGCCGCCCGCCGCGATCGCGACGCTGGAAGGGGCGCTGAAGGAGGCCGGCACCCCGCACCGCATCGAGTGGTACCCGGGCGCGGAACACGGCTTCGTGTTCCCCAAGCGCGGCGCGATCTACCACCGCGAGAGCGCGGAGCGCCACTGGGAGCGGCTGTTCGAGATGTTCGGGCGCCGTCTGGCGGCCGGCTGAGGCCCGCCTGCGAAGTGGGAGGACGCGGCCCGGGTGGGCCGCCCGCCCTCAGAAGCCCGCGGCCTGGCCGTCGCGGCGCGGGTCCGACGCGACCACGTAGCCTTCGCGCTTGGGGTCGCCGGCCCGCCAGATGAACTGGCCGGCGCCGAAATCCTGGTAGCTGTCGACGATGACGTCGGTGTGGTGGCCCAGGTCCTTCAGGCCCTGCACCAGCGAGGGCGCCATCTGCTGCTCGACGTTGATCTCCAGGCCGGCGTTGAAGCGCCAGCGCGGCGCGTCGCAGGCGGCCTGCGGGTTCTGGTTGTAGTCCAGCATGCGCACCAGGGTCTGCAGGTGGCCCTGCGGCTGCATGTTGCCGCCCATCACGCCGAAGCTCATCACCGGCTGGCCGTCCTTGGTGAGGAAGGCGGGGATGATGGTGTGGAAAGGCCGCTTGCCGGGCGCGACCTGGTTGGCCCCGGGCGCGAGCGAGAAGCCATGGCCCCGGTTCTGCAGGCTGATGCCGAAGCTGGGCTCCACGCAGCCCGAGCCGAAGCCCATGTAGTTGCTCTGGATGAAGCTGACCATCATGCCGTTCTCGTCGGCAGCGGTCAGGTAGATGGTGCCGCCCTTGACCGGATTGCCGGGCGCGAAGGGCTGGGCCCGCTTGGGATCGATCAGCTTCGCGCGCTGCGCCAGGTAGGCGTCGTCCAGCATCTGCTCGGTGGTGACTTCCATGTCGCCGCGCTCGCCCACGTAGCGGTACACGTCGGCGAAGGCCAGCTTCATGGCCTCGATCTGCAGGTGCTGCGAGGCGATGCTGTCCGGCCCCAGGCCGGCGATGTCGAATTTCTCCAGGATGCCCAGCGCGATCAGGGCCGCGATGCCCTGGCCGTTGGGCGGGATCTCGTTCAGCGTGTAGCCGCGGTAGTTGCGCGAGATCGGGGTGACCCACTCCGGCTTGTAGGCCGCGAAGTCGCTCGCCTTGTGGCTGCCGCCGTTGGCCGCCGAGAACATCTCGATCGCGTGGGCGATCTCGCCGCCGTAGAAGGCATGGCCGCGCGTCTGCGCGATCGCGCGCAGGCCGCGTGCGGCGGCCTGGAACTGGAACAGCTCACCGACCTGCGGGGCGCGGCCCCAGGGCAGGAAGGCCTGGGCGAAGCCCGGCATGTGGCCCAGCTCCGGCGTGGCGGCGGCCCACTTCTGCTGCACCACCACGGGCACCAGGTAGCCGCGCTCGGCGATCTCGATGGCCGGCTCCAGCAGGTCGGCGAAAGGCAGCTTGCCGAAACGCTCGGACAGCGCCACCCAGGACGACACCGCGCCCGGCACGGTGACCGAATCCATGCCGCGCTTGGGCGGGGTGGTGGCGTCGCCGCCGTATTTCTGGCGGAAGTGCGCCGGCGTCCACGCCGCCGGGGCGCGGCCCGAGGCGTTCAGGCCGTGCAGTTCCTTGCCGTCCCAGAGGATGGCGAAGGCGTCGCTGCCCAGGCCGTTGCTCACCGGCTCGACGATGGTCATCGCCGCGGCGGCGGCCACGGCCGCATCCACGGCGTTGCCGCCCTTCCAGAGCATGCGCAGGCCGGCTTGCGCCGCCAGGGGGTGGGAGGTGGACACCACGTTGCGCGCAAAAACGGGCAGGCGGGTCGACGAATAGGGGGTGGCCGGATCGAATTTCATGCTTGCTGCATTATTGCGTTTCCATGAAAGCATCGCTCATCGCCCCGTTCTTCGCCACCCTCAAGGCGGCCAACCCCCATCCGCAGACGGAACTGGAATTCACCACGCCCTTCGAGTTGCTGGTGGCGGTGCTGCTGTCGGCCCAGGCCACGGACGCCGGTGTCAACAAGGCGACACGCAAGCTCTTCCCTGTGGCGAACACGCCGCAGGCCATCCTGGACCTGGGCCTGGAAGGGCTGGAGGGCTACATCCGCAGCATCGGCCTGTACCCGACCAAGGCGCGCAACCTGATGGCGACCTGCCGGATCCTGGTCGAGGCGCACGGCGGCGCCGTGCCGCGCACCCGCGAGGCGCTTGAAGCCCTGCCGGGCGTGGGCCGCAAGACGGCCAACGTGGTGCTCAACGTGGCCTTCGGCGAGGAGACCATGGCGGTGGACACGCACATCTTCCGCGTCTCCAACCGCACCGGCCTGGCCCCGGGCAAGGACCCGCTGGCCGTGGAGGAAGCCCTGCTGCGGCGCGTGCCGCGGGAGTACCTGGGCGACGCCCACCACTGGCTGATCCTGCACGGGCGCTACGTGTGCGTGGCGCGCACACCGCGCTGCTGGGAATGCGCCGTGGCGCAGTTCTGCGACTTCAAGCCCAAGACGCCGCCGCCTGCGGCACGCTGAGGCTGGGGCCGGGACACGGTGCCCGGCCGCGCTCAAGGCGCCTGCCAGCCGCCGCCCAGGGCCTGGATCAGCGACACCGCCGCCACCTCGCGGTCGGCGGTGGCCTGGGCCAGCGCCTGGCGCGCGCTCGCGGCAGTGGCCTGCGCGGTCACGACCTCGGTGAAGCCGACCTGCCCGGCTTCGTACCGGTTGAGCACCTGCTGCTCGGCCAGGGTCGCGGCCTGCGCGGCCTGCTCGCGCAGCGTGCGCTGCTGCGCCAGCACACGGCTGGCGACGAGCTGGTCCTCGACCGCCTGGAAGGCCGACAGCACCGTCTGCCGGTACTGCGCAGCCGCCAGTTCCACCCCCGCGCGGGCCGACTCGACCTGCGCCGTGGTGGCGCCCCCGTTGAAGAGGTTCTGCGCCAAGCTCAGGCCCAGGGCCCAGGTCAGCGACGAAGCCCGGAACAGCTCGCCCGCGGCCGCCGCGCCCAGCCCGGCATTGGCGCTCAGCCCCAGCTGCGGGAACCAGCCGGCCAGGGCCACGCCCACCTGGGCGTTGGCCTGGGCGACGCGGCGCTCGGCGGCGGCGATGTCGGGGCGGCGCTGCAGCAGGGTCGAGGGCAGCACCTCGGGCAGCTGGGGCACGACCGCCTGCCATTCCGCGCGCTGCGGCAGCGAGAAGCCGGCGGGCGCCTGGCCCACCAGCACGGCGATGGCGTGCTCCAGCACCGCGCGCTGGCGCTCGTAGCCCAGCAGGTCGGCCTGGGCGTTGGCCAGCTGCGTCTGCGCCTGCAGCACGTCGGTGCGCGCGGCGATGCCGGCCTGGTAGCGGTTCTGGGTGATGCGCAGCGAGCGCTCGTAGCCGGTGATGGTGCGGGCCTGCAGCGCCCGGGCGACGTCCAGCTGGCGCAGGTTGAACCAGTCCACCGCCAGCTCGCCCTGGGCCGACAGGCGGGCTGCCGCCAGGTCGGCCGCGCTCGCCTGCTCGCCGGCGCGTGCCGCATCGACGCCACCAGCCAGCCGGCCCCACAGGTCCGGCTCCCAGCTCGCGCCTATGCCGAACTGGAAGCTGTCGCGCGGGTTGGCGCCCACGCCGGCGAAGGCGCCCGAGCCCGTGCCCCCCGCGCCGGCCGCGCCCGACGCGGCGCGGTTGCCGCTGCGGTCGGCGCCCGCCGTGAGGTTCACCGTGGGGAAGAGCGCGGCCCGCTGCTGGGCCACCAGCGCCCTCGCCTGCCGGTAGCGCGCCACCGCGGCGGCGACGTTGTTGTTGGACACCTCCACCCGCGCCATCAGCCCGGACAGCTCCTCGTCCTGGAAGGCCGCCCACCAGGGCCCGCGGTCCAGGGCATCGGCCGGCGCAGCAGGCACCCAGGTGCCTGCGCCCTCCTTGAAGGCGACGGGGGTGTCGACCACCGGGCGCTGGTAGGCCGGCGCCACGGCGCAGCCGGCGAGGGCCAGCACGAGGCCGGCCAGGCCGGCGAGACGCGCGGGTCGCAGCGGGAGCGCCGCGCGGCGGAAGCGGTGCAGGTTCTTCATGGCATTCATGGCGTGTCCACCGCCGGCGCGGCATCCGCCGCATGGCGGCCGTAGGCGCGTTCGTTGGGGCTGCGCCGGCGCAGCTTGTCCAGCAGCAGGTAGATGACGGGCGTGGTCAACAGCGTGATGAGCTGGCTGGCCAGCAGCCCGCCGATGATGGCCACGCCCAGCGGCCGCCGCAGCTCGGCGCCCTCGCCGAAGCCGATGGCCAGCGGCAGCGCGCCCAGGCCGGCGGCCAGCGTGGTCATGAGGATGGGGCGGAAGCGCAGCAGGCAGGCCTCGCGCACCGCGGCGTAGGGCGACAGCCCGCGCGAGCGTTCGGCGTCCAGGGCGAAATCGATGATCATGATCGCGTTCTTCTTCACGATGCCGATCAGCAGGAACAGGCCGATGAGCGCGATGATGGACAGGTCCATGCCCGCGATCAGCAGCGCCAGCACCGCCCCCACGCCCGCCGAGGGCAGCGTGGACAGCACCGTGACCGGGTGCACCAGGCTCTCGTACAGCACGCCCAGCAGGATGTAGATCACCACGATGGCCGCGCCGATCAGCAGGCCCTGCTGGCCCTGCGACTCCTGCGCGGCGCGGGCCGTGCCCTCGAAGCTGCCGCGCACGTTCAGCGGCAGGCTGGTCTCGGCCAGCGCACGCTCCACCGCCCGCTGGCCGTCGGCGATGTTGCGGCCCTCGGCCAGGTTGTAGGAGACGGTGGCCGCGAGCTCCGCGTCCTGGTGGTTCACCGCGCTGGCCGCGGCCCGCTCCGACACCCGCGCAATGCTGGACAGCGGCACCATCGTCGTCGCGCTGCCGCTCACGGCCTGGCCGGTGCCGGCGTCGCGCAGCGCGGGGTTGACCGAGTTGGCCGCGGTCGCGGCGGCGCTCGTCGCGGCCGCCAACGCGCCTGCCGCGGCGCTGCCCACCTGCCCGCCGTTGCCCTGCGTCGCCGGGTTGCTGCCGCCCGCCGCACCGGCCGACGTGCCGCCCGCCGCGGCGTTGCGTGCCGGCACCTGGATGTCCTGCAGCGCGTTCGGGCTGAGCGCGTAGCGCTGCGCCACCCCCAGCACCACCCGGTACTGGTTCTGCTCGTCGTAGAGGGTGGCGACCTGGCGCTGGCCGAAGGCGTCGTAGAGCGCGTTGTCGATGTCGCGCGGCGTGATGCCCAGGCGGGCGGCGCTGTCCTTGTCGATGTCGACATAGGTCTCGATGCCGTTCTCCTGCTGGTCGTTGTCCACGTCCACCAGCTCGGGCTGGCGCTTCATGGCCTCGGTCAGGCGCAAGGTGGCCGCGCGCAGGTCGGCCACGTTGTCGGCCTTGAGCGTGTACTGGTAGGTGCTGTTGGTCTGCCGCCCGCCCATGCGCACGTCCTGCACCGGGTTCAGGAACAGGGTGACGCCGGTGACCCGGGCCAGCTGCGGCCGCAGCCGGGCGATCACGGCCCGCCCGCGCTCGTTGCGCTGCGCTGCCGGCTTGAGCTGGATGAACAGGAAGCCGCCGCCTGCCCGCGAGCCGCCGGTGAAGCCCACCACCGTGTCCACGGCCGGGTCGCTGCGGATGATGTTGACCAGCTGGCGCAGCTTCTCCTGCATGGCCTGGAAGGAGATGCTCTGGTCCGCCCGCAGGCCGCCGGCGATCTGCCCGGTGTCCTGCTGGGGAAAGAAGCCCTTGGGGATCTTGACGAAGAGGTAGCCGTTCAGCGCCACCACGCCGATGAACACCGCCAGCACCAGCCAGCGCGCCGAGAGCGCCCAGTCCAGGCTGTGCGCGTACATGCGCTGCATCCAGCTGAAGCTGGCCTCCAGCGCGCGTGACACACGGCCGGGGCGTCGCTGGTGCGCGTCGGCGCCCAGCAGCCAGGCGCAGAGCATGGGCGTGGTGGTGAGCGAGATGACCAGCGAAATCATCACCGCCGCCGAGAGCGTCACGGCGAACTCGCGGAACAGCCGGCCTACCTGCCCGCCCATGAACAGGAGCGGGATGAACACGGCCACCAGCGACAGGCTGATGGAGAGCACGGTGAAGCCGACCTCGCGCGCGCCCTCCAGCGCGGCGCGGAAACGGTTCATCCCGGCCTCGATGTGGCGGGTGGTGTTCTCCAGCACCACGATCGCGTCGTCGACCACGAAGCCGGTGGCCACCGTCAGCGCCATCAGGCTCAGGTTGTTGAGCGAAAAGCCGAGCAGGAACATCACGCCCAGGGTGCCGGCCAGCGAGACCACGGTGGCCAGCGCCGGGATGAAGGTGGCCCGCACGCTGCGCAGGAACAGGCTCACCACCAGCACCACCAGCATGAGCGCGATGAACAGCGTGAGCTCGACCTCGTGCAGCGAGGACCGGATGGAACGCGTGCGGTCGCTGGCGACCTGCAGGCGGATGTCCGGGGGCAGCTCGGCCTCCAGTTCGGGCAGCAGCGCGCGCACGGCGTCCACCGTCTTGATCGCGTTCGCACCCGGCTGCAGCGTCACCAGCACCACCACCGCGGGCTGGCCGTTGAACAGGCCCAGGGTGTTGATGTTCTCCACCCCGTCCGTGACCTCGGCCACGTCCTGCAGGCGCACGGCCGCGCCGTTGCGCCAGGCCACCACCAGCCCGCGGTAGTCCTCGGCCGTGGGGCGGCCCTGCGACGTGACGCGGGCGCTGGTGTAGATCTGGAACTGCCGGCCCTCGCCTTCCACCGTGCCCTTGGGCCGGTTGGCGATGCTGGCCTGCAGGGCGGTGCGCAGGTCCTCCAGCGCAATGCCGTAGCGGTTGAGGGCGAGCGGATTGGCGTCCACGCGCACCGCGGGCAGCGAGCCGCCGCCGATCTCCACGTCGCCCACGCCCTCCACCTGCGAGACCTTCTGCTGCACCAGGTTGGAGACCTCGTCGTAGATCTGGCCCGGCGTGCGCCGGGGCGAGGTCAGGGCCAGGATGACCACCGGCGAGGCCGAGGGGTTGACCTTGCGGTAGGTCGGGTTGCTGCGCAGGCTGCTCGGCAGGTCGGCCCGTGCCGCGTTGATCGCGGCCTGCACCTCGCGCGCAGCGGCGTCGATCTGGCGGTTCAGGTCGAACTGCAGGCTGATGCGGGTGCTGCCCGTGCTGCTGCTGGAGGTGACTTCGTTCACCCCGGCGATCACCGCCAGGCGCCGCTCCAGCGGCGTGGCCACGCTGGTGGCCATGGTCTGCGGGCTGGCACCCGGCAGCGAGGCGCTGACCGAGATCACCGGGTAGTCCACCTGCGGCAGCGGCGCCACCGCGAGCAGGAAGAAGGCCGCCACGCCCGCCAGCAGGATGCCCAGGGTCAGCAGCACCGTGGCCACCGGGCGGCGGATGAAGGGCTGCGACAGGTTCATCAATCGGCGCTCCGCGGCGCGGGCCGCCACTCGGGCGGCAGGTCCTGGTCATGGCGCGGGTGGCGGCGGCGCCAGCGCTGGGCCAGGCTGTCGAAGCCCAGGTAGATCACCGGCGTGGTGAACAGCGTGAGCAGCTGGCTCACCACCAGGCCGCCGAAGATGGCCAGGCCCAGTGGGCGCCGCAGCTCGGCGCCATCGCCCCAGCCGAACATCAGCGGCAGGGCGGCGAACAGCGCCGCCAGGGTGGTCATCAGGATGGGCCGGAAGCGCAGCAGCGCAGCCTGGTGGATGGCCTCGCGGGCCGGCTTGCCCTCCACCCGCTCGGCCTCGATCGCGAAGTCGATCATCATGATCGCGTTCTTCTTCACGATGCCGATCAGCAGGATGATCCCGATGATGCCGATCACGCCCAGGTCGTTGCCGGTGAAGAGCAGCGCCAGCAGCGCGCCCACGCCGGCCGAGGGCAGCGTGGACAGGATGGTGAGCGGGTGGATGTAGCTCTCGTAGAGCACGCCCAGCACGATGTACACGCACACCACCGCCGCCAGAATCAGCCACAGCTCGTTGGCCAGTGAGGATTCATAGGCGCCCGAGGCCCCCAGGAAGTTCAGGCTCACCGTGCGCGGCAGCCCGATGGCCGTTGCCGCCTTGCGCACCGCGTCCACCGCCGTGCCCAGGGCCACGCCGGGGGCCGCGTCGAAGTTGACGGTCGCGGCCGGGTACTGCGCCACGTGCGTGACCTGCAGCGGCGTGCGCTGCTCCACCACGCGCGCCACCGCCGACAGCGGCGTGGTGCTGCCCGAGGAGGTCTTGATCTGCACGTCGCCCAGCGCGGCGGGCGTGGCGTCGCCGGGCTGCGACTCCAGGATCACGCGGTACTGGTTGGTGTCGGTGAAGATGGTCGACACGATGCGCTGGCCGAAGGCGCTGTACAGGGCGTCGTCGATGGTGGAGGCGGAGATGCCCAGGCGCGCGGCCGAGTCGCGGTCGATGTCCACCCGCACCGCCGAGCCGGTGGCGGCGGCGTCGGTGCTCACGTTGCGAAGCTGCGGCGCACCGGCGAGCTGGGCCACCAGGCGCTGCGCCCAGTCCCGCACCAGGGCCGGGTCGGCGGCTTCCAGGGACACGCGGAACTGCGTCGGGCCGGTCTCGGCGTCGATGGTCAGGTCCTGCGTGGGCTGCAGGAAGAGCGTGGTGCCCGGCGCCGCCGCCTGGGCACGGTCCCGCAGCCGCGCCATCACGGCCTCGGGGGCGCCGTGGCTCTTCTTCAGGTTGATCAGCATGCGCCCGGTGTGCAGCATGGTGTTGTTGGCGGCGTCCACCCCCACGAAGCTCGACAGCGAAGCGACCTCGGGGTCGGCCATGAGGGCGCGGGCCGCGGCCTGCTGCAGCCGCGCCATCTGCGGGTAGCTGATGGATTCGGGCGCCTGCAGCCGTGCCTGCAGCTGGCCGGTGTCCTGCGTCGGGAACAGGCCCTTGGGGATGAACACGTAGAGCAGCGCCGTCAGCACCAGCGTGCCCAGCGCCACCACCAAGGTGAACCGCTCGCGGGCCAGCACCCACTGCAGGCCGCGGTCGTAGTGGGCGATCACGCGGTCGAAGCGCTGCTGCATCCAGCCGCCCCAGCCGCCCTCGCCGCCGGGATGGGCCGTGAGCCATCGGCCCGACATCATGGGCACGAGCGTGAGCGAAACCACGGCCGAAATCAGGATGGTGATGGCCAGGGTGACCGCGAACTCGCGGAACAGCCGCCCCACCACGTCGCCCATGAAGAGCAACGGGATCAGCACCGCGATCAGCGAGACCGTGAGCGAGACGATGGTGAAGCCGATCTCGCCGGCACCGCGCAGCGCCGCCTGCAGCGGCGGCTCGCCCATCTCGATGTGGCGCGAAATGTTCTCGATCATCACGATCGCGTCGTCCACCACGAAGCCGGTGGCGATGGTGAGCGCCATCAGCGAGAGGTTGTTCAGGCTGTAGCCCAGCAGGTACATCGCACCGCAGGTGCCGACCAGGGAGATGGGCACCGCCAGGCTGGCGATCACCGTGGCGCGCGCGCTGTGCAGGAAGGCGAAGATCACCAGCACCACCAGCAGCACGGCCAGCAGCAGCTCGGTCTGCACATGCTCGACCGAGACGCGTATGCCGGTGGTGCGGTCGCTCAGCACGTCCACCCGGATCGAGGGCGGCAGGCTGGCGGTGAGCTCGGGCAGGCGCTGCTTGATCGCATCCACCGTGGCGATCACGTTGGCCCCGGGCTGGCGCTGCACGTCCAGCACCACCGCCGGCTTCAGGCCGCCCGCGAGCCCGGCCCAGGCGCCCAGCTTCACGTTCTCGGCCCCCTCCACCGCCTGCGCCACGTCGGACAGGCGCACAGCCGCGCCGTTTCGCCAGGCCACCACCAGCGAGCGGTAGTCCGCGGCCGTCATCAGCTGGTCGTTGGCATTGATGCTGTATTGCCGGGTGGGGCCGTCGATGCTGCCCTTGGCACCGTTCGCGTTCGCCGCGGCAATGGCCGTGCGCACGTTGTCCAGGCCCAGGCCCAGGCTGGCCAGCGCCCGGGTGTCGACCTGGATGCGCACGGCGGGCCGCTGGCCGCCGGCCAGCGTCACCAGGCCCACGCCGCTGACCTGGCTGATCTTGAGCGCGAGCCGGGTGTTGACGATGTTCTGCACCTCGGTGAGGGGCAGCGTGTCGGAGGTGATGGCCAGCGACAGCACGGGCGCATCGGCCGGGTTCACCTTGGCGTAGATGGGCGGCGCCGGCAGGTCCGCCGGCAGCAGCGAGCCGCCGGCGTTGATCGCCGCCTGCACCTGCTGCTCGGCCACGTCCAGCGCCAGGCCCAGGCCGAACTGCAGCGTGACGATGGAAACGCCCGCCGCGCTGGTGGAGGCCATGCGCGCGAGGCCCGGCATCTGGCCGAACTGGCGCTCCAGCGGCGCCGTGACAGTCTGCGCCATCACCTCGGGGCTGGCCCCGGGGTACAGGGTCTGCACCTGGATGGTCGGGTAGTCCACCTGCGGCAGCGCCGACAAAGGCAGGAAGCGCAGGCCGACCAGGCCGGCCAGCACGATGGCCAGCATCAGCAGCGAGGTGGCGACCGGCCGCAGGATGAAGGGACGCGAGGGGCTCATGGCGCCTTACTGCCCGCCCCCGCCCGGCCCGCGCCGCTGCTGGATCGCGTGCCAGCGCTCGACCGCCGCCGGGTCGCCACGGTCCAGCGCCTCGAGGAACTTGCGCCGCCGCGCCAGCTGCTCGGGGTCGCCCGCCGCGCTGTCCAGCATGCGCTGGCGTTGCTCGGGGGTGGGCTTGTCGCCTGGCGCGGTTGCGGGTGCG
>NZ_JADDOJ010000226.1 GCF_015159745.1 Ramlibacter aquaticus | reverse complement strand
CGCAATGGGGGCTGAACCTGAAATACGCGGTGCAGCCCAGCCCGGACGGGCTGGCGCAGGCTTTTCTGATTGGGGAGCAGTTTATTGGCAACGGCCCAAGCGCTCTGGTGCTGGGGGACAACATCTTCTACGGCCACGATCTCGCCCCGGTGATGCGCCAAGCCGATGCGCAGCCCAATGGCGCGACGGTCTTTGCGTATCACGTTCACGACCCGGAACGCTATGGTGTCG
>NZ_JADDOJ010000225.1 GCF_015159745.1 Ramlibacter aquaticus | reverse complement strand
ATCGTAGATGGCGCCCTTCGGCTGGTGGCGCAGGCACCACTCGATGGCACGGCAGAAGTCCCGGTTGTAGAGGGGCTGGCGCATGTAGCGGCCGTGGCCGGGAATGGGGAACACCGGCACCTTCTCCATGAAGCGCGCGAGCCAGCCGAAATGCTTGGGGTCGAACCATCCGTACATCAAGGTCGGGCGAAGAACGCAGCCAGCCACGCCACTGGCCAGGAAGTGTTCTTCCTGGGTCTTCTTGGTGC
>NZ_JADDOJ010000022.1 GCF_015159745.1 Ramlibacter aquaticus | reverse complement strand
ACCCCCACGCCCCCTCCCGCCCGGGCTGCCCAAGCGCAGCCCGGGCGGGCTTGCGTTCGAGACGGCCCGCGGGGCCGTTTTTCATTTCATGGCGTGAAGCTGGTTTTCTGGAGGTGATGCGGGGCATTCCGGGGTCAGCGCGGCCAGTCGCTGGGCCCCTGTGCATGAGGCGGAAATCGGTTGCTTTTCGCGGGGGCCGGGCGCATAGTGATTTCACGAGCAAGTTTCCAAGGTTCGGCGCACGCCGACGGCATCCCCAGGCGTCGCCCTTTCCCCCGTCCTTACAGGAGGCCTTTTCCATGAACTTGACGATCAGCGGTCACCACCTCGAAGTCACCCCCGCGCTGAGAAGCTACGTGACCACCAAGCTCGATCGGATCACCCGCCATTTCGACCAGGTCGTGGACATCCGCGTCCTGCTCACGGTGGAAAAGCAGAAGGAGAAGGAACGACGACAGCGGGCCGAGTGCAAGATCCACGTGAAGGGCAACGACATGTTCGCCGAGAGCTCGCACGAGGACCTGTACGCCGCCCTGGACGAACTGGTGGACAAGCTCGACCGCCAGGTGGGCAAGCACAAGACCCGGCTGCAGGACCACCACCACGACGCGCCCAAGCGCGTCATGTGACGGATCAAGCCGCGAAAAAGGCGCCTTCTGGGCGCCTTTTTCGTTCTCGGGGGAAACCCGTGGCTGGGGTGCATAATCCGGCAGCCTCACCATGAATCGCCTCGCGTCCATCCTGCCTGCCGCTCAAGTGCTCGTGAGCGTCGAAGCCACCAGCAAGAAGCGTGCATTCGAGGAGGCGGGCCTGCTCTTCGAAAACCTGCACGGCCTCTCCCGCGCGCTCATCACCGACAGCCTGTTCGCGCGCGAGCGCCTGGGCTCGACCGGCCTGGGCCATGGCGTGGCCATTCCCCACGGCCGCATCAAGGGCCTGAAGGCGCCCATGGCCGCGCTGTTCCAGCTGGCCCAGCCGATCGGCTTCGACGCCCCGGATGAGCAGCCGGTGTCGCTGCTGATCTTCCTCCTGGTGCCGGAGGCGGCGACCCAGAAGCACCTGGAGATCCTGTCCGAGATCGCCGAGCTGCTCAGCGACGCGCCGCTGCGCGAGAAGATGAAGTCCTGCACCGATGCGGCCGAGCTGCACGGCCTGATCGACCGCTGGCAGTCCGCCCAGGTGCAGTGAAGCCCACCGTCGTCAGCGCCGACGTCCTGTTCGAGGAGCATCGCGGCACCTTGAAGTGGGAGTGGGTGGCGGGGCTGGGCGCTTCCGAGCGCCGCTTCGACGAGGTGGCGGTCCGCGCGGCGCGCTCCGGCGCCGACCTGGTCGGCTACCTCAACTACATCCATCCCTACCGGGTGCAGATCCTTGGCGAACGCGAGGTGGCCTACCTCAGCAACGCCACGCCCGAGGACTGCGCCCGCCGTATCTCGCGCATCGTCACGCTGGAGCCGCCGGTGCTGGTGCTGACCGACGGCCAGCAGGCGCCGGACGCGCTGCTGTCCATGTGCGAGCGTGCGCAGATCCCGATGTTCGCCACCCGCGAGCCCTCGGCCTTCGTCATCGACGTGCTGCGCGCCTACCTGTCCAAGCACTTCGCCGAGCGCACCTCCATGCACGGCGTGTTCATGGACATCCTGGGCCTGGGCGTGCTGATCACCGGCGAATCCGGCCTGGGCAAGAGCGAATTGGGGCTGGAGCTGATCTCGCGCGGCAACGGCCTGGTGGCCGACGACGCGGTCGACCTCTACCGCATCAACCACACCACCATCGAGGGCCGCTGCCCCGAGCTGCTGCAGAACCTGCTGGAGGTTCGCGGCATCGGCCTGCTGGACATACGCGCCATCTTTGGCGAGACGGCGGTGCGCCGCAAGATGCGGCTGCGCCTCATCGTGCACCTGGTGCGGCGCGAGACGCTGGA
Source organism: Ramlibacter aquaticus (assembly GCF_015159745.1). Taxonomy (GTDB): domain Bacteria; phylum Pseudomonadota; class Gammaproteobacteria; order Burkholderiales; family Burkholderiaceae_C; genus Ramlibacter; species Ramlibacter aquaticus. Next base: position 47,758 of record NZ_JADDOJ010000022.1, on the reverse strand, counting down.
GCGCGAGTACGAGCGCCTGCCCTATGAGCCGCTGACCCAGGACGTGCTGGGGGTGCCGGTGCGCAAGGCGGTGATCCAGGTGGTGGCCGGCCGCAACATCGCCGTGCTGGTCGAGGCGGCGGTGCGCAACACCATCCTGCAGCTGCGCGGGGTGGACACCTACCAGGAGTTCGTCGAGCGCCACCGGCGCGCCATGGAAAAGGGCGGCTGAGCTGCGCGCTCAGCGCGGCCGGTTCGGGCAGGGCGACTTGGTGCAGTGCGCGTACAGGCTCAGCGCATGTTCCTGGATGCGGAAGCCCTTGGCCATGGCGACGTCGTTCTGGCGCCGCTCGATCTCCGCGTCGTAGAACTCCTCCACCCGGCCGCAGTCCAGGCACACGAGGTGGTCGTGGTGGGTGCCCTCGTTCAGCTCGTACACCGCCTTGCCGCTCTCGAAGTGGCTGCGACTGAGGATGCCGGCCTGCTCGAACTGCGTCAGCACGCGGTAGACCGTGGCCAGGCCGATGTCCGACCGCTCCTCCAGCAGGACGCGGAACACGTCCTCCGCGGTCATGTGCCGCTGGCCGCCCTTCTGGAAGACATCCAGGATCTTGAGCCGCGGCAGGGTGGCCTTCAGCCCGGTGTTCTTGAGTTCGTCGATATTGGCCATGCTGCGCTAGGAAAGGGTCCCGCGGGACCCTGCCGCTACAATCGTCGGATCATATCGCCAGCGTCCCGCCCATGCCCGTTTCAACCCGCCGCGCCCTCGTTTCCGTGCTGTGCGCCTCAGCGGCCCTGGCCGGTTGCGGCGGCCTCGACAGCGTCAGCTACCGCATCGCCAATTCGATCACGCCCTACAAGATCGAGGTGGTGCAGGGCAACTTCGTGTCGCGTGAGCAGGTCGAGGCGCTCAAGCCCGGCATGACGCGCCAGCAGGTGCGCGACATCCTGGGCACGCCTCTGCTGACGGACGCCTTCCACGCCGACCGCTGGGATTACGTCTTCACGCTCAAGCGCCAGGGCGTGCCCCCGCAGGAGCGCCGCCTGGCGGTGTTCTTCAAGGGCGACGCGTTCGAGCGCGCCGACGGCGACACCATGCCCAGCGAAGCCGAGTTCGTCGCCTCGCTGGACAACCGCCGCCTCAACGCCAAGGTGCCTCCGCTGGAGGCCACGCCCGAGCAGCTGCAGAAGTTCGCCGCCGAGAACCGCGGCAAGGCCGAGCCTGCCGCCGCCGCAGCCTCCGCCTCCGCCGCGGCAGCCGCCGCCGCGGCAGCCGCCGCCGCACCCGCCCCGACCCGCAGCTACCCGCCGCTCGAGGCGGGCGCGCGCTGACCCTTCTTCCCATGGCCACCACCGTTTCCCACCGCGTCGCCGTCGCCGGCGCCAGCGGCCGCATGGGGCAGATGCTGATCGAGGCCATCCGTGCCTCGGGCGACTGCGTCCTCGCGGGCGCCCTCGATGTCCCCGCCAGCCACGCCATCGGCAACGACGCCGCCGCCTTCCTGGGCCACGCCTCGGGCGTGCCCGTCACGGCCGACCCCAAGGCGGGCATCGCCCAGTCCGAAGTCCTGATCGATTTCACCCGGCCCGAGGGCACGCTGGCCCACCTGCAGGCCTGCCGCGAGCGCGGGGTGAACATGGTCATAGGCACCACCGGCTTCACCGAGCACCAGAAGGCGCAGGTGCAGGACTACGCCCGCGACATCGCCATCGTCATGGCGCCCAACATGAGCGTGGGCGTGAACGTCACCCTCAAGCTGCTGGAGATGGCCGCGAAATCGCTGGCCAGCGGCTACGACATCGAGGTCATCGAGGCGCACCACCGCCACAAGGTCGACGCCCCCTCCGGCACCGCGCTGAAGATGGGCGAGGTGATCGCCCAGGCCCTGGGCCGTGACCTGAAGGACTGCGCGGTCTACGCCCGCGAAGGCGTCACCGGCGAGCGCGACCCGTCCACCATCGGCTTCTCCAGCATCCGCGGCGGCGACATCGTCGGCGACCACACGGTGCTCTTCGCCGGCACGGGCGAGCGCATCGAGATCACGCACAAATCCGCCAGCCGCGCCACCTACGCCCAGGGCAGCCTGCGCGCGGTGCGCTTCCTGGCCGGCAAGCGCAGCGGGCTGTTCGACATGTTCGACGTGCTCGGCCTGCGATGAGCCTGCCCGAGCTCTTCACCCAGGGCGACGCGGTCACGAAGTTCGTGGCGGTGCTCCTGCTCCTGATGTCGGTGGCGAGCTGGGTGATCATCCTCTGGAAGCTGCGCCTGCTGGCCCGCGCCGGCCGCGACGTGGCCCGCAGCACGGCGGCCTTCTGGCAGGCGCCCAGCCTGGCCGAAGGCCGAGAACGCGCCGCCGCGCTCGACCGGGAGGCGCTGGTCGCGCCCCTGATCGATGCTACCGGCAACCCGGCGGCCGGCTCGCTCGCCGCCACCGGCGACCGCTCCCAGCAGCTCACCCGGCTGCTGCGCGACGCGCTGCACCGCGTGCTGAACCGGCTGCAGTTCGGCCAGGTGCTGCTGGCCACGGTGGGCTCCACGGCCCCCTTCGTCGGCCTGCTGGGCACGGTCTGGGGCATCTACCACGCGCTCACCAGCATCACCGGCGGCGGCCAGGTCGGCATCGACAAGGTCGCCGGCCCGGTCGGCGAGGCGCTCATCATGACGGCCGCCGGCCTGGCGGTGGCCATCCCCGCCGTGCTGGGCTACAACATCTTCGGCCGGCTGATCGGCCGCATCGAGGCCGACCTCGAAGGCTTCGCGCGCGACCTGCGCGAGCTGCTGGTGGGCCACGGCGTGGCCTCGCCGGAGGCCCGCCCATGAGCTTCGGCCGGCTGGAGCGCAGCCCCGGTCCGCAGCCCATGAGCGAGATCAACGTCACCCCGCTGGTGGACGTGATGCTGGTGCTGGTGGTGATCTTCATCCTCACGGCGCCGCTGCTGGCCAGCTCGATCCGGCTGGACCTGCCTCGCAGCGACGCGGCCCGGCCCGCGGACGCACCCAAGTTCGTCACCCTGGTGCTGGACCGTCAGGGCGCCGCCTTCCTGAACGACCAGCCGGTCACGCGCGAGCAATTGGCCGGGCGCCTGGCCGCGGCCGCCCAGGCCAGCCCGGACACCGAGGTGCAGCTGCGCGCCGACCGGGCCGTGCCCTACGGCCAGGTGCTGGCCGTGATCGGGTTGGCCCAGAAGGCCGGGCTGAACCGGATCGGCTTCGTCGCCGACCCCACGGCCGAGCCGGCCGCCGCCGGAGCGGCCGCGGCGGGCCCGCAGGCCGCCCCCGCCACGGCAGCCGCCCGCTAGCCGGGCCGTAGAATCGCCTGACAAGCCGGCACCCTGCCGGCCTCTTTTCCTATGCAAGACAAATACCAACCCACCGAGGTCGAGCGTTCGGCGCAGGCGCACTGGAACGCCCGCGACGCGTACCGCGTGGTCGAAGACGCGAGCAGGAAGAAGTTCTACGCCTGTTCCATGCTGCCCTACCCCAGCGGCAAGCTGCACATGGGCCACGTGCGCAACTACACGATCAACGACATGCTCACCCGGCACCTGCGCATGAAGGGCTACAACGTCCTCATGCCCATGGGCTGGGACGCCTTCGGCCTGCCTGCCGAGAACGCCGCCATGAAGAACGGCGTGCCGCCGGCGAAGTGGACCTACGACAACATCGCCTACATGAAGAAGCAGATGCAGGCGATGGGGCTGGCCATCGACTGGTCGCGCGAAGTCGCCACCTGCGACCCCGGCTACTACAAGTGGAACCAGTGGCTGTTCCTGAAGATGCTGGAGAAGGGCATCGCCTACCGCAAGACCCAGGTCGTCAACTGGGACCCGGTGGACCAGACCGTGCTGGCCAACGAGCAGGTGATCGATGGCAAGGGCTGGCGCACCGGCGCCGTAGTCGAGAAGCGCGAGATCCCCGGCTACTACCTGAAGATCACCGACTACGCCCAGGAACTGCTGGACCACGTGCAGCACCAGCTCCCGGGCTGGCCCGAGCGCGTGAAGCTGATGCAGGAGAACTGGATCGGCCGCAGCGAGGGCGTGCGCTTCGCCTTCCCGCATGACATCCGGGGCGAGGACGGCGAGCCGATCGGCGGCGGGCGCATGTACGTGTTCACCACGCGCGCCGACACCATCATGGGCGTCACCTTCTGCGCCGTGGCGCCCGAGCACCCGCTGGCGGCCCACGCCGCGAAGACCAACCCCAGGCTCGCGCAGTTCATCGAGGACTGCAAGAAGGGCGGCACCACGGAAGCCGAGCTGGCCCTGCGCGAGAAGGAGGGCATGCCCACGGGCCTGCAGGTGCTGCACCCGCTGACCGGCGACCCGGTGGACGTGTGGGTGGGCAACTACGTGCTCATGGGCTACGGCGACGGCGCCGTGATGGGCGTGCCCGGCCATGACGAGCGCGACTTCGCTTTCGCGCTGAAGTACGACCTGCCCATCATGCAGGTGGTGCACGTGGATGGCCAGGAATACGACTACCACCGCTGGCAGGACTGGTACGGCGACAAGGAACGCGGCGTCACCATCAACTCCGATGTGTTCAGCGGCCTCTCGTACAAGGAGGCGGTCAACGCGGTGGCGCACAAGCTGGCCGAGAAGGGCCTGGGCGAGAAGAAGGTCACCTGGCGGCTGCGCGACTGGGGCGTGAGCCGCCAGCGCTACTGGGGCACCCCCATCCCCATCATCCACTGCGAGACGCACGGCGCCGTGCCCGTGCCCTACCAGGACCTGCCGGTGGTGCTGCCGCAGGACTGCGTGCCCGACGGCAGCGGCAACCCGCTGAACAGGCGCGAGGACTTCCTGGCCTGCCAGTGCCCGGTGTGCGGCAAGCCCGCCCGGCGCGAGACCGACACCATGGACACCTTCGTGGATTCGTCCTGGTACTACATGCGCTACTGCGACCCGCGCAACGAGGCCGGGATGGTGGGCGAGGGCGCCGCGTACTGGATGCCCATGGACCAGTACATCGGCGGCATCGAGCACGCGATCCTGCACCTGCTGTACGCGCGCTTCTGGACCAAGGTCATGCGCGACCTGGGCCTGGTCAAGGTCGACGAGCCCTTCACCAAGCTGCTCACGCAGGGCATGGTGCTCAACGAGGCCTTCTCGCGCACCGGCGAGAAGGCCGGCAAGCAGTACTACTGGACGCACGAGCTGGACATCGTGCGCGACGAGCATGCCAAGGTCTTGTCGGCCACCGCCAAGGCCGACGGCCTGCCGGTCACCTACGAGGGCTGGACGACCATGTCCAAGTCCAAGAACAACGGCGTCGACCCGCAGGACCTGATCGAGAAGTACGGCGCCGACACCTCGCGCCTGTACACCATGTTCACCGCTCCGCCGGAGGCCACGCTGGAGTGGAACGACGCCGCACTGGAAGGCTCCTACCGCTTCCTGCGCCGCGTCTGGGCCTTCGGCGTGAAGCTGGCCGGCCTGCCGGCGGACGGCGGCGGCGCCCCCGGTGCCCAGGCCAAGGCCCTGCGGCGCGAGCTGCACGGCGTGCTGCGCCAGGTCGACTACGACTACCAGCGCATGCAGTACAATACCGTGGTCTCGGGCGCCATGAAGATGCTCAACGCGCTGGAGGACTTCAAGGCCCTGGCCGAGCCCGGCGCGCAGGCCGTTCTGCGCGAGGGCTTCTCCATCCTGCTGCGCGTGCTGTACCCGGCGACGCCGCACATCACGCAGGTGCTCTGGCAGGAGCTCGGCTACGCCAGCGCGCACGGCGAGCTGCTGGACGCGCCCTGGCCCGAGGTCGACGAGTCCGCCATGGTGCAGGACGAGATCGAGCTGGTGCTGCAGGTCAACGGCAAGCTGCGCGGTGCCATCCGCGTGCCGGCTGCCGCGACCCGCGAACAGATCGAGGCGGCGGCCGTGGCCAGCGAGGCCTTCACGGCCCATGCGGCCGGGGCGGTACCCAAGAAGGTGATCGTGGTCCCCGGCCGCCTGGTCAACGTGGTGGTGTGATGCGCCGCCGCGCACTGGCCACCCTCCCGCTGGCGCTGGCCGTGGCCGGCTGTGGCTTCCAGCTGCGCGGCGCCTACACCTTCCCCTTCGGCAGCATCCTGGTGGCCGGCCTGCCCGGCTCCGCGGTCTCGCGCGACCTGCGCAAGGCCCTGGCCGATGCCGGCGTCAAGGTCCTGCCCGAGGGCAGCGCGCCGGCCCAGGCCCAGGTGGTGCTGGACATCCCGGTCGAGCGGCGCGAGAAGGTGGTGGTCGGCCTGAGCGCGGCCGGCCAGGTGACCGAGTTCGAGCTGCGCCTGCGGCTGTCCATCCGCCTGCGCACCCCGCAGGGCAAGGAGCTGCTGCCCAGCACCGAGCTGCTGCAGTCGCGCGACATCAGCTACTCGGAGACTTACGCGCTGGCCAAGGAGCAGGAGGAGAACCTGCTCTACCGGGACATGCAGAACGACCTGGTGCAGCAGATCCTGCGCCGCCTGTCGACGGTGAAGATCGCCTGAGACGGCGGCCATGCAGCTGGACCGCGCCGACCTGAAGCTGCTCGAGCTGCTGCAGCGGGACGGCCGGGCCACGGTGCAGTCGCTGTCCGAGGCCATCCACCTCTCGGCCCGTGCCACGCTCAACCGGGTGCGCCGGCTGGAGGCCGCGGGCGTCATCGAGGGCTATCGTGCGCTGGTGCGCCGCAGTGCGCTGGGCGAGCACATCGGCGTGTTCGCGGAGATCGCGCTCAAGGACCAGCGCCAGGCGGTGGTGCAGCGCTTCGAGCGACGCATGGCCGCCGCGCCCGAGGTGCTGGGCTGCTGGGTGGTGAGCGGGCGCTACGACTACCTGGTGCGCATCGCCTGCGCCGACCTCGAGACCTACAACCGGCTGATCAACGTCTGGCTGGACGACAGCGCACTGGGCGTGGAGAAGATCGTCACCAATGTCGAGCTGCAGACGGTGAAGGAATTTGCCGGCTTTCCCTTGCCGGGCACCACGCTTCCGAAACGGAAGTGAACCGCGGTTGACTCGTCGGTTGCGGCTGCCGTGCCCGCGACGATGCACCACCTCCGCCGCCGGGGCGGTCCTAGACTGGTCCCACAACCAAGGGAGACCCACATGGACGCCAACCGGCCGGCCGCCAGCACCTTCTTCGTCGACAAGGAGGCCCGTTTCGGGGCCCGCAACTACCACCCCGTCCCGGTCGTGGTGGAGCGTGCCCTGGACTGCCGCGTGTGGGACGTGGAGGGCCGCGAGTACATCGACATGATGAGTGCGTATTCCGCCGTCAGCCACGGCCACCTGCACCCTCGGCTGGTCGCCGCGCTGCAGCGCCAGCTCGGCAAGGTGGCGGTCACGTCCCGGGCCTACCACGGCACCACGCTGGGCCCCTTCCTGGAGAAGCTGTGCGCCGTCTCCGGCTTCGAGCGGGCGCTGCCCATGAACACCGGCGCCGAGGCCGTGGAGACCGCGATCAAGTGCGCGCGCCGCTTCGGCCACCTGCGGCGCGGCATCCCGGATGGGCAGCAGCGCATCCTGGTGGCACGCGGCAACTTCCACGGCCGCACCAGCACCATCGTGGGCTTCTCCAGCGAGCCCGCGTACCGCGCCGGCTTCGGCCCGTTCGCCGACGGCTTCGACGCCTTCGACTTCGGCGACATGGACAGCGTGCGTGCGGCGACCACGGCCCACAGCTGCGCCGTGCTGGTCGAGCCCATCCAGGGCGAAGCCGGAGTGCTGCTGCCGCCGCCCGGCTTCTTCCAGGCCTTGCGGGCCTGGTGCGACGAGAAGGGCCTGCTGCTCATCATCGACGAGGTGCAGGCGGGCCTGGGCCGCACCGGCCGCCTGTTCGCGTTCGAGCACGAGGGCGTGCGGCCCGACGCGCTCATCCTCGGCAAGGCGCTGGGCGGCGGGCTGCTGCCGGTGAGCGCCTTCCTGGCTGACGCGCGGGTGATGGACGTGTTCGACCCCGGCAGCCACGGCTCCACCTTCGGCGGCAATGCGCTGGCCGCGGCAGTGGCCCTGGAGGCGCTGCAGGTGCTGGAGGACGAACAGCTGGTGGAGCGCAGCGCGCGGCTGGGCGAGCACCTGCGTGGCGCGCTGCAGGCCGTGATGGACGAGAGCGGCGGCCTGGTGCGCGCCGTGCGCGGGCGCGGGCTCTGGGTGGGCGTGGACGTGGACCCGGCGCTGGCCAGCGCGCGCGCCCTGGTCGAGGCCCTGGCCCAGCGCGGCGTGCTCTCCAAGGAGACCCACGAGACCGTGATCCGCTTCGCGCCGCCGCTCACGATCACGCGCGCGCTGGTCGACCAGGCCGTGGCGGCCTTCCGCGAGGTGGTGCTCGAGCAACGCGCGGCCTGTGCTATCAAAAAAGGAGCTTCCCAGGCCATGGCCGAGGTGGCCGCCGCGGCTTAAACTCGGGGGATGCAGCTCGCCCCGGCCCAACTCGCGAACCACCTGCAGAAGGGCCTGCGCTCGCTCTATGTGCTGCACGGCGACGAGCCGCTCCTGGTGCAGGAGGCGTCCGATGCGATCCGCGCCACGGCACGCGCCCAGGGCTTCTCCGAGCGCACGGTGCATACCGTCGCCGGCGCGCACTTCGACTGGAGCGAGGTGCTGGCGGCCGGCGGTTCGCTGAGCCTGTTCGCGGACCGCCAGATCGTGGAAGTACGCATCCCCAGCGGCAAGCCCGGCAAGGAAGGCAGCGCCGCCATCCAGCAGCTGGCCGAGCAGGCCGTGGGCAACGACAGCATGCTCTTCCTGTTCCTGCTGCCCCGGCTGGACCGCATGACGCGCAACGGCGCGTGGTTCGGCGCGCTGGAGGCGCACGGCGTGTCCGTCCAGCTGGAGCCCGTGGAGCGCGCCGCCCTGCCGCAGTGGATCGCCCAGCGCCTGGCGCGCCAGGGCCAGCGCGTCGCCGCCGGCGACGAGGGCCAGCGCACCCTGCAGTTCTTCGCCGACCGGGTCGAGGGCAACCTGCTGGCCGCCCACCAGGAGATCCAGAAGCTGGGCCTGCTCTTCCCCGAGGGCGAACTCGGCTTCGAGCAGGTCGAGGGCGCGGTGCTCAACGTGGCGCGCTACGACGTGTTCAAGCTGTCCGAGGCCGTGCTGGCCGGGCAGGTGCAGCGCGTGCAGCGCATGCTGGACGGGCTGCGCGCCGAAGGCGAGGCCGAGGTGCTGGTGCACTACACCCTGGCCGAGGACATCCGCGCGCTCAAGCGCGTGAAGGACGCCATGGACCAGGGCCGGCCGCTGCCCATGGCCCTGCGCGAGCAGCGCGTCTGGGGCCTGAAGGAGCGTCTGTTCGAGCGCGTGCTGCCCCGGCTGTCGGCCGTGGCCCTGGACAACCTGCTCTACTCCGCCCACCTGGTGGACGGCATCGTGAAGGGCCTGAAGGCGCCCGGCTGGCCCACCGACGGCTGGCAGGCGCTGCAGCGGCTGGCCCTGGGCCTGTGCATGGAGTGCGTGCCGGGCGCCCGGGGGCCGGCCAAGGGATAATCGGGGCGTGAACGCCCTGAACGTTTCGGAATACATGCAGACGCTCGGCCTGCAGGCCCGCCAGGCCTCGGCCGCGATGGCGCGCGCCGACGCCGCCACCCGCAGCCGCGCCCTGCGCGCCCTGGCCGCGCTGCTGCGCGCCAATGTCGACGCCTTGCAGCAGGACAACGCCCGCGACATCGCGCGCGCCGAGGCCGCCGGCCTGGCCGCGCCCATGGTCGACCGGCTCAAGCTCACGCCCAAGGTGATCGCCACCGTGGCCGAGGGCTGCGAGCAGCTCGCCACCATGCCGGACGTGATCGGCGAGATCAGCGGCATGCGCCAGCAGCCCAGCGGCATCCGCGTCGGCCAGATGCGCGTGCCCATCGGGGTCTTCGGCATGATCTACGAGAGCCGGCCCAACGTCACCATCGAGGCCGCCAGCCTGTCGATCAAGAGCGGCAACGCCTGCATCCTGCGCGGCGGCTCGGAGGCGATCGACTCCAACAAGGCGCTGGCCCGCCTGGTGCAGCAGGCTCTGGCCGAGGCCGGCCTGCCGCAGGACGCGGTGCAGCTGGTGCAGACCACCGACCGCGAGGCCGTGGGCCAGCTCATCACCATGCCCCAGTACGTGGACGTGGTGATCCCGCGCGGTGGCAAGGGCCTGATCGAGCGCATCAGCCGCGACGCCAAGGTGCCGGTGATCAAGCACCTGGACGGCAACTGCCACGTCTACGTGGACGACTCCGCCGACCTGGACATGGCCGTGCGCATCGTCGACAACGCCAAGACCCAGAAGTACAGCCCCTGCAACGCGGCCGAGAGCCTGCTGGTGGCGCGCAGCGTCGCCGGGCGCTTCCTGCCGCGCATCGCGGCCGTGTTCGCCGCCAAGGGCGTGGAGATGCGCACCGATGCCGGCGCCGCCGCCCTGGTCGGGCCGGTGCCCGGCGCGCGCGTGGCGCCCGCCACCGAGCAGGACTGGTACGAGGAATACCTCGCGCCCATCATCAGCATCAAGCTGGTCGACGGCCTGGACGAGGCCATCGCCCACATCAACCGCTACGGCAGCCACCACACCGACGCCATCGTCACGCGCGACCACATGCACGCGCAGCGCTTCCTGCGCGAGGTCGATTCGGCCAGCGTCATGGTGAACACCAGTCCCCGCTTCGCCGATGGCTTCGAGTACGGGCTGGGGGCGGAGATCGGCATCAGCACCGACAAGTTCCATGCCCGCGGCCCGGTGGGCATCGAGGGCCTGACCTCGCTCAAGTGGGTGGTGCTGGGCAACGGCGAACTGCGCACCTGATCGCAGGGCCGGCCGCGGCTCGGGCATCCATGAGCGGCACCGGATCGATCATGGCCGTCCGCTGAGGCTGTGCAGCGGACACGGCCTGGGCCGGTGCCTGAACCGGCATCCCCAGGGCCGGTGGGCGGTGGATGCAGCGTCGACTTCCGGCGCCTGTTGTTGGGGTGATGGGCCTTGCATGCTGCGCCCCCGCCGCCATATCCCTACAATTCCTGTCAGTTTTTAACGATTCAGGCCAAGGGCTCCATGGTTCCGCATCTCGTCACTGCCCTGACCGGGCCGATCAACGAACTCGAGCAGCGCGTGCTCGATTCCATGCCCGCCATCGAGCGCTGGTTCCGGCTCGAATGGATGGAGCACACGCCGCCGTTCTACACCTCGGTGGACATCCGCAACGCCGGCTTCAAGCTGGCCCCGGTGGACACCAACCTCTACCCCGGTGGCTGGAACAACCTGACGCCCGAGATGCTTCCCCTGGCCGTGCAGTCGGCCATGGCCGCGATCGAGAAGATCTGCCCTGAAGCCAAGAACCTGCTGGTCATCCCCGAAAACACCCGCAGCACCTTCTACCTAGCCAACCTGGTGCAGCTGCAGCGCATCTTCCACATGGCCGGCCTGAACGTGCGCATCGGCTCGATCGACCCGGAGATCAAGGCCCCGGTCACCATCGACCTGCCGGGCGGCAGCCAGGTCACCCTGGAGCCCATCGTGCGCACCAAGCGCCGGCTGGGCCTGAAGGATTTCGACCCCTGCACCATCCTGCTCAACAACGACCTCTCGGCCGGCATCCCCGGCATCCTGGAAGAGATCCACGAGCAGTACCTGCTGCCGCCGTTGCACGCGAGCTGGTCGGTACGGCGCAAGAGCAAGCACTTCAAGAGCTACGAGGAAGTCTCCAAGCGCTTCGGCAAGATGCTGGGCATCGACCCCTGGCTGATCCATCCGCTGTTCAACATGTGCGGCGAGGTGGACTTCACCGCCCGCGCCGGCATGGAGTGCCTGACCACCAACGTGGACGCGCTGCTGACGCGGGTTCGCAAGAAGTACAAGGAATACGGCATCAACGAGAAGCCCTTCGTGGTCGTGAAGGCCGACAACGGCACCTCGGGCATGGGCATCATGACGGTGCGCGATGCGCGCGAGATCGCCGGCCTGTCCGACGCCGCCGCCCGCCGCATGGCCGAATCCAAGGCCGGCCAGCCGGTCAGCGAGGTGATCATCCAGGAGGGCGTGCTCACCAACGAGCGCATCAACGACGCGGTGGCCGAACCGGTCGTCTACATGATGGACCGCTACGTGGTCGGCGGCTTCTACCGGGTGCACGCCGAGCGCGGCATCGACGAGAACCTCAACGCGCCCGGATCGAGCTTTGCCCCGCTCGCTTTCGCTGAGAGTACGCGCTTACCTCAACCCGGCATGAAGCCGGGCGCGAGCGCGCCGAACCGCTTCTACATGTACGGCGTGATCGGCCGCCTGGCCATGCTGGCGGCGAGCTACGAACTCGAGGCCACGGACCCCGAAGCCGAGGTGTACGACTGACGCGGCTGCGACGCCGGAGTTGTCGCACTGCAACAAAGTGTCGGCGCGACGGGCGCCGCCAGTAGCAGAATAGAAGGTTCCCTAGGCAACCACCCCTGCAGCTCGAACAGGGGACCCTCGTGCAGACCAGCAAATCCTCGCTCGCCGCCTTGACCCTGGGCGCCATCGGCGTCGTCTACGGCGACATAGGCACCAGCGTGCTGTATGCCGTGAAGGCCGTGTTCGGCACCCACCTGGTGCCCTTCACGCCGGCCAACGTCTACGGCATCCTGTCCATCTTCTTCTGGACGCTCACGGTCATCGTCTCCATCAAGTACGTGGTGCTGGTGCTGCGCGCCGACAACCATGGCGAGGGCGGGCTGATCGCGATGCTGGCGCTGGCCTCGCAGGTCGTAAAGGACAAGCCGCACCTGCGCCGCGCGCTGCTGGGCGTGGGTATCTTCGGCACCTCGCTCTTCTACGGCGACGGCGTGATCACGCCGGCCATCTCGGTGCTGTCGGCCGTCGAGGGCCTGGAGGTGATCTCGCCGCGCTTCAAGGAAGGCGTGATCCCGCTGACGCTGGTGGTGCTGCTGGCCCTGTTCTGGGTGCAAAAGCGCGGCACGGGCGGCATCGGCCGCTTCTTCGGGCCCATCACGCTGACCTGGTTCTTCGCCATCGCGGCACTGGGCGTCGCGCAGATCACCAAGCACCCGCAGATCCTGCAGGCGCTCAGCCCCACCTACGCCCTGGGCTTCATGTGGCGCGCGCCGCTGGTCACCTTCATCATCCTGGGCGCGGTCGTGCTGTGCGTGACCGGGGCCGAGGCGCTCTATGCCGACCTGGGCCACTTCGGCAAGAAGCCGATCCGGCTCGCCTGGTTCAGCGTGGTGATGCCTTCGCTGACGCTGAACTACTTCGGCCAGGGCGCGCTGCTGCTGGAAGGCGGCACCGAGGCGGTCAAGAACCCTTTCTTCCTGATGGCGCCGGACTGGGCGCTGGTGCCGCTGGTCATCCTGGCGACCGCGGCCACCGTGGTGGCCTCGCAGGCCCTGATCACGGGGGCCTTCAGCGTCACCAAGCAGGTGATCCAGCTGGGCTACCTGCCGCGCCTGAACATCCTGCACACCAGCGTGCGCGACACCGGCCAGATCTACATCCCCTTCGTCAACTGGGGCCTGTTCGTGGCCATCGTGCTCGCGGTGGTGATGTTCCGCTCCTCGGACAACCTGGGCGCGGCCTACGGCATCGCGGTCACGCTGGACATGCTGATCACGACCACGCTGACCTTCTTCGTGATCCGCTTCGGCTGGGGCTACCCGCTGCCGCTGTGCATCGCAGCCACCGGCGCGTTCTTCGTCGTCGATGCCACCTTCTTCGCGTCCAACCTGCTCAAGCTGGTGGAGGGCGGCTGGTTCCCGCTCATGATCGGCGGCGGGATCTTCACACTGATGATGACCTGGAAGCAGGGCCGGGGCCTCTTGAACGAGAAGATCCTCAGCGACGCGCTGGACCTGCCCAGCTTCCTGCGCTCGGTGTTCGAGGCCCCGCCCACGCGCGTGGAGGGCACGGCCGTGTTCCTCACCGCGGAGCCGGGCACCGTGCCCAACGCGATGCTGCACAACCTCAAGCACAACAAGGTGCTGCACCAGCAGAACCTGTTCGTCACGGTGCGCAGCCACGAGGTGCCCTGGGTGGGCATCAGCAAGCGCGTGGAGATCACGCCGCTGGGCCACAGCTGCTGGCAGGTCATCCTGCACTACGGCTTCAAGAACGACCCCGACATCCCACGTGCGCTGGAGCAGATCCGCGGCCACGGCTGCGACCTGGAGCCCATGACCACCAGCTACTTCCTGTCGCGCGACACGGTGATCCCCACCATGGGCGGCGGCATGGCGCCCTGGCGCGAGAAGCTGTTCGCGCAGATGCACCACAACGCCAGCGCAGCGGCCGAGTTCCTGCACCTGCCCAACAACTCGGTGGTGGAACTGGGCTCGAAGATCGAGATCTGATCCGGCCGCGGTGCGCGGCCGTGCCTGCCCGCACCGCGCACGGGGCCGGGCGATTTATGCAACAGTAAAGCCATGGACATCCTCTTCGTCGCCGACCCGCTCGAATCGTTCAAGGTCTACAAGGACACCACCTTCTCCATGATGCGCGAGGCGCAGCGGCGCGGCCACCGCGTGTTCGCCTGCGAGCCCGCCCACCTGGCCTGGCGCTCGGGCGACCTGGTGCGCGCGCTGGTGCGCGAGATCGTGCTCACCGGCGAGGACGAGGAGTGGTTCCAGGAGCGCGGCAACGCGGTGCGCGCGCTGCGCGACTTCGACGCCGTGCTGATGCGCAAGGACCCGCCCTTCGACAGCGAGTACTTCTACGCCACCCACCTGCTGGAGCACGTGGAGCGCGAGGGCGGCCGCGTGTTCAACAAGCCGGCCGCGCTGCGCGACCACCCCGAGAAGCTGGCCATCATGGAATTCGCCCGCTTCGTCAGCCCCACGCTGGTGACGCGGGACGCGGATGCCATCCGCGAGTTCCACGCCGAGCATCGCGACATCATCCTCAAGCCCCTGGACGGCATGGGCGGCATGGGCATCTTCCGCGTGCGCGAGGACGGGCTCAACCTGGGCGCGATCACCGAGACGCTGAACCTGGATGGCGCGCAGACCGTGATGGTGCAGCGCTTCGTGCCGCAGATCAGCGAGGGAGACAAGCGCGTGCTGGTGATCGGCGGCAAGCCGGTGCCCTACTGCCTGGCCCGCATCCCGCAGGGCACCGAGGTGCGGGGCAACCTGGCGGCCGGCGGCAAGGGCGTGGCGCGCGAACTGTCCGCCCGCGACCGCGAGATCGCCGAAGCCCTGGGCCCGGTGCTGGCGCCCCGCGGGCTGCTGCTGGTCGGCCTGGACGTGATCGGCGACTGCCTCACCGAAGTCAACGTCACCAGCCCGACCTGCTTCCAGGAGATCACGCAGCAGACCGGCTTCGACGTGCCGGCCATGTTCGTCGACGCGCTGGAAGCGGCCGTGGGCCGCTGAGGCCGGGGCTCAGGCCCGCAGCCGCTCGCCGTCCACGAAGACCTGCAGCTCGCCCGGTGCGAAGGCGGTCCAGGGCTCGTTGGTGGTGAGCGGGGCCGTCACCACCACCGCGACCTTGTCCTTGGGGGTGGTGTTGCGCGCGAAGTCCACGCTCAGGTCCTCGTCGGCCAGCTGGGCATGGGCGAAGGGGTGGCGCCGCTCGACGTAGAACAGGTTGCTGGAGCAGTGCGACCACAGCGCCTGCCCGTTGGACAAGAGGAAGTTGAAGTTGCCGTGGCGTGCCACCTGCGGCACCAGCTCGCGCAGCGTCAGCGTGAGTTCGGCCACGTCGGGCACGCCCGCGTGCGACTTCGCCAGCTCCTGCATGAGCCAGCAGAAGGCGCGCTCGCTGTCGGTGTCGCCCACCGGCCGGAAGGCGGCGTGCAGGCGCGGGTGGAAATGCTCCAGGTTGCCGTTGTGGGCGAACACCCAGTAGCGGCCCCAGAGCTCGCGCACGAAGGGGTGGCAGTTCTCCAGGGCGATATCGCCCTGCGTGGCCTTGCGGATGTGGGCCACCACGTTGCGGCTCTTGATGGGGTAGCGGCGGATCAGCTCGGCCACCGGCGAGTCGCAGGCCGGCTGGTGGTCCACGAAGTGGCGCAGGCCGCGGCCCTCGAAGAAGGCAATGCCCCAGCCGTCGGCATGGTGGTCGGTGCGCCCGCCGCGCTGGGCGAAGCCGCTGAAGCTGAAGGTCACGTCCGTGGGCGTGTTGCAGTTCATCCCGAGCAGCTGGCACATGGGGCTATTCTCGCGCGAGCGCGCTGTCCCGGGGGCGGTCGCGCATCTGCCAGGCCGCCACCAGCGCCAGCAGGCACAGCCCCGACAGCATGCCGAAGGATTCCTGGAACGCGGCCAGGCGCTGCGGCCCGTCGCCGCCCTGCAGCGCCTGCCCGTGCACCGCGAGTCGCCACTCCAGCACGATGCCGCACAGGCTCACGCCCGCCGCGCCGCCCACCATGCGCAGGAAGTTGATGGTGCTGGAGCCCTGCGGCACCAGAGCGGCCTCCAGCGGCCGCATCGCGCCCAGGTTGAGCGAGGGCAGGATGAAGCCCAGCCCGATGCGGCCCACCACGGTCCAGGCGACCAGCAGCGCGATCGGGTGTGCCGGGGGCACGGTGGCGGTGAGGGCGAACGCGAGCGCCAGCAGGGCCAGGCCGATGCCCACCAGCAGGCGCGTGGGCAGGCGGTCCGCCAGCCGGCCGACGAGCGCGATCACCACCGCCAGCATCAGCCCCGCCGGCAGCAGGATGCTGCCCACGTAGGAGGGCGACAAGCCCAGGCCGAGCTGCATGAACACCGGCAGCAGGTAGGTGGAGCCGAACAGCGCCGTGCCGTAGATGAATGCCACCACGCTGCCCATGGCGAAGGCCCGGTGACGGAACAGGCGCAGGTCCATCAGGGGGTGCTGGCCCAGCCGCAGCATGCGCCGTTCCCAGGCGATGAAGCCGAACAGCGCGGCCACCGCCGCGCCCAGCAGGGGCAGGCCTTCCGTCACGCTGCGGTGCAGGGAGACCAGGCCGTTGAGCAGGCACAGTGTGCCGGCGCCGGCCAGCAGCAGGCCGCGCCAGTCCAGGGCGGCACCGCGCTGGCCGGGCGCGCCCCCGGGTGCAGCGCCCGGCACGAAGCGCCGGCCCAGCCACAGCGAGGCCAGGCAGAAAGGCACGACCATGAAGAAGATCGAGCGCCAGCCGAACAGGTCCACCAGCACGCCGCCGATGCTGGGGCCTATGGCCGGTGCCAGCACCACGCCCATGCCGAAGATGCCGCTGGCGCGGCCCTGCTCGCCGCGCTCGAAGCCGCGCAGGATGATGATGGCCGGGATGGGCTGCACCACGCCCGCAGCCAGGCCCTCGGCCACCCGCGCGGCCAGCACCAGGTTGAAATCCTGCGCGAAGCCGCCCGCCACGCCGCCGGCCAGCAGCAGCAGCATGCTGCCCGCGTACACGTGGCGGTAGCCGTAGCGCGCCAGCAGCCAGGGCGTGGTGAGCATGGAGACCGTCATCGCCACCATGAAGCCGGAGCTCACCCACTGCGCGCGCTCCTGGCCCAGGGCAAAGGCGCGGCTCATGTCGGGGATGGCCACGTTGACGATGGTGGACGACATGATGGAGGCCATGGTGCCCACCATCACGGACATCAGCAGGTACCAGCGGTAGCGCGGGCCCCAGCGCGCGGCCAGGGCTTCCAGGGAGTCTGCGCTCACGCGGCCTGTCCCGCGCAGGCGGGGCAGATGCAGGCCCGGTCGCGGGCGTCGGCCGGCACGCGCGCCAGCAGTTCAGGCGGGAAATGGGCGCTGACGCACCAGCAGGGCGCCTGCGGCTGGCCGGTCTCGCGCCGGCGCTCCGCAGCGCACTGGTTGGGCTGGCCGCAGAGCGGGCACAGCCGGGGGTCGGCAGGGGCGCGGAGGTCCGGGGTCACGCGGGCAGTGTAGCCCGCGCGGCCCAGCCCCCGGCGCAAAAGCCTCAGCCGCGCGCGGCCTTGACCTTCAGGCGCCAGGCGTGCAGCAGCGGCTCGGTGTAGCCGGAGGGCTGCTCCTTGCCCTTGAGCACCAGGTCCAGCGCGGCGCGGTATGCGAAGGAGCTGTCCCAGTTGCCGGCCATGGGCAGGTAGGCGGCGTCGCCGGCGTTCTGCTGGTCCACCACCGCCGCCATGCGCTGGAAGGTGGCGATGACCTGCTCACGCGTCACCACGCCGTGCTGCAGCCAGTTGGCGATGTGCTGGCTGGAGATGCGCAGGGTGGCGCGGTCCTCCATCAGGCCGACGTTGTGGATGTCGGGCACCTTGGAGCAGCCCACGCCCTGGTCGATCCAGCGCACCACGTAGCCCAGGATGCCCTGCACGTTGTTGTCCAGCTCCTGCTGGCGTTCCTCGGCCGACCACTTGGCCTCGGCCACCACCGGCACGGTGAGCAGGCCGGTCAGCAGGTTCTCGCGCTCGCCGTCGGCATCGATCGTCTCCAGCTGCTTCTGCACCTCGGCCACGTTGACCTGGTGGTAGTGGATCGCGTGCAGCGTGGCGGCGGTGGGCGAGGGCACCCAGGCGGTGTTGGCGCCGGCCTTGGGGTGGGCGATCTTCTGCTCCAGCATGGCGGCCATCAGGTCCGGCATGGCCCACATGCCCTTGCCGATCTGGGCCCGGCCGCGCAGGCCGCACGAGAGGCCGACCAGCACGTTGTTCTTCTCGTAGGCCTGGATCCAGGCGCTGCTCTTCATGTCGCCCTTGCGGTACATGGGGCCGGCGTACATGGCGGTGTGCATCTCGTCGCCGGTGCGGTCCAGGAAGCCGGTATTGATGAAGGCGACGCGGGCTTCGGCTTCGGCGATGCAGGCCTTGAGGTTGACCGAGGTGCGGCGCTCCTCGTCCATGATGCCCAGCTTCACCGTGTTCTGCGGCAGGCCCAGCAGGCTTTCCACGCGCGAGAACAGCTCGCTCGCGAAGGCCACTTCCTTGGGCCCGTGCATCTTGGGCTTGACGATGTAGACCGAGCCGGTGCGCGAGTTGCGCAGGCCGTTGGCGCCGCGGCCGGCCAGGTCGTGCAGGGCGATGGTGGTCGTGATGACCGCGTCCATGATGCCCTCGGGGATCTCCTTGTCACCGCCCCACAGGATGGCCGGGTTGGTCATCAGGTGGCCGACGTTGCGCAGGAACATGAGCGAGCGGCCGTGCAGCACGACCTCGCCGCCCTTGGGGCCGTGGTAGCGGCGGTCCGGGTTCAGGCCGCGCGTGAAGGTCTTGCCGCCCTTGGTGACTTCCTCGGTCAGCGTGCCCTTGAGGATGCCCAGCCAGTTGGCATAGCCGGCCACCTTGTCGTCCGCGTCCACCGCGGCCACCGAATCCTCCAGGTCGAGGATGGTGGAGAGCGCGGCTTCCATCACCAGGTCGCTTACGCCGGCGGCGTCGCTCTTGCCGATGGGCGTGTTGCGGTCGATGCGGATGTCCACGTGCAGGCCGTTGTGCTGCAGCAAGATGGAGGAGGGCGAGGCGGCATCGCCCTGGTAGCCCACGAACTGGAAGGGCTGGGCCAGGCCGGTGGTGGCGCCGTCCTTCAGCGTCACCGAGAGGTTGCCGCCGTCGGCGCGGTAGCCGGTGGCGTCGCGGTGCGAGCCGTGGGCCAGCGGGGCCACGTCGTCCAGCAGCTTGCGCGCGAACGCGATCACCTGGGCGCCGCGCACCGGGTTGTAGCCGCTGCCCTTCTCGGCGCCGCCGGTCTCGGGAATGGCGTCCGTGCCGTACAGCGCGTCGTACAGCGAGCCCCAGCGCGCGTTGGCGGCGTTGAGGGCGTAGCGCGCGTTCAGGATGGGCACCACCAGCTGCGGGCCGGCCTGCAGCGCCAGCTCGGCGTCCACGTTGGCGGTGGTGGTCTGCACGTCCTCGGGCTGGGGCACCAGGTAGCCGATGCGCTCCAGGAAGCCGCGGTACGCCGCCATGTCGCGGATCGGGCCGGGGTTGGCCTTGTGCCAGGTGTCCAGCTCGGTCTGCAGGCGGTCACGCTCGGCCAGCAGCGCGATGTTGCGCGGCGCCAGCTCCGCCACGATGGCGTCGAAGCCCTTCCAGAAGCGGTCGCTGGCGATGCCGGTGCCGGGCAGGACCTGGTCCTCGACGAAGCGGTAAAGCGAAGTGGCGACTTGCAGGCCGTGGACAGTGGTGCGAGCGGTCATGGAGGGCTCCAGGGGCGGATTCGTGAGACAGAAAAAAAGCAGGCCCTCTGCGGGCCAGATGCGGACTATAGGGCAAGCAAAGAGATCAATTCATACCCGGACAAGCGATGTATTGATGACTTTTTTGTGGGTAATATGCCGGGACCCCATGGACAAGCTCAAGCAGATGGCGTCCTTCGTCTCGGTCGCGACCCGCGGCAGCCTCACGGCCGCCGCGCGCGCCGAGGGCGTCGCCCCGGCCATCATGGGGCGGCGCCTGGATGCGCTGGAGGAGCGCCTGGGTGTCAAGCTGATGGTGCGGACCACCCGGCGCATCACCCTGACCCACGAAGGCAGCGCTTTCCTGGAGGACTGCCAGCGCCTGCTGGCCGATGTCGCCAATGCCGAGGCCAGCGTCAGCGCCGGCGGGGTCAAGGCGAGCGGCCACCTGCGCGTCACCGCGCCGGCGGGTTTCGGCCGCCGCCACGTGGCGCCCCTGGTGCCGCGCTTCCGCGATGCGCACGGCGAGGTCACGATCTCGCTGAACCTGAGCGACCGGGTGGTGGACCTGGCGGGCGAAGGCTACGACTGCGCGGTGCGGGTGGGCGACCTGCCGGATTCGTCCCTGGTGAGCGTGCGCATGGCCGACAACCGCCGCATGTGCGTGGCCACGCCGGCCTACCTGCAGCGCCACGGCACGCCCAGGCACCCGGACGAGCTGGGCCGTTTCCATTGCCTCACGCTGTCCAGCGAGGCCTCGCAGACCCGGGGCTGGGCCTTCAGCGTCCCGCGCGAGGGCGGCCAGGAGGTGGTCCACGTGCGGCCGGGCGGCCCCATGGACTGCTCGGACGGCCAGGTGCTGCACGACTGGTGCCTGGCCGGCTGGGGCATCGCCTGGCGCAGCACCTGGGAGGTGGCGGGCGAGATCGCCCGCGGTGAACTGGTGGAGGTGCTGGCAGAATTCGCCGCCCCGCCCAACGGCATCTTCGCGGTCTTCCCGCAGCGCAAGCACCTGCCCCTGCGGGTGCGGCTGTGGGTGGATTTCCTCAAGCAGCATTACGGACGGCCGGGGTACTGGAAGTCCATGGAGTCCGCCACATGATCCTCGAATCCCTGCTCGCCTACGCCCACATCGCCGCCCTGCTGGGCATGGTGGTCTTCATTTCCAGCGAGGCGGCCCTGTGCCGCGGCGAATGGCTGAACGCCGCCGTGGTCGAGCGCCTGGTGCGCGTGGACCTGCTGTACCTGGTGGCCACCGCCGCCGTCGCACTGACCGGGCTGGCGCGCGCCTTCTGGGGCGTGAAGGGCGCGAGCTGGTACTGGACGGACTGGCTGCTTCACCTGAAGCTCGCGCTCTTCGTGGTGGTGGTGCTGATGTCGCTGCGCCCGGCCATCGCCTTCCGCCGCTGGCGCGCCGCGCTGCGCGCCGGGCGGGGGCTGCCCCCGGCGGACGAGGTGGTGGCCACCCGCCGCTGGGTGATGCGCGCCGCGCACCTGGTGCCCGTGATTCCGCTGGCGGCGGTGTTCCTGGCCCGCGGCTACGGGCACTGAGCCCGGCCGGCCCCGGCGCGCTGCGGCCCGCCGGGGCCGGCTGCAGGGTTTACTTCTGGGCCGAGGCCGCCGGCGCGTTCGACAGGCAGCTGCTCATGAAGGCGCGGCGCTCGTCGCCCTTCTTGCCCTTGGCCTGCTTGCTGCAGCTGGACATCTTCTCCTGCTGCGCGCTGCGCGGCTTCTTGGCCCCGGATGCCGAGGCGGCGGGCTTCTCGGCCGTGCCGGCCGCGTGCGCGGCGGTGCCGAGCATGAGGGCCAGGGCGGCGGCGAGGGCGATGGCGGGGGTGGCGGTGCGTGCGTTCATGGTGTTTTCCTCCTCGGTGGGATGGGCCCCGGGATGGGGTTCCGTTGCAACGGCCCAGGTGCGGGGCGCGTCGACGCAGGCCGACCCGTAAAATTCACCAATGCTTCAGGTGAAACAAGAATTGCTCGCCGCGCTCGCGGCCGGGCTGGACCAGCTGTCCCCGGGCGCAGGCGCCAAGGCGGCCTTCGAGTCGCCCAAGGTGGCCGCGCACGGCGACTTCGCCTGCACCGCCGCGATGCAGTTGGCCAAGCCGCTGCGCCAGAACCCGCGCCAGCTCGCCGAGCAACTGCGCACGGTGCTGCTGGCCGCGCCGGCGGCGCAGCGCTGGGTGGAGGCGATCGAGATCGCCGGCCCCGGCTTCCTGAACATCCGCCTCAAGCCCGAGGCCCGGCAGGAGGTGGTGCGCGAGGTGCTCACCGCGGGTGAGCGCTTCGGCCGCCAGCCGCCCAACGGCCAGCGCATGATGGTCGAGTTCGTCTCCGCCAACCCGACCGGCCCGCTGCACGTGGGCCACGGCCGACAGGCCGCGCTGGGCGACGCGCTGTGCAACCTGTACGAAACGCAGGGCTGGGACGTCTGGCGCGAGTTCTACTACAACGACGCGGGCGTGCAGATCGCCACCCTCGCGCTGTCCACCCAGCTGCGCGCCAAGGGCTTCAAGCCGGGCGACGCCGAGTGGCCCGAGGCGGCCTACAACGGCGACTACATCGCCGACATCGCGCGGGATTTCCTGGCGAAGAAGACGGTGAAGTCGGACGACCGCGAGTTCACCGCCAGCGGTGACGTGGACGACCTCGACGGCATCCGCCAGTTCGCCGTCGCCTACCTGCGCCACGAGCAGGACCTGGACCTGCAGGCCTTCCAGGTGCGCTTCGACAACTATTACCTGGAATCCAGCCTCTACAGCTCGGGCCGGGTCGAGGACGCCGTCAGGCGACTGGTCGCCGCCGGCAAGACCTACGAGCAGGACGGCGCCCTGTGGCTGCGCAGCACCGACTACGGTGACGACAAGGACCGCGTGATGCGCAAGTCCGATGGCAGCTTCACCTACTTCGTGCCCGACGTGGCCTACCACATCAGCAAGTGGGAACGCGGCTTCGCCAAGGCGCTGAACATCCAGGGCACGGACCACCACGGTACCATCGCCCGGGTACGCGCCGGCCTGCAGGCCGCCGGCGTGGGCATCCCCCAGGGCTACCCCGACTACGTGCTGCACACCATGGTGCGGGTGATGCGCGGCGGCGAGGAGGTGAAGATCTCCAAGCGCGCCGGCAGCTACGTCACCCTGCGCGACCTGATCGAGTGGACCAGCAAGGACGCGGTGCGCTTCTTCCTGCTCTCGCGCAAGCCCGACACCGAGTACACCTTCGACGTCGACCTCGCGCTGGCGCAGAACAACGACAACCCGGTCTACTACGTGCAGTACGCGCATGCGCGCATCTGCTCGGTGCTGGCGGCCTGGGGCGGCGACGCGGCCACCCTCACGCAGGCGGACCTGTCCGTGCTGCAGGGCCCGCAGGCGCAGGCCCTGATGCTGCTGCTGGCCAAGTACCCGGAGATGCTCAGCGCGGCGGCGGCCGATTTCGCGCCGCACGACGTCACCTTCTACCTGCGCGAGCTGGCCTCCGCCTACCACAGCTACTACGACGCCGAGCGCATCCTGGTCGACGACGAGGCGCTGAAGAAGGCCAGGCTGGCGCTGGTCGCGGCCACTGCGCGGGTGTTGCACAATGGCCTCGCTGTGCTGGGCGTGAGCGCCCCGCAGAAGATGTGAAAAAGGGAACGGAGCGCATGAAATCCCGCCAACGCGGCAACACCATCGTCGGCATCATCATCGGGGTGGTGCTGGGCCTGGCCGCGGCCCTCGCCGTCGCGGTCTACGTCACCAAGGTGCCCGTTCCCTTCCTGAACAAGGGCCAGAGCCGCTCGCCCGAGCAGGACGCGGCCGAGAGCCGCAAGAACAAGGACTGGGACCCCAACGCGCCCCTGTACGGCAAGAACCCCGCCCGCCCGGCCTCGGCCGCGGCCGCGCCGGTCGCGCCCGCTGTCCCGGGGGCGGTGGTCACGGCGCCGCCGCAGCAGCCGGCCGCCAGCCCGGCGCCGCCCGCCGTCTCGCCTGACAAACTGCCGCCTGCGGTCGCCGGCCGTCCTTCGGCCGATCCCCTGGGCGAGCTGGCCATGGCCAAGGCCGCCAGCAGCGACCCCTTCATCTATTTCGTCCAGGCCGGCGCCTTCCGCACCCCCGAGGATGCCGAGGCCCAGCGCGCCAAGCTCAACCTCATGGGCATCGAGGCCAAGGTCAGCGAGCGCGAGCAATCCGGCCGCCAGGTCTGGCGCGTGCGCGTGGGGCCGTTCGAGAAGAAGGACGACGCCGACCGCCAGAAGCAGAAGCTGGATGCCGGCGGTTTCGAGACCGCGCTGGTGCGTGTCCAGCGTTGAGAGCCGGGGAACGACATGAAGCGACGTGAACTCATCCGTGCGGCGGGCGGCATGGCCGCGCTGGGCGCCCTGGCCGCCATGGAGCCTGCGCGGGCCCAGGCCAAGAAGATCGAAGAGGGCACCGACTACCTGCGCCTGAAGCAGCCCGCGCCCGTGGACGCGCCCGCCGGCCAGATCGAGGTGGTCGATTTCTTCTGGTACAACTGCCCGCACTGCAATGCCTTCGAGCCTTCGCTGGAGGCCTGGATGGCCCGGCTGCCGGCCGACGTGAAGGTCAAGCGCGTGCCGGTCGGCTTCCGCGACGACTTCGTGCCGCAGCAGCGCCTGTTCTACACGCTGGAGGCGCTGGGCCTGGTCGATGCGCTGCATGCCAAGGTGTTCCACGCCGTGCACCAGGAGCACCGTCCCATGGACCGCATGGACGTGATGGCCGACTGGATCCAGACCCAGGGCGTGGACCGGGCGAAGTTCATCGAGGCCTACAACTCCTTCAGCGTCTCGGCCAAGCAGCGCCGGGCCCAGCAGATCCAGGATGCGTACAAGGTGGAAGGCGTGCCCGCGATGGGCGTGGCCGGCCGCTTCTACGTCGACGGCAACCTGGCGGGCTCCAACCCCCGCATGCTGCCGGTGACCGATTACCTGGTCGCCGAAATCCGCAAGGGCGGCGCGAAGTAGGCGGGCCCGCGCCCGCCGGGTGTGGCGCTGCGGCACCACGCCCCGCTTTACGGTGCGGGAGCGCGGGATTTCCCGTAGCTCGGGCTACAATCGCCAGAGCAAGTTCCGTGCCGATATGAAGCCCTCCATTGCGATCGTCCTGTCCCTCGCCCTGCTGGCCACTGGAGCCGCCTGGGCGGAGCGTGCGGACCGCAACAAGCCCATGAACGTGGAGGCCGACGCGCTGCGCTACGACGACCTCAAGCAGACCAGCGTGTTCACCGGCCGGGTCGTGGTGACCAAGGGAAGCATCGTGATCCGCGGGGCCCGCATCGACGTGCGCCAGGACCCCGAGGGCTACCAGTACGGCACGGTCACAGCCGAGCCCGGCAAGCTGGCCTACTACCGCCAGAAGCGCGAGGGCGTGGATGAGTACATCGAGGGCGAGGCCGAGACCATCGAGTACGACGGCAAGGCCGACAAGGTGAAGTTCATCAAGCGCGCCGAGATGCGGCGCATCCGCGGCGGCGCCCTGGCCGACGAGATGGTGGGCAGCCTGATCACCTACGACAACACCAGCGACGTCTTCACCGTCGATGGCGGCCCGGCCAGCCCGGCCGTGGGCGGCCGCGTGCGTGCGGTGCTGACGCCGCGCGGCGCCGCCTCGGCGCCCGCGGCTCCCGCAGCCGGGGCCGCGCTCAAGCCCAGCATCCAGCTCGAGGGCGTGCGCAAGTGAGCGCGCTGCCCCTGGCCGAGCGGCGCGAAGCGGCGCCCGCCGGCGTAAGCCGGCTGCAGGCGCGCCACCTGCAGAAGAGCTACGGCAGCCGCAAGGTCGTCAAGGACGTCTCGCTCGCCGTCGACAAGGGCGAGGTCGTGGGCCTGCTGGGCCCCAACGGCGCCGGCAAGACCACCTCCTTCTACATGATCGTCGGCCTGGTGCGCGCCGACGCGGGCGAGATCACCATCGACGGCCAGTCGGTGGAGCACATGCCCATCCACAGGCGGTCGCGCCTGGGCCTGTCCTACCTGCCGCAGGAAGCCTCCATCTTCCGCAAGCTCAGCGTCGAGGAGAACGTGCGCGCCGTCCTGGAGCTGCAGGAGGACGAGCGCGGCAAGCCGCTCTCCGCGCAGGAGATCGACCGCCGCCTCACCGCGCTGCTGCAGGACCTGCGCGTGGACCACCTGCGCGCCTCGCCCTCGCTGGCGCTGTCCGGCGGCGAGCGCCGCCGCGTGGAGATCGCCCGCGCCCTGGCCACCCAGCCCCGCTTCATCCTGCTGGACGAACCCTTTGCCGGCATCGACCCCATCGCCGTGATCGAGATCCAGCGCATCATCGGCTTCCTGAAATCGCGCGGCATCGGCGTGCTCATCACCGACCACAACGTGCGCGAGACCCTGGGCATCTGCGACCACGCCTACATCATCAGCGACGGTGCCGTGCTGGCGCAGGGCACACCCGCCGAGATCGTGAACAACGCCGACGTACGCCGCGTGTACCTCGGCGAGCACTTCCGCATGTGATGGACGCCAGGGCAGTCACCCCGGCAGGGGAGGCGGCATGAGGCAGGGCCTCTCGCTGCGGGTCTCGCAGCACCTGGCGCTCACGCCGCAGCTGCAGCAGTCGATCCGCCTGCTCCAGCTCTCCACGCTGGAGCTTTCGCAGGAGGTCGAGCAGATGCTCGACGAGAACCCCTTCCTCGAAGTGCAGCAGGACGAGGCACCGCGCGAGGAGTTCGGCCTGCCGGTGGCCGACGCACCGGCGCCGGCCGAGGAGCGCGAGGCCGACTACGCCGACGCGCCCGAGGCGCCGGCGGCCGAGTCCGAGCCGGACTGGGAGGGCGACGGCAGCAGCGAGGTGCTGCCGGACGACAGCGAATGGGGCGGTGACGCAGCCCCGCGCAAGTCGGCCTCGGGCGACGACGAGCTGGACGCGACCGACCTGGCCCGGGGCCATGAATCCCTGCAGGACCACCTGCACCGCCAGGCCCTGGCGCTGCGCCTGGACGAACTCGACGGCCACGCGCTGCGCTTCCTCATCGAATCGCTGAACGAAGACGGCTACCTCGAGGACACGCTGGAATCGCTGGCCCAGGGGCTGGCGCCGGACGACCTCGCGCAGCAGGAAGAACTGGTGCACCACTTCACGGTGGCGCTGCGCCTGCTGCAGCACATGGAGCCGGCCGGCGTGGGCGCGCGCAACCTGGCCGAGTGCCTGCGGCTGCAGCTGGACGTGATGCGCGCGGAGTGCGACGACCCGGCGCTGTGCGAGACCGCGGCCCGCCTGTGCGCGCAGCCGCTGGAGCTGCTGGCGCGGCGCGACGTGAAGAAGCTGGCGCAGCTGTGCGGCGACACGGAGGCCCAGGTGCGCGCGGCCATGGGGCTGGTCGCGCGGTTGGAACCCAAGCCCGGCCGCCGCTTCGCCAACGTGGAGCGCAACATCGTCATCCCGGACGTCATCGTCACGCGCAGCGGCCAGGGCGCCTCGCTCAAGCTGCGCGTGCAGCTCAACCCCGACGTGATGCCGCGCCTGCGCGTGCACGACGTGTATGCGGGCGCCCTGCGCGCGCACAAGGGCGAGGGCCACCAGGCGCTGCAGCAGCGCCTGCAGGAGGCGCGCTGGTTCATCAAGAACATCCAGCAGCGCTTCGACACCATCCTGCGCGTCTCGAACGCCATCGTCGAGCGGCAGAAGAACTTCTTCGTGCACGGCGAGCTCGCCATGCGCCCGCTGGTGCTGCGCGAGATCGCGGACGAGCTTGGCCTGCACGAATCCACCATCAGCCGGGTCACCACGGCCAAGTACATGTCCACGCCCTACGGCACCTTCGAGCTGAAGTACTTCTTCGGCTCGGCCCTGGGCACCGAGACGGGCGGCAATGCCTCCAGCACCGCGGTGCGCGCGCTGATCCGCCAGTTCGTCTCGGCCGAGAACCTGAAGAAGCCGCTGTCGGACAGCCAGATCTCGGACATGCTCAAGGAACAGGGCATCGAGTGCGCGCGCCGCACCGTCGCCAAGTACCGAGAGGCCCTGCGCATCGCCCCGGCCAACCTGCGAAAGGCCCTGTGAGGGCAACCCCATGAACGAACTGCGCCTGTTCCTTCCCTGCGCCGCCGGCGTCGAGGACCTGCTGGCCGACGAAGTCCACCGGCTCACCGGCCTGCAGGGCGACGACCTGCTGACCGGCCGCGGCGGCGTGCTGCTGCGCGCGTCCTGGCGCGACGCGCTGCGCCTGAACCTGCACAGCCGCCTGGCCCAGCGCGTGCTGGTGCAGGTGGCGCACGGCCCCTACGCGAACGAGCAGGACCTGTACGCCGCTGCGTTCGCCATCGCCTGGGAAGCGTGGTTCACGCCACGCGAGACCTTCAAGGTGGAGCTCACGGCGCAGCACAGCCCGCTCAAGAGCCTGAACTTCGCCGCGCTGAAGATCAAGGATGCGGTCGCCGACCGCTTCCGCGACCGCGCGGGCGACCGGCCCAGCGTCGACACGGCGCGGCCGCAGGTGCGCGTGTTCGCGCACCTCACGTCCACCGAGGCCACCTTCTACATCGACACCTCGGGCGAGCCCCTGTTCAAGCGCGGCTGGCGCGAGGACACGGGCGAGGCGCCCCTGAAGGAAACGCTGGCCGCCGCCATGCTCGCCGCCAGCGGCTGGGACGGCAGCGTGCCGCTGTACGACCCCTGCTGCGGCAGCGGCACCATCGCCATCGAGGCGGCGCAGATCGCCTGCGGCATCGCGCCGGGCCTGATCCGCCGCTTCGGCTTCGAGCGCCTGCGGCCCTTCCAGCCGGCCGTGTGGGAGCAGCTGCGCGAGGAGGCCCGGGCCCAGCGGCACGCGCCCGCCGCGCCGGTGTTCGGCAGCGACGTCGCCTTCCGCATGGTGGACTTCGCCCAGCGCAACGCCGAGCGGGCCGGCGTGGCCCAGGCGGTGCAGTTCCGCGGCGGCGACGCGCTGCAGCGCATGCCGCCCAGCGAGACGCCGGGCCTGCTGCTGCTCAACCCGCCGTACGGCGAGCGCATAGGCACCGCCGGCGTGGCGGGCAGCACGCGCGGCGGCCGCGAGCGGCCCGAGGCGGAGGAGGGCACCGACTTTTTTCGTGCCCTGGCCGCGCACTGGAAGAAGAACTTCCCGGGCTGGACGGCCTGGGTGCTCACGCCCGACCTGAAGCTGCCCTCGCGAATGCGGCTGAAGGAATCGCGCCGCATGCCGATGTGGAACGGTCCCATCGAATGCCGGCTGTTCCGTTTCGACATGGTGCGCGGCTCCGCGCGCAAGGATGCAGAGCCCCCCGCTGGTGATTGACACCAACGTGGTCCTCGACCTGTGGGTGTTCCAGGACGAGGCCGCGTTGCCGCTGGCCCAGGCCCTGGGCCAGCGGGCCTGGCGCTGGCTGGCCACGGCCGAGATGCGCGAGGAGCTGCGGCGGGTGCTGGACTACCCGCACCTCGCCGCGCGCATCGCCGCCCGCGGCGATACCGCGCAGGGGCTGATGGACCGCTACGACGCGCACGTGGAGGGCGTGGCCGTGGCGGCCAAGGCGCCCTACACCTGCAAGGACGCGGACGACCAGAAGTTCATCGACCTGGCCGTGGCGCACCGGGCGCCCCTGCTGTCCAAGGACGCGGCCGTGCTCACCATGAAGCGGCGACTGCTCGGCCTGGGCGTGCCGGTGGCGCCCTCGCTGGCGAAGCTGCAGGCGCTGCTGGACTCAGGCCTGCTGCAACAGTGAGATGAGGCGCTGCAGCGCGTGCTCGCGCGTGGCGGCACGCACGGCGGCGCGGTCGCCCTCGAAGCGACGGGTCTCGCTGGACAGGCGGCCGTCGACCATGAAGCCGAACCACACCGTGCCCACCGGCTTGGCCGCCGAGCCCCCGGTGGGGCCGGCGACGCCGGTCACCGCCACGCTGACGCGCGCGCGCGAATGGCGCACCGCGCCGAAGGCCATGGCACGCGCGACCACCTCGCTCACCGCCCCGTGCGCTTCGAGCTGGGCCGGTGCCACCCCCAGCAGTTCGACCTTGGCCTCGTTCGAGTAGGTCACGAAGCCGCGCTCGAACCACTGGCTGGAGCCGGCCAGGTCGGTGCAGGCGGCGGCGATCATGCCGCCGGTGCAGCTTTCGGCCGTGGCCAGCATCCATTCGCGTTCCAGCAGCAGCGCGGCGAGTTCCGTCACGCGGTCGTTCATGTCCAGGCCCTCCAGCCGGCGATCACCAGCAGCGTGCAGAAGGCCGCCACCAGGTCGTCCAGCATGATGCCGAAGCCGCCGGCCCAGCCGAAGCCGTGGAACAGCCGGTCGGCCCAGCCCACCGGGCCCGGCTTGGCGGCGTCGAAGAAGCGGAACAGGGCGAAGGCGCAGGCCTGGGCCAGCAGGCCGGCCGGCGTGACCAGCCACAGCACCAGCCAGAAGGCAGCGACCTCGTCCCAGACGATGCAGCCCGGGTCCAGGATGCGCAGCCGCATCGCCGCCCGCGTGCAGGCCCACCAGCCGATCGGAAAGGAGAGCACCACCACCCAGCCCAGTGCGACGGGGCTGAGCCAGTGCTGCAAGGCCAGCCAGGCCAGCCAGGCCCACAGCGTGCCGGCGGTGCCGGGTGCGACCGGCGAGAGGCCCGATCCCAGCCCCAGCGCGATGAAATGGGCGGGATGCGACAGCAGGAAGCGGGCGTCGGGCCGGCGCGGCGCAGCGTCAGGGGCGGGTGTTTCGCTCACCGCGCGATGCTACCCGGGTGGCAGCTGCCGTGCCGCTGGCGGAAGCGCCGCGGCTCCTCGGCGTGCGGCTGGGCCCAGAGGCCGCGCTGCTCCCAGCGGGCGCGCACCTCGGCCTCGTGGTAGGGCCCCTGGCGGCCGCGGAAGCGGTAGGACCAGGCCTGGCCCTGGGCGACCATCCAGCCGCCCACGTCCTGGCCGCCCAGCCGCAGCCGCGCCAGGGTGCGGCGGTAGGTGTCGCGCCCGCGTGGCGCGACCTCCACCCGGCGGTGCAGCACCAGGCCGGCGAGGGCGCTGCGCGATGCGGGCCCGCCCGCCTGGCAGATCTCGGGGGCGTCCATGCCCTCGATGCGCACCGTGAGCTCGCCGCCGCCGCGCGCCCGGCGCACGATGACGGTGTCGCCATCGGTCACGTGGACCACTTCGGCCTCGAAGCTCGCGGGCGCGGCGCGGACCGCCGGCGCCCCCAGCAGGCCCACCGCCAGCAGCAGCGCCGCCAGGCCGCCGCGCCAGGTCTCAGGAAGCGAAATGGTCGAAGCTGCCAAAGCGCAGGTCCAGGGGACGGCCCTCGCCGTCCAGCACGCGCAGGCCGGGGCCGGGCTCGATGCGGCCTATGCGCGTGACCCGCACGCCGGCGCCGGCGGCGGCGGCCTGCACCGCGTCCCGTGCCGCCGTGGGCGCGGTGAAGGCCAGCTCGTAGTCGTCGCCGCCCGCCAGCGCGAATTCCAGGCGTCGCGCCGGCTCCAGCGCGTCGCCGCAGGCCACCAGCGTGGCCGTGGCCCCGGCGTCCAACGTGGCGCCCACGCCGGAGGCGCGCAGGATGTGCCCCAGGTCGCCCAGCAGGCCGTCGGAGATGTCCACGGCGGCATGGGCGATGCCGCGCAAGGCCTCGCCGAGCGCCACGCGCGGGGTCGGCGTTTCCATGCGCGCGCGCGCCGCCTCGAACACCGCGGCCGGCAGCGAGAGCGTGCCGCGGAAGACCTCGAGCGCCGCACGCGCGTCACCGGTGTGGCCACTGACCCAGAGCTCGTCGCCGGCGCGCGCGCCGCTGCGCAGCAGGGCCTGGCCTGCCGGGACCTCGCCGAACACGGTGATGCTGATGGCCAGGGGGCCGCGCGTGGTGTCGCCGCCCAGCAGTTCGCAGCGGTGCGCATCGGCCAGCGCGAGCAGCCCCTCGGAGAAGGGCTGCAGCCAGGCCGCGTCGGCCTGCGGCAGCGCCAGCGACAGCGTGAAGCCCAGCGGCGATGCGCCACAGGCGGCCAGGTCGCTCAGGTTCACCGCCAGGCACTTGTGGCCGAGCCGGCGCGGGTCCACGGTGGACAGGAAGTGCCGGCCTTCCACCAGCATGTCGGTGGACACGGCCAGCTGCATGCCGGGGGCCGGCGCCAGCAGCGCGCAGTCGTCGCCCGCGCCCAGCGGGCTGCGCACGGCCGGCCGGCGGAAGAAGCGCTCAATCAACTCGAACTCACCCATGGGGCGATTGTCGCGCCGATCGCCGGGGCGCCGGGGCTTGGGCCTGCGCGGGTGTTCCGTCACGGCTGGCGGCGCCCGCGCATCCCACGGCACGCCACCGTGCGCGCGATCAGCGGTGGCCGCGCAGCTTCATCGCCGCCTGCCGCACCACCTCGGCCAGCAGGCGCTCGCGCTGCTGGCGTTCGCGCAGCCAGCGCGCGTCGTTGGTGCCGTGCTCCACGTCCTCGGCCAGCATCTGCACGCCGTAGGCGGCGCCCAGCGACTGCGCGTAGGGCTTCAGGCTGCGCAGCGTCTCCAGCAGGTGCTCGCGCAAGGGGCGGTGCGCACCGCTGGCCGGGTCCACGTACGCGGCCTCCAGGCCGAAGCGGCAGGCCTGGAAGCGGTTGTAGGTGTAGACCATGTAGTCGTCCTCGGCCGGCATGAAGGGCGAGGCGTCCAGGAACCAGGCGGCCAGGCACTGCACGAAGCCGGCCAGCGCGGCGGCACGGTCGATGGTCAGCGGGGTGTCGAAGACGCGGATCTCGATGGTGCCGTACTCGGGCTTGGGGCGTATGTCCCAGTAGAAATCCTTCATGCTGCGCACCACGCCGGTCCGGGTCGTCTTCTGGAAGAAGCGCTCGAAGTCGTCCCAGCGCAGCACGAAGGGCGCGCGGCCGGACATGGGGAAGGCCGAGACCGAGTTCAGGCGCGCCGAGTCGAACTGCGTGTCCTGCCCCTGCACATAGGGCGAGGAGGCCGAGAGCGCGATGCAGTGCGGGATGTAGCGCGACATGCGGTGCAGCATCAGCAGGGCGGCGTCGGGGTCCGGGCAGCCCAGGTGCACGTGCTGGCCGAACACCGTGAACTGCTTGGAGAGATAGCCGTAGAGCGCGGAGAGTTCGCGAAAGCGCGGCTTGTCGTAGATGCGCCGCTCGTGCCACTGCTGGAAGGGGTGCGTGCCGCCGCCGACCACCGCGATGTTGAGCCGGTCGGCCGCGCTCAGCAGCGCGTCGCGGATCGCCTCCAGCTCGTCGCGCGCCTGCGCCGCGCTGGTGCACACGCCGGTGGAGATCTCGATCATGCTGCTGGTCATCTCCGGCACCACGCTGCCGGGCAGGCCGGGCGATTCGGCCTCGACCAGGCGCAGCATCTCCTGGGCATAGGGGGCGAGGTCGTAGTCGTGCGTGTTGACGAGTTGCAGCTCCAGCTCCACGCCCAGCGTCAGCGGCGCCGACGCGCGGAAGGGCTCCAGCGCAGGCGGCTCGCCCGGCCCGGCGGCGGGCAGCGCGGCCGGCCTAGCCACGCAGGTCCCCCAGGCCGGGCAGCGGCTCGCCGCCCTCGGGCTGCGTGCTTTCGCCGCTGCGGTAGATGGCCACCGTGGCCAGCATCGCGCCCAGCACCTCCATCAGCAGGATCGCCGGCAGGACGATGGCCGTGACCTCCGGCCCCTGGGTCAGCGAGGTGGCGGCGTACTGCGAGGCCAGCAGCAGCGAGAGCGAGGCCATGGGCGAAAGCGCCAGCCCCACCCAGGCCGCCTGGCGCAGGCTGGTGCCGCTGCCGCGGTTGGCCAGCAGGACGCCCAGCACCTGCGCCGCGCCGCGCGCCAGCACCAGGGCCGCCACCGTGCCGGCGACCGCGTGGTTCCAGGGCGCCCGCGCCGCGACCACCGCCACCATCACGAACATCAGCAGCGTGAGCAGCGATGACGCGATGCCCAGCTGGCGTGGCCAGGACCAGGGCCGCGGATGCAGCTGCTTGAGCAGCAGCCCGCCCAGCAGGGCGGCCAGCGGCGCCGAGCCGCCCAGGTGCGCGGCCACCGCGGTGGCCGCAGCGATCAGCGCGATGAGCAGCATGGCGGTGTTCTCGCTGGCCGGGTTCATCCAGCCCAGGGCCAGCTTGAGCGCCAGCGCCAGCACGGCCGCCACCAGCAGCGACACACCCAGCACCACCGCCACCGGGACCAGCAGCTCGACCAGGGCCGTGGTGTCGCGGTGCAGCAGCCCGGTGCGTGCGTTGACCAGGGTCAGGGCGTAGAGCGCACCCAGCGTGGCGAGCGCGCCGGCCCGCTCGGTCACCGGGCCCGAGGCCCCGCTGTCGCTGGCGACCCGGCTGAACACCGCCGGCGAGGAGGCGATCGCGAGGATGCCGATGGACTCGGCGACCGAGGGCCGCACGCCCGACCAGCGCAGGGCCTGGTAGACGAAGAGGCCGGTCAGCCCGGCCGCCAGCAGGCTCTGCAGCAGCACCATGGGGTTGTGGCGCAGCCAGCGCAGGGCCAGGCGGCCACCGGCCTCGAAAAGCACCACGGACACGCCCAGCTCGATGAGGAACAGGGCGACACCGCGCAGCGGCCAGTCCAGGCCCGAGAAGCCGGCCAGCCCGGCGATGCTGCCCACGGCCGTGCAGCCCACCACCTGCGGCAGGCCGGTGTGCCGCTGCAGCAGGTGGCCGGCGGCCGCGGCCAGGGCCAGCAGCAGCGACCATTGCACGGTCGGCAGGCCGGCCGAGGGGCGCAGCCAGTCGGCCCACAGGGCCATGAGTTCGGTCATTGCGCGGCTTTCCTAGCCGGGCAATCTAAGGCTCTGCAGGCGAGCGCCGTGTAGGACGGCGCGCTGTCAGTGGAGCACGCGCTCGGTGCCGTCGCCCAGCACGAACAGCGGGATCTCGACGTCGAAGCGCTCGCCGTCCTCGGCCACGAAGAAGTAGCTGCCGTGCATGGTGCCGGTGGGCGTGCGCAGCCGGCAGCCGCTGGAGTACTGGAAGGATTCGCCCGGGCGCAGCAGCGGCTGGTGCCCGACCACGCCCAGCCCGCGCACCTCTTCCGTTTCGCCGTTGGCGTTCGCGATGTGCCAGTGCCGCGAGATCAGCTGGGCCGGCACCTCGCCGGCGTTGCTGATGGTGATCGTGTAGGCGAAGCTGTGGACCCCGCGCTCGGGCGCCGACTGCTCGGGCAGGTAGCGCGGTTCGACTTCGACACGGATCGCGTATTTGGACATGTGGCGATGCTAGCGCGCCGGGCCCGACCCCGGGCGTTCTGGGACAATCCCGGCCATGAGCACGGCCCACCGCATCGCCCCGTCCATCCTCTCTGCCGACTTCGCCCGCCTGGGCGATGAAGTGCGCAACGTGATCGCCGCCGGCGCCGACTGGATCCATTTCGACGTGATGGACAACCATTACGTGCCCAACCTGACCTTCGGGCCCATGGTCTGCCAGGCGCTGAAGAAGCATGCCGTGGCCCCGGACGGCACGCCGGTGCCCATCGACGTGCACCTGATGGTGCAGCCTGTGGATGCGCTGGCGCAGGCCTTCGCGCAGGCCGGCGCCGACTACATCAGCTTCCACCCGGACGCGTCCACCCACGTGCACCGCAGCGTGCAGGCCATCCGCGCCGCGGGCTGCAAGCCGGGCCTGGTGTTCAACCCCGGCGCGCCGGTCGACGTGCTCGACTGGA
Organism: Ramlibacter aquaticus; assembly: GCF_015159745.1. GTDB lineage: Bacteria > Pseudomonadota > Gammaproteobacteria > Burkholderiales > Burkholderiaceae_C > Ramlibacter > Ramlibacter aquaticus. The sequence continues at coordinate 12,262 of NZ_JADDOJ010000022.1, read as the reverse complement.
TGCTGGAGGACATCGACCTGGTGCTCATCATGAGCGTGAACCCGGGCTTCGGCGGCCAGGGCTTCATCGACTCGGCGCTGCGCAAGATCGAGCAGGTGCGAAAGCGCATCGATGCCAGCGGCCGCGACATCCGGCTCGAGGTCGACGGCGGCGTCAAGGTCGACAACATCGCGCGCGTGGCCGCCGCCGGTGCCGACACCTTCGTGGCCGGCAGCGCGATTTTCGGCCAGGCCGACTACGCCAAGGTCATCTCGGCCATGCGGGCCGAACTGGCCGGCTGAGCGGCGCTCAAGCCTGCCGGGCCGGCCCGGCGCCCGCGGCGTGGCCGGGCAACTTCAGCCGCCGCCTCAGGCGCCCGTGTCGCCGTCCCTGAGCTTGCGGTAGCTGGCGTCGGACTCCTCGCCGCGGCTGGTGTCGCTGCGGCCGGCTTCCAGGTCCTGCTGGGCCTGGCGGCCCAGGGGCCGCATCGACGGCGCGTCCGCAGCCTGGCTGTGGCCCGACTCGTCGCGCTCGGCCGGCACCTGCGGCACGCTTTCCTGCTTCTCCCCCTGCTGCCGCTCGGTGCGCGGCTGCTTGGGGCTCATGGGAGGCTGGCGGGGGTCTTTCATGCGTCAATGGTTGCCAGCGCCGCGCGCGGCCGGGGTAGGACGCGGCACGGTCGCGCTGTAGTCGGCCGCCGGGCCCGGGGCCCGCGGCGGCGGGCGTGGGCGCTTTCCTACGGCGGCCGCCGGCCCCCGACTACGAACGCCGCGGCGGCCCGACGACGGGCCGCGCCCATGAGCTTGCGTACGCTGGGCCGATTCAGCCATTGCAGGAAGGCCGCAGCATCACCATGGCACAGTCCAGGCAGGACGCCCAGCGAAAGTCACGGGCGGGCGAGAGCGTCGCCGCCAAGCACAAGCAGCTGGAGGCCTTCGCGCAATCGGCGGACTCGCAGCTGACGACCAACCACGGCGTCACCATCCCGGACAACCACAACTCGCTCAAGGCGGGCCCGCGCGGGCCCACCCTGCTCGAGGACTTCATCCTGCAGGAGAAGCTTTCGCACTTCGCGCAGGAGCGCATTCCCGAGCGGGTGGTGTACGCGCGCGGCTGCGCGGCCCATGGCTACTTCGAGCTGGTGCGGCCCATGGTGGACTTCACGCGGGCCGACTTCCTGCAGGAGGTGGGCAGCCGCACGCCGGTGTTCGTGCGCTTTTCAAACCTCACCGGCGCGCGCGGGTCCGCCGACACGGTGCGCGATGCGCGCGGCTTCGCCGTCAAGTTCTACACCCGCGAGGGCAACTTCGACCTGGTGGGCAGCAGCTTCCCGGTGGCCTTCGTGCAGGACGCGATGAAGTACCCGGACTTCATCCACGCCCTGCAGGGCGAGGCCGGCAACGACATTCCCCAGGCCAGCAGCGCGCACGACACCTTCTGGGACTTCGCCTCGTTGATGCCCGAGACCACGCATGCGCTGATGTGGCTGATGTCCGACCACGCGCTGCCGCGCAGCCTGCGCATGATGGCGGGCTTCGGCGTGCACACCTTCCGGCTGGTGAACGCGCGCGGCGCGGTGCACTGCGCGCGCTTCCTGTGGCGTCCGCGCCTGGGCCGGCACGCGCTGCTCGCCGACGAGGCGGTGAAGATCGCCGGGCGCGACCCGGACTTCCTGCGCCGCGACCTGTGGGAGAGCCTGGAGGCCGGCCAGTTTCCCGAGTGGGAGCTGACGCTGCAGCTGGTGCCGCAGGAGCGCGCGGCGAGCCTGGGCTTCGACCTGTTCGACCCGACCAAGCTGCTGCCCGAGGAGGTCGTGCAGCCCCTGGTGGTGGGCCGCCTGGTCCTGAACCGCAATCCCGACAGCTTCTTCGCCGAGACCGAGCAGGTGGCATTCCACCCCGGCCACCTGGTGCCCGGCATCGACTTCAGCGAGGACCCGCTGCTGCAGGGGCGGCTGTCGGCCTACACCCAGGCGCAGGCCTGGCGGCTGTCCGGTCCCAAACACCACGAGCTGCCGATCAACCGCAGCCTCTGCCCGGTGCACAACTTCCAGCGCGGCGGCGCCAACCGCCTGCAGGTGAACAAGGGTCCCGTGGCCTACGAGCCCAACTCGCTCGCCACCGGGGCGGAGTTCCGCGTCGACGGCGGGCAGCAGGGCTTCCAGACCGAGGCCGTGCCGCTGGAGTCGCCCAAGCTGCGGCGGCGCAGCGCCAGCTTCGACGACCATTTCAGCCAGGCCTCGTTCTTCTGGAACAGCCAGGGGCCGACCGAGAAGGAACACATCGTCGCCGCCTTCTTGCACGAGCTGACCCAGGTCACGGTGCAGGGCGTGCGCCAGCGCGTGGTGGACAACCTGGCGCACGTCGATTCGCGCCTCGCGCGCAAGCTGGCCGAAGGCCTGGGCCTGCCACCGCCCGACCCCAAGGCGGCAGCCGGCCGGGCCGGGTTCCGTGACGGCCGCCACAAGCTGCCGATCGAGGCCGCGCCCTCCCTCAGCATCGAGGCCGCCGTGCCCACCGGCAGCCCGCAGCTGGCGGGCCGGCGCGTCGCCGTGCTGGTGGCCAGCGGCGTGGAGGTGGGCGCGATGCGTGTGATCCAGCAGGCCTTGCAGGACGCGGGCGCGAGCTGCAGCGTGCTGGGCGAGCGCCTGGGCAGCGTGGCCACTGCGTCGGGGCAGCAGCTGGCCGTCACGCAGAACTTCCAGTTCACGCCCTCGGTGCTGTTCGATGCGGTGCTGGTGCCGGGTGGGCCCTCCAGCGTGGAGGCACTGGCGGCCAGCGGCGACGCGCTGCATTTCGTGCTCGAAGCCTACCGGCACGGCAAGCCCCTGTGCCTGATCGGCGAGGCGGTGACCTTGCTCGCGTCGCTGGGCGTGGCCGCCGACGGCGCCGGCGTGCCCGGGCTGGTGGTGGGCCGCAACGAGCCGCCCGCGCGCGCGCAGCTGGCCCAGGACTTCCTCGCGGCGATGGCCCGGCACAGGCACTGGGGCCGTCCTGGCGTGGCGTCGCTGGCCGCCTGAGCCTCGCGCGCCGGGGCCGCCGCGCATCGGCCTGTTCCTACGCCCCGCGTCCCCCATGACCGACCCCACGGTGCCATCCCCCGGTCCTCAATAGCGACCTGTGGCCGGCGCGGTGCCGGTCGCTAGACACCGTTTCATCCAAGGAGATCACAGATGGCATCGAACAACCAAGGCAACCACAACCAGGGCGGCAACCAGGGCGGCAGCTCCAACCGCGGCTTCGCCTCCATGGACCCGGATCGCCAGCGCGAGATCGCCAGCGAAGGCGGGAAGGCGGCCCACGAGAAGGGCACGGCCCACGAGTTCAGCTCCGAGGAAGCCCGCGAAGCCGGCAGCAAGGGCGGCAAGGCGGCCCATGAAAAGGGCACGGCCCACGAGTTCACGTCCGAGGAAGCGCGCGAGGCCGGCAGCAAGGGCGGCCAGGCCAGCCACGGCGGTGGCAACCGCGGCGGCAACCAAGGCGGCAACCAGGGTGGCAACCACGGCGGCGGCAACCGCCGCTGACCCGGCCTGGACCCGGAACGGCGGCGCGAGCCGCCGCCCGGGCCGCACCCTGAAGGAGGCGCCGAGGCGCCTCCTTTTTCTTGGGCCGGGTTAGCATCGCGCCCCGTGCAGCTTCCCTTCACCCCCCGATTCCCAGTCCAGGCCGCGATCGTCGACCTGGACGGCACCCTGGTCGACACCCTGGGCGATTTCCACGCGGCGCTGGCCGCGACGCTCGCCGAGCTGGGCCTGCCGCCGCTGGGCCGCGAGGCCATCGCACGCCTGGTGGGCAAGGGCTCGGAGCACCTGATACGCGCCGTGCTGGCCGAGGTGCACGCCGACCCGGGGCTGTACGAAGCGGCCTGGCCGGCCTACCAGCGGCACTACCTCGCGATCAACGGGCGGCACGCCAGCGTCTACCCCGGCGTGCCGCAGGGCCTGCGGGCCATGCGTGCCGCGGGCTGGAAGCTGGCCTGCCTGACCAACAAGCCGCTGGGCTTCGCCCGGCCGCTGCTGGCCCACACGGGGCTTCTGGACAGCTTCGACCATGTCTTCGGCGGCGATTCGTTCGAGCGCAAGAAGCCCGACCCGCTGCCGCTGCTGCGCACCTGCGAAGCGCTGGGTTCGCAGCCCGCACGCACGCTGATGGTGGGCGACTCCAGCAACGACGCGGCCGCCGCGCGGGCGGCCGGCTGCCCGGTGCTGCTGGTGACCTACGGCTACAACCACGGCCAGCCCGCGCGCGAGGTGGACGCCGACGCCTGGGTCGACAGCCTCGCCGAGCTGGCGGCGCTCAGCCCAGGTTGATGTTGGCGTAGTTCTGCTCGCCCAGCAGCGCCTTCTCCAGCGTGGAGTCCGCCGGCTTCGGGCCGAACCAGATCTTGAACATCATGGCGCTGAATTCGGGCTCGCGGAACATCTCGCCCTGCTGCTTGCCGCGGTAGCTGATCGCCAGGCCCTGGCCCGGCACGTAGTCCACCAGCACGGTTTCGCCCTTGGAGAACTGGTGCACGTCGGCAAAGATCTGGCCCATGCGGATCACCGCGCCGATGGCGTGGGAAAACTCCTGCCGCGTGGTGTTCTCCTCGATCGCCCGGCTGAAGAGGCGCCCGAAGTCGTCCCCGCTGATGTCACGCAGTGCCACCAGCTGCAGGCGCTTGGGCAGCTGGGGATTGAGGACATCCTCGGCGCGGGTCACCTTGCGTGGCGTGTACAGGCCGGCGGCATAGACCTTGATGACGGTCTTGAAGCGCACGCCCGCGCCATTGAGTTGCAGCTTCTGGCTGCCCAGGCTGACCTCGGGCTCGAACCGTGCGCCCGCCAGCGTGGTCTGGGCCGAGGCCCCGAACGCCAGGGCCATGCCCACCAGGGCCGCCGCGGCCCCTCGCTTCCATCCCACCATCGACTGCTCCATCCAAAAGCTTGCGGATGGGCCGATTCTTCCGCGAGGCCCGGCCGAAGGCAATCCCATTCGCGACGGTTTGCTACACTGGCCGCCTATGTTCATCCACCGCACGGACATCACGGGTCGCAGCGACCGGGGAGCCTGGCCCTGGCGCCAGCCTGTCCAGTTGCGCAGCTGAGAATCGCGCGGGCAAGGCACCCGCGCACCGCGCCTCCCCACGGGGGGCTTCTCGTCGAATCCCGCGGCCCCTGGTCGGCCGCCGAGCTTGTGGAGGCTCACTCTTGATCACCGAACTGGAATTCAAGAGCCTTGCGTCGCAGGGCTACAACCGCATCCCGCTGATCGCCGAGGCGTTCGCGGACCTCGAAACCCCGCTCTCGCTGTACCTGAAGCTCGCCCATGCGCGCGACGGCGGCCGCCACAGCTTCCTGCTGGAATCGGTGGTCGGCGGCGAGCGCTTCGGCCGCTACAGCTTCATCGGCCTGCCGGCGCGCACGCTGCTGCGCGCCAGCGGCTTCGGCGAGGCGGCCCGCACCGAGGTCGTGACCGACGGCCACGTGGTCGAGACGGCCACCGGCAACCCGCTGGACTTCATCGAGGCCTACCAGAAGCGCTTCAAGGTGGCGCTGCGGCCCGGCCTGCCGCGCTTTTGCGGTGGCCTGGCCGGCTACTTCGGCTACGACACGGTGCGCTACATCGAGAAGAAGCTCGAGGAGAGCTGCCCGCCCGACACCCTGGGCTGTCCCGACATCCTGCTGCTGCAGTGCGAGGAGCTGGCGGTCATCGACAACCTCTCGGGCAAGCTCTACCTCATCGTCTACGCCGACCCGGGCCAGCCCGAGGCCTACGGCCGCGGCAAGCGCCGCCTGCGCGAGCTCAAGGACCTGCTGAAGTACTCGGTCAGCGCCCCCGTGCTGCGGCAGACCGAAAGCCACCCCTGCGAGCGAGAGTTCGCCAAGGCCGACTACCTGAAGGCCGTCGAGCGCGCCAAGGAGCTGATCGCCGCCGGCGACTTCATGCAGGTGCAGGTGGGCCAGCGCCTGAAGAAGCGCTACACCGAATCGCCGCTGTCGCTGTACCGCGCGCTGCGCTCGCTGAACCCCAGCCCCTACATGTACTACTACCACTTCGGCGAGTTCCACGTGGTGGGTGCGTCGCCGGAGATCCTGGTGCGGCAGGAGCAGGTGCCCGAGGGCCAGAAGGTCACCATCCGGCCGCTGGCCGGCACCCGGCCGCGCGGCAATTCGCCCGAGCACGACAAGGCCGTCGAGAAAGAGCTGGTGGCCGACCCCAAGGAGCGGGCCGAGCACGTGATGCTGATCGACCTGGCGCGCAACGACATCGGCCGCATCGCCCAGACCGGCAGCGTGAAGGTGACCGAAGCCTTCGCGGTGGAACGCTACAGCCACGTGATGCACATCGTGAGCAACGTGGAAGGCCTCCTCAACGAGGGCATGAGCGCCATGGACGTGCTGCGCGCCACCTTCCCGGCCGGCACGCTCTCCGGCGCGCCCAAGGTGCATGCGATGGAGCTGATCGACCAGCTGGAGCCGAACAAGCGCGGCCTCTACGGCGGCGCCTGCGGCTACCTGAGCTACGCGGGCGACATGGACCTGGCGATCGCCATCCGCACCGGCATCGTGAAGGACCAGATGCTCTACGTACAGGCCGCGGCCGGCGTGGTCGCCGATTCCGTGCCTGAGCTGGAATGGAAGGAGACCGAGGCCAAGGCGCGCGCCCTGGTGCGCGCGTCCGAGCTGGTCGAGGAGGGCCTGGAATGAACGCCCATCCCAAGCTGTTGATGATCGACAACTACGACAGCTTCACCTTCAACCTGGTGCAGTACTTCGCCGAGCTGGGCGCGCAGGTCGAGGTGTTCCGCAACGACGAGATCGACCTCGCCGGCGTGGCGGCCCGCGCGCCGGACCTGCTGGTGGTGTCGCCCGGCCCCTGCTCGCCGGCCGAGGCCGGCATCTCGGTGGCGGCGATACGCCACTTCGCCGGCAAGCTGCCCATCCTGGGCGTGTGCCTGGGCCACCAGTCCATAGGCGCGGCCTTCGGCGGCCGCATCGTGCGCGCCCAGCAGCTGATGCATGGCAAGACCAGCGTGATCACCACCACGCAGAAGGGCGTGTTCGCCGGCCTGCCCAGGCAGTTCACCGTGAACCGCTACCACTCGCTCGCGATCGAACGCGACGCCTGCCCGCCGGTGCTGGAAACCACGGCCTGGACGGACGACGGCGAGATCATGGGCGTGCGCCACCGCGAGCTGCCGATCCAGGGCGTGCAGTTCCACCCCGAATCCATACTCACCGAGCACGGCCACGCCATGCTCAAGAACTTCCTCACCCAGGAGGCCTGACATGACGCCCGTGGACCTGCGCAGCGATACCGTCACCCAGCCCACGGCCGCCATGCGCGAGGCCATGATGGCCGCGCCCCTGGGCGACGACGTTTTCGGGGACGACCCCAGCGTCAACGCGCTGCAGGAGCGGCTGGCCGCCCTGCTGGGCTTCGAGGCCGGCCTGTTCGTGCCCACGGGCACGCAGTCCAACCTGTGCGCGGTGCTGGCGCACTGCCAGCGTGGGGACGAGTACATCACCGGCCAGCTGCACCACTGCTACCGCTGGGAAGGCGGCGGCGCCGCGGTGTTCGGCAGCGTGCAGCCGCAGCCGCTGGCGCACCAGGCCGACGGCACCCTGGCCCTGGCCGACATCGAGGCGGCCATCAAGCCCGACGATCCGCACTTCGCGCGCAGCCGGCTGCTGGCGCTGGAGAACACCCTGGGCGGCCAGCTGATGCCGCAGGCCTGGCTGGAATCGGCCACGGCGCTGGCGCGCGAGCGCGGCCTCGCCCGCCACCTGGACGGCGCTCGCCTCTTCAACGCAGCCGTGGAGCAGGCCCGCCGGCTGGGTACCGACCCGTATGCGCAGGCGCGCCGCATCGCCAGCTGCTTCGACAGCGTTTCGGTCTGCCTCAGCAAGGGCCTGGGCACGCCCGTGGGCTCGGTGCTCTGCGGCTCGCGCGAGCTGATCGCCCGCGCGCGGCGCATCCGCAAGATGGCGGGCGGCGGCATGCGCCAGGCCGGCGTGCTCGCGGCCGCGGGCTCGTACGCGCTGGAGCACCACGTCGCACGGCTGGCCGAGGACCATGCCCGGGCCCGGCGCCTGGCCGAGGGCCTGGCGGGCCTGGACGGCGTGCAGGTGCAGGCGCCGGACACCAACATCGTCTTCATCGACCTCGTCGGCGAGGCCAGGCACAAGGCCGCACACCTGCTGCCCTGGCTGGCCGAGCGCGGCGTGCTGGCCACCGGCCTGTACCGGCTGCGCTTCGTGACGCACCTGGACGTGGACGACGAAGGCATCGCCCGCGCCACGGGCTTGCTGCGCGAGTTCTTCCAGCGCGGCTGAGATGGACCTGCAGCACCTGCTCGTCTTCGTCGCGGCCGGCCTGCTGCTGAACCTCGCGCCCGGCCCGGACGTGGTCTTCATCGTCACGCAGTCCGTGCGCGGCGGCGTGCGTGCCGGCATCGCGGCGGCGGCCGGCATCACCGCCGGCTGCTTCGTCCACATCCTGGCGGCGGCGCTGGGCCTGAGCGCGCTGGTCGCGGCCTCGGCCACGGCCTTCACGGTGCTCAAGTGGGTGGGCGCGGCCTACCTGGTGTGGGTGGGCCTGAAGATGCTGCGCTCGCGCGGCCCGGCGGCGCTCGCGCAGGCCGGGGAGGGCGCCGCGTCGCCCCTGGCCCTGCGCCAGGTCTTCGTGCAGGGCTTCGGCACGAACGTGCTCAACCCCAAGGTGGCGCTCTTCTTCCTGGCCTTCCTGCCGCAGTTCATCACCCCGGCCATGCCGCACAAGACCCTGGCCTTCCTGGGCCTGGGCCTGCTGTTCAACTTCAACGCGCTGTGGGTGGACATCGGCTGGGCGCTGGCCGCCGCCTGGCTCGCGCGACGGGTCGGCGCCGTGCGCCGCGTCATGGGCGGGCTGGAGCGCGTGGCCGGCTGCATGTTCCTCGCCTTTGGCCTGAAGCTGGCCTTGACCGACAATCCCAGCGCCTGAGTTTCCCGAAAGAACCCCATGCCCATCACTCCGCAGGAAGCGCTTCAGCGCACCATCGAGCACCGCGAGATCTTCCACGACGAGATGCTCAGGATCATGCGCATGATCATGAGCGGCGAGCTCTCGCCCGTCATGACGGCGGCCCTGGTCACCGGCCTGCGCGTGAAGAAGGAGACCATCGGCGAGATCACCGCGGCGGCCCAGGTCATGCGCGAGTTCTCCACCAAGGTGGACGTGGCCGACCGCAGCCACCTGGTGGACATCGTGGGTACCGGCGGCGACGGCTCGCACACCTTCAACATCTCCACCTGCGCCATGTTCGTGGCCGCGGCCGCGGGGGCCAAGGTCAGCAAGCACGGCGGACGCAGCGTTTCCAGCAAGAGCGGCAGCGCCGACGTGCTGGAGAGCCTGGGCGTCAACATCAACCTGCCGCCCGCCGCGATCTCGCGCTGCATCGCCGAAACCGGCATCGGCTTCATGTTCGCGCCCAACCACCATCCGGCCATGAAGAACGTGGCCCCGGTGCGCAAGGAGCTGGGCGTGCGCACCATCTTCAACATCCTGGGCCCGCTGACCAACCCGGCCGGCGCCCCCAACATCCTGATGGGGGTGTTCCACCCCGACCTGGTCGGCATCCAGGTGCGCGCGCTGCAGCGCCTGGGCGCCGAGCACGCGCTGGTGGTCTACGGCCGCGACGGCATGGACGAGGTGAGCCTGGGCGCGGCCACGCTGGTCGGCGAGCTGCGCAAGGGCGAGATCACCGAATACGAGGTGCATCCCGAGGACTTCGGCTTCGCCATGGCCAGCAACCGCAGCTTCAAGGTCGAGACGCCCGAGCAGTCGCGCGACCTCCTGCGGGCCGTGCTGGACGACCAGCCCGGCCCGGCGCGCGACATCGTGCTGCTCAACGCCGGCGCGGCGCTGTACGCCGCCGACGTGGCCGCCTCCATCGCCGACGGCATCGCCCGGGCGCGCGAGGTGCTGGCCTCGGGCGCGGCGCGCGAGCGACTGGCGCAGCTGGTGGCCTTCACCCAGAAGGCGGCGGGCTGATCATGTCGGACATCCTGAACAAGATCGTCGCCGTCAAGCACGAGGAAGTCGCGGCGGCGAAGAAGAAGGTTCCGCTGGCGGCCATGCGCGCCGATGCCGAGAGCCGCGTGCTCACGCGGGACTTCGTCGGCGCCATGCGCGCGAAGATCGCCGCCGGCCACAGCGCCGTCATCGCCGAGGTCAAGAAGGCCAGCCCCAGCAAGGGCGTGCTGCGCGAGGACTTCATCCCCGCCGACATCGCGCAGTCCTATGCCGAGGCCGGCGCGGCCTGCCTGTCGGTGCTGACGGACCGCCAGTTCTTCCAGGGCCAGCCGGATTACCTCAAGCAGGCGCGCGCCTCCTGCCCGCTGCCGGTGCTGCGCAAGGACTTCATGGTCGACGCCTACCAGGTCTACGAGTCGCGGGCCATGGGCGCCGACTGCATCCTGCTCATCGCGGCCTGCCTGGACGATGCGCAGATGGCGGAGCTGGAGGCCATCGCCCGCAGCCTGGACATGGCCGTGCTGGTCGAGGTGCACGACCGCGAGGAGCTGGGCCGCGCGCTCAAGCTCAAGACGCCGCTGCTGGGCATCAACAACCGCAACCTGCGCACCTTCGAGGTGTCGCTGGAGACCACGCTGGGCATGCTGGGTGACGTGCCGGCGGACCGCCTGGTGGTGACCGAATCGGGCATCCTGCAGCGCGAGGACGTGCAGCGCATGCGCGACGCCGGCGTGCATGCCTTCCTCGTGGGCGAGGCCTTCATGCGGGCGCCCGACCCGGGCGAGGCCCTGGCCCGCCTGTTCGCCGGATGAGCGAGCGGCTGCGCAGCTGGCCGCCGCAGCGCTGGACGGTGGCCGAGGGCTGGCAGCCGGTGCTCGACGCCTTCTTCGCCACGGCCCAGGGGCATGCGCTCTCGCATTTCCTGCGCGAGCGGCTGGCGCAGGGCGCGGTGGTCTACCCGCCGCAACCCTTGCGCGCGCTCGAGCTGACGCCCCTGCCGCAGGTGCGGGCGGTGGTGCTGGGCCAGGACCCCTACCATGGGCCGGGCCAGGCGGAGGGGCTGGCGTTTTCGGTGGCCGCCGGCGTGCGCCTGCCGCCCTCGCTGCGCAACATCTACGCCGAGCTGTACGGCGACAGGTCGGCCTGGCCCGGCCATGGCAGCCTGGCCGACTGGGCCCGGCGGGGGGTGCTGCTGCTCAACACCAGCCTGACGGTGGAGGACGGCCAGCCCGGCAGCCACGCCAAGAAGGGCTGGGAGCAGCTCACCGACGCCCTGCTGGAGCGCGTGGCCGCCACGGCCTCCCCCTGCGTGTACCTGTTGTGGGGCGCCCATGCCCAGGCCAAGGCGCCGCTGATCGCCCGTGTCGCCGCGGCGCACGGGCGCGACACGCTCATCCTGCAGGCCAACCACCCGTCGCCGCTGTCGGCCCGCCGGCCGCCGGTGCCCTTCCTGGGCAGCGGGCACTTCCGCCAGGCTGGGCAGTGGCTGGCCGAGCGCGGCGTTCCGTCGGTGTTCGGCTGAGCGGCGGGCCGGGCGCCCCGGCGGCCGCCACGGACGCCGAGGAGCAGGGCCATGCGCCGGGCCGGGCGGCATCCGTGCGATGATGGCGGCCCTCGCCGTGTGGCGGGTTTGCGGCGCCGCGCGTTCGGCCAAAAAGTTCAGCCACCTGAGGCGACTGTCGCAAAACCGTGCTATATTTCGAGGTTCGCCGGAGGGGTGCCCGAGTGGCTAAAGGGGGCAGACTGTAAATCTGTTGGCTTACGCCTACGCTGGTTCGAATCCAGCCTCCTCCACCACCTTCCTTGGGAAGGGGTCAGGCGATGAATTTGAAGGTTTGAAGGAAGCACGAAGCAGGCAACTGTCGAGCTTGAGCGGTCTGGAAGGGGTGTCCCGTCCGGCCCGAGGCGGGAGTAGTTCAATGGTAGAACCCCAGCCTTCCAAGCTGATGACGCGGGTTCGATTCCCGTCTCCCGCTCCAGCGGCAGGCTTCGCGTGATGGTTTCAAGCCCTTGTGGCTCAGTGGTAGAGCACTCCCTTGGTAAGGGAGAGGTCGCGGGTCCGATTCCCGCCAAGGGCACCAACTTTGTGGGGCGTCACGAGCGCCCCTTGATGCAAAAGGCGGCAGCGCCTTCGTTGAACGTTACTTTTCGGAGTGTCGACAAATGGCAAAAGGCAAGTTTGAGCGGACCAAGCCGCACGTGAACGTGGGCACGATCGGCCACGTGGACCATGGCAAGACGACGCTGACGGCGGCCATCACCACGATCCTGGCGTCCAAGTTCGGTGG
>NZ_JADDOJ010000224.1 GCF_015159745.1 Ramlibacter aquaticus | reverse complement strand
ATCGTAGATGGCGCCCTTCGGCTGGTGGCGCAGGCACCACTCGATGGCACGGCAGAAGTCCCGGTTGTAGAGGGGCTGGCGCATGTAGCGGCCGTGGCCGGGAATGGGGAACACCGGCACCTTCTCCCCCCGCGTCAGAATAGTTGTCGCCCCGATAGAAATCGAGGACTCGGGGGCGATGACGAGAGAACGAATTGGCAAGGTACGGCAAGGCATTCAAGGAACGTGCGGTGGCGAGGTTGCTGCCGCC
>NZ_JADDOJ010000223.1 GCF_015159745.1 Ramlibacter aquaticus | reverse complement strand
TCGCCCATCGAGTTCGTCACGCTCAATCCGGAGCGCGAGAGAGCGGTCCGAGCCGGCGCAGCCCCGGAGGTCCATATCGACCAAATGGCTGCATGACTGAGGCGACAACTACCTTGACACGCGCCGTTCTCCATGAAGCGCGCGAGCCAGCCGAAATGCTTGGGGTCGAACCATCCGTACATCAAGGTCGGGCGAAGAACGCAGCCAGCCACGCCACTGGCCAGGAAGTGTTCTTCCTGGGTCTTCTTGGTGC
>NZ_JADDOJ010000222.1 GCF_015159745.1 Ramlibacter aquaticus | reverse complement strand
AGGGCGATTACCACGGCAGGGTTCGTGACTGGGGTGAAGTCGTAACAAGGTAGCCGTATCGGAAGGTGCGGCTGGATCACCTCCTTTCTGGAAACTGCAATCAAGTTTGAACGTCCACACTTATCGGCTGTCGTTGTAGCCGGCAACACCCAAGCCGCTTCCCAAGGAAGCTGTTTGGGTGTTGTCACCAGGTTGCCTGGTGCCAATCGGCTGTTCTTTAACAATTCATAGAGTCGAATCAGCGCTGCTCGCGGAAAGGGTCCTTGTGGCCCACCGTGCCGTGAGCAGCATGAATTTTTGATTGCGTCAACATAGAACTTCAATTTCGAATTCGTTCGAAGATGAAGACGGCATAACGCGCGAGGTGAGAGACCTCGC
>NZ_JADDOJ010000221.1 GCF_015159745.1 Ramlibacter aquaticus | reverse complement strand
CCCTATCATCGACGTTTTACCCTGCTACCAGTTCATCTGAACCAACTACATTAAATCAAACCACCGAGTTAAAACTTTTCATGTCCAATCACTTTACTCAAGGTCCAAAGTGGTCTATTCCTGTGATACACTACCACATCACCTAACCCCTCAGGGTCCAAAGGAAAACACTAGATTCCATCACGCGCTCGACCCTCCCGGTACGACGTACCCTAGGAGGTGGAATGATATCCATTCAGAATTCTCGTTCATAAACCAAATCTAATTGGATCCTTCATCCATTCCTGGTATCCCAACTTGTACCACCTTAGCAGGGTCCTTCCCTGCTTCAACCAAAGCCGTCACTTCGGATTCCATAGCTCAGTGACACTCACCAGCTA
>NZ_JADDOJ010000220.1 GCF_015159745.1 Ramlibacter aquaticus | reverse complement strand
GCCAGGATGTCCGGCAGATGCCCGCCGATCCAGTCCGCGAGCGCCTGCACGTGCAGGCCTACCTCCCGCCCCAGCGGCGTCAGCCGGTAATCCACGTGCGGCGGCACGACGGGATAGGCGCGGCGTTCCACGAAACCGTCGCGCTCCAGCACCTGCAGCGTCTGCGCGAGCATGCGCTCACTCACCACGCCCACCTTGCGGCGCAGCTCGCTGAACCGCAGCGTTCCGCCCTGCAGCGCCACCAGCACCAGCACGCCCCAGCGGCTGGTGACGTGTTGCAGGATCTCCCGTGCGGGGCAGGCGGGCGACAGCACGTCGCCACGGCGCATCAGTTCGGCCAGGGGCGGGGAGGGTTCGGCGAGCGGTCCCATCGCGGGCATGGCG
>NZ_JADDOJ010000219.1 GCF_015159745.1 Ramlibacter aquaticus | reverse complement strand
CCACTGCACGATGCGCGCCCGGTCGGTGCCCATGTGGTTCTGGCAGGAGGTCTTCACGGGCCGCATGATCTCGCCGAAGCCCAGGGCCTTGAGCTTGTCGGCCGAGAGGTCCAGGTTCTCGAAGCCCCAGCGCACCTGCTCGGGCGTGAGCACCTTGCCCTTGCCGTACTTCTCCTGCGCGGCGCGGATCGCCTCCACCTGCAGCATCGAGATCATCATGCCGCGCGTGTGCGCCAGCGTGCCCACGCCCGCCGGCACGCCCGTGCCCTGGCCCTTGTCGTAGACGAACTTCTTCAGGTCGTCGTGCACCTTGTCCTTGGCGGCGCTGTTGTGGATGGTGATGGCGTTGTAGCCCTTGGCGCCCGCGCCGATGTCCTTCACGTCGTGGT
>NZ_JADDOJ010000218.1 GCF_015159745.1 Ramlibacter aquaticus | reverse complement strand
CGTTGAATCTCTTGGCCAGCACGGCCTTGATGCGGTGAATCTTGGTGGCGACGGCGCCAGGCGAGAGGCCGGTGATCTCACCCGTCTCCTTCGCATCCAGCCCGTCGAGATAGAGCAGCATCACCTGCCGGTCCGGCGGCTTCAGCTGAGGCACCAGCGACATCAGCCGCGAGAGCAGGTCGCTGTCTTCAACGGCGTCCGCCACGATCGCTGGATCTGGCGCGTCCGCGACGTGCTCGAGGTCTGTCCACTGCGAAACCCGTGCGCGCCTGTCTTTCAGAACATGGCTCGCCGCCGTGTTGTGCGCCACGCGATAGATCCACGTGCGGAGTGACGAGAGGCCCTGATATCCCTCGAAGCTCCGCCACAGCGCGAAGTGGATGTCCTGCAG
>NZ_JADDOJ010000217.1 GCF_015159745.1 Ramlibacter aquaticus | reverse complement strand
GCTGTGCGGGTGCCTCGGGTAGCATCCCAGGCAGAGACGGAGACGCTATGACATCAGATCAGATCCAAGAACTCGCCCGCTTGGTGGCCGCCCAGGTATCGGCTCCGCCGTGGTGGCCCTACCTGCTGATGGTCGTGCTCGCCGCGGCCGGGACCTTCGCTGGTGCGGCCCTGAAACGTCGGGGCGAGAACTACGCCACCACGGCTGATTTTGAGACGCTCAAGATGCAGTTGGTCGCCAACACCCATGCCACAGAGGAAGTGAAGGCAGCGCTGGCTGGGCGCAGTTGGATGAAGCAGCAGCTATGGGGTCAGCGCGAGAAGTACTACATGGAGTTGCTGGGGCAACTGAGTGAGGTAGGAAGGTGTGCGAAGTCCCTCTACGAGCTAGAAC
>NZ_JADDOJ010000216.1 GCF_015159745.1 Ramlibacter aquaticus | reverse complement strand
CCGGTGGACCCCGGCGAACTGCTGGGCCTGCTGGCCCGCCTGCCGGTCCACCACGCGGCCTGAGCGCCTGGGGCCGCGAGGGGCGCGGGGGTAAAGGCGAGCTGCGCGTCTCGCACGGCCGCCGCCCGACGCGGGCTGCCCGGCCTTGTCCTTCGCCCCTGCGGCGGTGTCCTACATCGAGGCGCGGCGGTTTCGGCAACGGCCGGGCCTGGCGTTGGCTCAGCATGGGACTCCAGATTTCGAAGGAGAC
Organism: Ramlibacter aquaticus; assembly: GCF_015159745.1. Taxonomy (GTDB): domain Bacteria; phylum Pseudomonadota; class Gammaproteobacteria; order Burkholderiales; family Burkholderiaceae_C; genus Ramlibacter; species Ramlibacter aquaticus. Next base: position 144 of record NZ_JADDOJ010000216.1, on the reverse strand, counting down.
AGTACCCATGGTTGGACACCCCAGGCTTCCCATCGTGGCCGCGCTCGCGGCCCTCGTCCTCAGTGCATGCGGCGGCGGCGGTGGGGGCGGCAGCGAGCCCCTGGCCAGCACGAGCCCGGCGGCGCCGCATGCACTGAGGACGAG
>NZ_JADDOJ010000215.1 GCF_015159745.1 Ramlibacter aquaticus | reverse complement strand
GCCCAGGCCCCCAGCGCCAGCGCCCCGCCCAGGGCCAGCACGGCGCGGGTCAGCCGGCGCTGCGAGGCCGCCACCTGCGCGGGCGCCATGCCGGCCCAGGCCGGCACCAGCACATAGGCCAGGGCGCCACTGGCCAGCAGGCCGGCGAACCAGTCGGGCAGCGTGAGCATCAGCACCGCGACGTCGGCCAGGCCCGAGGCGCCGAAGGCGGCCGCCTGCGCCGACTCGCGCCCCAGGCCGAGGACGCGGCTGGCCAGCAGCAGCAGGAGGGACAGGGCACCGGCCTTGAGGAACATGGGTGGCGATTATCGAGCCCGGCCGTGGACGCGCCGGGGTGCGCCGGCGCGAAAAACTAGAATCATGGGTTTCGCCCCGACAAGCCCCTCCCCCACGAG
>NZ_JADDOJ010000021.1 GCF_015159745.1 Ramlibacter aquaticus | reverse complement strand
CCTTTTGCACTTCCACGAGCTGTGCCACCCGCGCTGCGCCTGCCTTTTCCGGCGAGCCGCAGTCAAACGGCGGGGCGGGATCGTATTCAAACGCAAGCTGGAGCCGCCTGGCAACTTCTTCGCCCGCGAGCTCTGCCGCAAGGACCAGGCCGAAGTCGATGCCTGCCGTGACGCCGCCCCCGGAAAGGCGGTTGCGGTCGCGCACCACCCGTTCGGCCACGGGCTCGGCGCCGAACCGTGGCAGATAGTGTCGCCACATCCAGTGACAGGCGGAGCGGTAGCCCTGCAGCAGGCCGGCAGCGCCGAGAAGCAGCGAACCCGTGCAGACCGAGGTGACGTAGCGGGCGCTCGCACCCTGCTGGCGCAGGAACGCGAGCGTCGCCTCGTCGTTGAGCAGGGCGTCGATGCCAAACCCGCCAGGCACGCACAACACTGTCAGAGGCGGGCATTCCTCGAACGTGGTGGTCGGCACGATCTCGAACCCTACATCGGTCATGACAGGGCGGCGGTCCTTCCACAGAAGGTGGACGCGGGCGCCAGGCACCCGGCTTAGGACCTGCGCAGGACCGGTCAGATCGAGCTGCGTGACCTGGGGGAACAGCAGAAAGCCGATGTGAATGGAGGTGTCCATGCGATGACGTTAGAAGGCGATGACAGTCGTCATCATCGGCGCTGTCCCGGCTGCGGGCAATGCCAGAGTGGCTGCAGTTTCTGCCATCCAGACACGGTGCAATCGATGCCGCGGGGGAACCTTGAAGGGCGGGGTTGAGGCGTCGCTGCCCATCGGGCAACAGGCCTGCGAGCGCCACGCGGGATCAGCTGCTCGCGGGAGGCGAATGCGCGGCATGTGCGATCTGGCTGCGGCCGATGCCCAGGTCGCACAGCTCGAGGTCCGACATTGCACGCAGCTCACGCACTGCACTGCGATGGCACCGTGCCCGGGCTTGGTGCGCGGAACAACAAAGCCAGCCGGAATTTGAAAAGGGCCCGGATTGTGGAGGGTGCCATGAGATGGAGTTGCAAGGTGGTGGCTGGCACCATCATCGGGACTGCTCCTGATGCGGGCAATGCCAGAGTCGCTGCAGTTTCTGACATTCAGCCGTGGCGAATTCGATTCCGCCGGCATGGATGAGCAACCCTGTTCGGCATCGCTTTGAAAGGCGCCCTGTCTGGCGCGATGCAATCAGCGTCTAATGGCAGATTGACCTCCGTTCGGTTTTGCAGGAATCCCTACGATGCGACTGTCCAATTTCCTCAGAGCCAACACCGAGCAGATTGGCGCAGAACGTGATCGAGGAAACACGTGTACGCCACCCCGGCACGACGCTTGTCCTCGAGGGGGCGGATCAGGGCACCGACGGCGAATGGGACGAAGGGCGCATGGGCCAACTGCTCTCGAACCTGCTGGAGAACGCCGTTCTGTACGGCAAGCCTGGGAGTCCGGTGACCCTCACGCTGGCCGGTCGCGCTGACCACGTCACATTCACGGTGCACAACATGGGTGAGCCGATCCCGGAGCACCTGCGTGTCAGCATTTTCGAGCCGCGGAAACGGGGGAACGCCCAGGCCGAGCGGCGTGCGCCCAACGGCCTGGGCCTGGGTCTGTACATCTGCCGTGAAATCATGCGCTCGCACAAGGGCGCATTGGCTCTCCGGTCGACGCTGGAGCACGGGACGACATTCCAGGGCACATTGCCGCGGCATGCCGCGGCAGTTCCCTAAACCCCTAGCGGGTGCCGTGCACTTCGACCTCGACCCGGCGATCGGGTTGCAGACACTTGATCAGCGCTGGCGTACGTGGTTGCTAGCGCGTTCGTGCGAGTGCTTGGGCGTCGTGAAGAAGGCGTACGAGCGCCTGGTGCCAGACCTCTAAGTCACCTGAGTCTTCGGCTTCGAGGCCTCAGTTTGAAGTCCGGGTTCAGGCCGATGCGCCTAGGGCATGCGCCCAGAAGCATCCTGAGCGGATCTGCACCAAGAATCGTTGCCTGAACCTGGCTGCGAAGCGGGAGGCCGAGTCGTAGCCGACGCTGAATGCGATCTGGCCGATCGGCAGGTCCGTCACCTGCAACAAGGCCAGCGCCCGGGTCATCCGGACATCGATGAGGAGTTGCTGGAAGGAGAGGCCCTGCTCGGCCAGTCGACGGCGCAGGGTCGCTTCACTCATCGCCACCCGTGCGGCCACCTCCTGGGCCTTCCAGGGCCGCTCCAGGTCCTGGGCCACCAAGGTGCGAACGCGCTGGGCCAGGTCGGCGCGACGGTCCGGCCCGAACCTGAGACCTTTGTGCGCGAGCCAGATCAGGACATCGCGAACGCGGTTCTCCGCCACTTTCGGGGGAAGCAGGTCCGCCTCGGCGTGGGCTGTCACCGCGCGCTCGAATGAAGCCAGGAGGTCGGGTTCGAGGTCCCGGATCGCCCAGGCGTCGCAGAGCGCAGGCACGTCGGCGTACTCCGCGGCAATGGCCGCGATCAGGTGCGGGGCCGGGCTCAACAGCGTGGCGATGAATTCACCGTCCACCGGCGTGCTGACGAGATCGAAGGCGAGAGCCGTCGGCACCATCGCGGCCTGGCCGGCCTCGAGCTGGATGGTATGGGCGCCCCGTGTGATTTGCTTGCGTCCACGTCGCAGCACAAGCAAGGTGGGTCGTTCGGCCACCACGCTGTGGACGACCAGCCTCGTGCAATGCCGCGCGACAGCTGCAGCGCCTGTGTCGTCGGCCGGTTTGCCGTGCCGGGTGTGCGCAGGGTTCGTCGTCAAGGTCTAGCGTCCTTTGTCCGGAAAGCCTTCCGGTCCAGCGGCAATTGCACTGTTCTGATCAAGGTTTGCCGATAGAGGCACACCTCAAGCCGAAAGCCCACGTCGGACCATCAGGATCGAATCGGCCCCGCCCGATATGCGTCTGTTCTTTTGCACGCTTGCGCGCCTCTACAGCCCCAGGGCCCTCACGCGCGCTGTGGGTCTTTCGGGTATCGTTCACCCGCCGATGAACGAAAACATTCTGTCGATCTCCGGGCTGTCCAAGTCCTACGCCTCGGGCTTCCAAGCGCTTCGCTCGGTGGACCTGCAGATTCGCCGCGGCGAGATCTTCGCCTTGCTGGGCCCCAACGGCGCGGGGAAGACCACCCTGATCAGCATCGTCTGCGGAATCGTCAATGCGAGCGCGGGCCGGGTTCTGGTTGACGGGCATGACATCTCCACGGACTACCGCACGACGCGCTCCATCATCGGCCTGGTGCCGCAGGAGCTGACGGTCGAGGCGTTCGAAACGGTGTGGAACACCGTGAGCTTGAGTCGCGGCCTCTTTGGCCTGTCGCCCAAGCCCGCCCACATCGAGAAGGTGCTGAGGGACCTTTCGCTCTGGGACAAGAAGGACAGCCCGATGCGCACGCTCTCCGGCGGCATGAAGCGCCGGGTGCTGATCGCCAAGGCGCTCTCGCACGAGCCGAAACTCCTGTTCCTGGATGAGCCGACTGCAGGTGTCGATGTCGCGCTGCGCCAGGACATGTGGGCGCTCGTGCGCCGGTTGCGCGACAGCGGGGTGACGATCGTGCTGACCACGCACTACATCGACGAGGCCGAGGAGATGGCCGATCGGATCGGCGTGATCAGCAAGGGTGCCATCGTCCTCGTGGAGCAGAAGGCCGAATTGATGCGCAAGCTGGGTCGCAAGCAGTTGACGCTGCACCTGGTTCGCCCTCTGGAGAAACTGCCAGTCGCGCTTGCAGCGTATCCGCTGGCCCTTTCGGTCGACGGTACCCAGCTCACCTACACCTATGACGAAAGGGGCGAGCATTCCGGCATCGCGCAGCTGCTGCAGGACGTGGAGGGGGCTGGCATTGCTTTCAAGGACCTGCAAACGAGCCAGAGTTCGCTGGAGGACATCTTCGTCGACCTGGTGACGGAAAAGACCGCATGAACCTCCACGCAATCCGTGCCATCTACAGGTTCGAAATGGCCCGAACGTTCCGCACGCTGTTGCAGAGCATCGTCTCGCCAGTCGTGTCGACGGCGCTGTACTTCGTGGTCTTCGGCTCGGCGATCGGTTCGCGCATCCCCGAGGTGGGGGGCGTGAGCTATGGCGCCTTCATCGTGCCCGGCCTGGTGATGCTGTCACTCCTGACGCAAAGCATCTCCAATGCCTCCTTCGGCATTTATTTCCCGCGGTTCGCCGGCACCATCTACGAGTTGTTGTCGGCGCCCGTCTCCCCGCTGGAGATCGTCATCAGCTACGTCGGGGCGGCGGCCACCAAGTCGGTGATGGTGGGCCTGATCATTCTGGCCACGGCGGCGCTGTTCGTGCCGCTCAAGATCATGCACCCGGGCTTCATGTTGCTCTTCTTGCTGCTGACGGCCGTGACCTTCAGTCTGCTGGGCTTCATCATCGGCCTGTGGGCTGAAGGTTTCGAAAAGCTGCAGTTCATTCCCACCCTCGTGATCACGCCGCTCACCTTTCTTGGCGGCAGCTTCTACTCCATCGACATGCTGCCGCCCTTCTGGCAACGGGTGACCTTGGTCAACCCGGTGGTGTACCTGGTGAGCGGCTTCCGCTGGAGTTTCTATGGGACGTCCGACGTGGGCGTGGGTGTCAGCCTCGCGATGACGCTGCTTTTTCTGCTCGCCTGCTTGGCGGTGGTGCGCTGGATCTTCAAGACGGGGTACAAGCTCAAGAGCTGACGCAGAGGATGGCGTGTGCCAGATGTGCGGCTTGGGGTGGCAGGCGACGTCTGCTTGCGGCCAGAACCGGGCGACCCCGCGCTACCGCGTAGGACAGGTACTTGCGAGAGAAGCGCAGGGGGCTGTCACAGCCGCTGCGGGGACTGACCGAACGTCTCTCCTGGCATCCCAGGAGGCACCGACGATGAGCAAGCTCGACGAGAAGGACCGCGACAGTCTGGTCAAGACGCAGTTCGCATTCGAGAAACAACGCAAAGAGCCCTTGGAGGACGCGGACCATGTCCGCAGCGCTGTCGCTCGTTTCAACTAGGTGGAAGGGGTCACCGATGCGGAGCGGGATGCCGCGTGGAAGCGCATCCAGGCGGCAGCGAAGAGATTCAAGGTCGAGCTTCACGAAGCCGACTGGCGGGAAGTCGGCCGAGCCAGGAAATGGGCGCTGCACACAAGCGTTCCAGCGCAGCGGGCAGGGCGGGTGCCTCAGGCGACAGGCCTGGGACTGTGGCGCTCGAGGAAGCCCAGCAACTCCGCGTTGACCTCTGCCGCAGCCTCCTGCTGGACCCAGTGGCCCGCACGGGGAATGATCCTGGGCGGTTCCATACGGGTGCAGACGCTTTCGCGCAGCCGCTCGAGTCCGCCCGGGACCTGGTGATTGCCCCAGTCCCGGGCGCCTGAAAGGAAGAGCGCCGGAACATCGACCGTGCGACCCGCGAAGGCCCTCAGTTCACCCGACAGGCCGGTGTCCAGCATGACCCGGTACAGCTGCAGGCCGCCCTGGAACCCGGTGCGGGCGTACTCCTGCACATAGACGTCCAGGTCGGCGTCGGAAAGCCACTCGCAGGCGGCGATCTGCGCGGTGGAAGGCATGCACGGCGCGACCGATTCCGGCATGGTTCGGTCGGCGTCCATGACGTAATACCGGGGCAGCTTCGCCAACTCGGCGCTGGACCAGGCCTGCAGCGGGAAAGGCTGGTTGTCTTCCCAGTCACCGCTTTTCATGTGGAAGTAGGCCCGCAGGAAGCTGTGCAGCCCCTGCGGAGGGTGCATCAGGTGCTCATGGGCCAGCGGGCTGGCGAAATACGGCCAGTAGTGCTTGCGTGGCGGCGACAAGGCACCCAGCGCCACAAGCGCTTGCGCGGCGTCCTGTGCCGGCGCTGGTTCACCTTGCAGCGGTAGCGACGGCGCGCCCGGGAAGGTCGCGCTCATGAACGCCACCGAGCGAAAGACATCCGGTCGCAGCAACGCGCACCAGCCGGCCACATGGGCGCCGTAGTCATGGCCCACCACCAGCGCGACCTGCTCGTGCCCCAACGCACGCACCAGACCCAGCGCATCCGCCACTCGGTTGACACTGGAAAACGGGCGCAGGTCGTCCGCGTAGTGAACCATGGTGCCGCCGCTGCGCCCGAATCCCCGCAGGTCCGGCGCGATGACGTGATAACCCGCCTGCGACAGATGCACCAGTTGGCGGCGCCAGCTGTAAGCGAGTTCGGGGAAGCCGTGCAGCAGGAGGATGCATGGGCGATGCGGCGACTCATGACCGGCTTCGAGCACATGCATCTGGCAGCCGTTGTGGTTGTCGACCACCTGCGACCTGATGCCCAAGGGCAAGTTCAAGGATGTGTATCCGTCAAGGTCGTGTGCCATTGAAGCTTGAGGCTACCGGGATTTGCGCGGAAGTCCAAGGGCTTTCGCCCGCTCCCGGCCGAGCCCGTTCAGTTGCAGAAGAGCTGAGAATCCACGCGCAGGCAGTTGACCTGCACAGCGGCGTGTGCGGCGGAATGACTCGCCGCAAGAAGCGGGTCAAGCGTCGGCAGACCGGCTCCGACGGCGGAACGACGTGGCTGCGTTGACGGCCCAGGTGCTCGAGTAGCTCTTTGCCGGCAGCCTAGGGGCAGCTAACGTGGCTGAGACAGCGCCGCTACGGAAAACTCTGCTGGTTGACCCCAGGGCTGGGCTCGCCGTCCGAGGCGTCTGGCGACTGGGGATGCTCGAGCTCAGCGGCCTCCCGCATCTGGATCAGCCGCTCCAATGCCGTCTGAGATCCCTGTCCTGAGTGCCCCTCGGGTGGAGAACTGTCGTCGGGTTTGCCATGGGGCCGCGTCATAGGGGCGGACCCTAGCTGCTGATCCTTGCCTCGATGTCAGCATCGAGAATCAGTTGTAGAAAACACCGCCAACCCCGACGTCCTTGAGTAGATTGTTTTGGCTCTCGTCCTACAGGGAGCTCAAGCGCAACCGCATAGTCTCTTCAGCTAATGGGAGAAACGTCATCGGAACGCACACGCGCAGACAGCCGGCAGAAGATTCTGGCCCGCCTCGCGGTGCTTCAACGGCTGAGGGACGAGGCAAAGGAGTGCGGTCGTCTCCGGATGCTGGAAAGCATCGAAATGCTGATGCAAGGCGAGCAACGGGCACTGGCAGAAGCCCAAGAAGAGGGGACCCGGGCTTAACCCTCTGAGTTCGACGGCCGTTGTTCCATCTCCTGCTCCCACCAGCCACGCGTGCTGACTTGCGCGGCATCTGCTGCGGCTTCGAGTGCGCCCATGTCCTCGGGGCTGAGTTTGAGCTGGGCAGCCCGGGTCAGACTGGCCAGGTAATCCGGTCGGGTGACACCCACGATGGGCGTGGCCCCTTTGGCGAGTGCCCATGCGATGGCGACCTCGGCGGCCGCCGCGCCCAGCCTGTCGCCCGTTGACGCCAGCATCGTGTTGAGCCCGTCCAGCTGTGGCAGGACAGCGTTGTAGTGCCGCGCCCGGTCCGTGCCTTCTGGCAGGGGGTTTGCGCTGCTGTACCGGCCGGCCAGTGCTCCCTGCTCGAGCACCATGTACGCAAAGAATGGGATGCCGCGCTGGCGGCAGTAGTCCAGGATGCCCGCCCGCTCGGAGCTGCGGTGAAGGAGGCTGTAATGGTTTTGTACCGCTGTGACCTGGAACCCGGCCTCGCCAAGGATCTGGTCGGCGAGTGCGATCTGTGCCAGGTTGTGGTTGGAGACGCCGACGTGCCTGACCGTCCCCTGTTTCAGGAGCGGCAGCAGCCGCGGCGTCCACCGCTCCACATCGGCCGGGTTGTGGATCCAGTACAGGTCGATGTAGTCCGTGCCCAGCCGCTGCAGGCTCTGCGCCAGCATCTCGGCCACCGGATCCGGGCCGTTCCCCGCAGCCTGCGGCGTGAATTTCGTTGAGAGCTGGTAGCTCTCCCGGGGGTACCGGCTAAGCACCTGTCCGAGGACGGTTTCAGCCCGCCCCATGCCGTAGACAGTGGCTGTGTCCCACAGGTGAAAGCCGGCCGCCTGGGCGAGGCGGGCAATTTCGTCGTAGTCAGCTCGGCGCGTGCCGCTGCCGAAGTAGCCTTCGCCTGCCACGCCGCTGTCCCCCCAGGCCCAGGTGCCGAGCGCGAACGCGGGGATCTTCACAGGGATGGTTGTCATGGTGCTCCTTGGTTTCAGAACGGCGGGCCATCGCGGCCCGTCCCCATTGGCGTGACTGTGAAACAGCCGCGATGCGGGTGTGAGCCTGATGCGCCGCCATGCTTGCCTGATCCTCCGGCCGCGCGCCCTGGCGTTGCCGCCCGTGGCCGTGCATGACATGCTTGGCGGGATGAGTCGATTGGCTGATGTCGCGGGCCTGATTGCCGAGCATGCGCCCACGGATGGTTTCCATTCCACGGCGTTCGACCGGCTCATGCTCGCCCGAGCCTCCACGGTGACGTTGCCGATGCCGAACGTCTACAGGCCGCAGCTGTGCCTGGTTGCGCAGGGCCGCAAGGAGGTGAGCGTGGGCCCGCGCACCTTCTCCTACGCACCCGGGCGCTATGGGGTGGTGATTCACGACCTGCCAGTGACAGGGCGTGTGATCGAGGCCACGCCGGCGAAGCCGTACCTGTGCCTGTTCCTGGATTTCGACCCGGTGATGTTGGGGTCGCTGGCGAGCCAAATCCCCGTGGTTCCGGTACAGGCGGCACCGGCGATGCGCGTGTCCGAGGCCGGTGCTTCGCTGGTGGAGGCCATCCTGCGCCTCCTGCGACTGCTCGACGAACCCTCGGCGGTGCCTGTGCTGGGACCATCGGCCGAGCAGGAGGTTCTTTACCGCCTGCTCACCGGGCCCGATGGACCCCGGATGTGGCATGTCACCTCAAGCCAGGGGCGGCTGGCCCAGGTTGGGCGCGCAGTAGGGTGGATTGGCAGGCACTACCGCCAGGGGTGGAAGATCGAGCGCCTGGCTGCCGAGATCGGCATGAGCCCTTCAAGCCTGCATGCGCACTTTCGTGCGGTGACGGCCATGACCCCCCTGCAGTTCCAGAAGCAGCTACGGTTGCAGGAGGCTCGCAGCCTCATGCTGGTCAACGACCTGGACGCGGCCGCCGCTGCGTTCCGTGTCGGATACGAAAGCGCTTCGCAGTTCAGCCGCGAATACCGCCGCCACTTTGGCGAGCCTCCGGCGCGGGATATCGCCCGGCTGCGGGCGTCGGCTGCTTGAGAATTTGCGCCGAGCAGTTCCGGGAAACGCCTGGCCGTCGTGATATCCGCTTTCGGCCAGAAGCGGACGCGTGGCTCCGGGGACGTCCCGGCACACCCGACGGGTGGAGCGCACGTTTGCAGCTCTTGCCCTGCGGTGGTTGTCAGCCGGACTGGTGCATCATCAGAATGCAATGACCACGGCGACCCACCCACTGTTTGATCCCTTGCGCCACGAACCAGTGACGCAGGCGGGATGGGACAAAGCAGCGGCGCTCGCTGCGATCCATTCCATCGTGATGGACGCATCGGATGCGTTCTCGCCTCAGGGGCTGTGGCCCGCTCATCCGCTTGACGAGCCTGATCCACCAGAAGCGCGGTACTCCATGTTGTATATGGGGGCAGCAGGGGTCATCTGGTCGCTGAAGCGCCTGGCTCATTGGGGCCCGGGTACAAAAGGACTCCATGCCGGTTTCACGGATGTGGTGCCCACACTCATTGCACGCAACCGGGACCTTGGACTCATGCAACAGGGTGGAACGGCTTCATTTCTGATGGGCGATTCCGGGTTGCTCCTTCTGGAGTGGTCGCTGAAGCCGTCCCGGGATGTGGCTGATCGCCTCTTTGATGTGGTGCAGGGCAACCTGTGCCACCCAGCCAAAGAAGCCCTGTGGGGATCGTCAGGAACCTTGCTTGCTGCCATTCACATGGCAGAAGCAACAGGTGAGCGCCGGTGGGCTGACCTTTGTGAACGCGGCGCCACGCAGCTGCTCGACGCCACCGTCGCCGACCGAACGCTTGCGACACTGCAATCACTGGCCTTGCGCGACGAGAACTGCATGAACTGGCATCCGGTTCATGACCCCATCGGGGTGATCGGACGGGTCCCGCCGGTCCAGGATTGCCACGGCGCTCCCGGCATCGTTGTGCGACTCGCGACAATGCCCCGAAGCCCTGCCTGGGATCACCTTCTTCTCGCGGCCGGTGAGCTCACCTGGCGAGCGGGTCCGCTGCGAAAAGGCCCAGGCCTTTGTCACGGTACCTCCGGGAATGGATACGCGTTTCTGAAGCTATGGAGAAGAACCGGAGATGCCCAATGGCTGACCCGAGCGCGAATTTTCGCAATGCATTCTGCCGAGCAAGTGGAGCGCGAAAGGACAGCGCGGGGACATGGCAGATATTCGTTGTGGACGGGAGACCTTGGCGTAGCCCACTTCCTGGCCAGCTGTATCTCCGCAGACAGCGCGGTGCCTACGCTTGACGAGTTCTAGGTCGTTCGCTCGCCACGTCTGCCTTCAGCCCAAAGCGGTCGTTGCGTCGGACCTTGGGCCAAAACTTCTCAGAGACGATCAAGATTCAGGGGCCACTCCTTGCCCAGCCAGTACGCGTGCTCGGTGTGGTCCTTCAGGTCGTCTCCGCTCAGGCCGTGCACCAGGATGTCCAGTCCCCCACGGTGCTGGTCCAGCCAGGGGATGATGCGGTCGAACTCGTCGGCCGAAAAGGCGATCTGCCGGCTCCAGCGGGTGTGTGGGCCGACGTTCTGCTCGTGCAGGCGGCCCACGGCCACCTTGAACAGTGCCCCCGCCTGGTCGCAGAGTGCGCGTGCCTGCTCCACGGTGGAGGCGTCGAAGTAGACGTGGGCGTGGTAGGCGCGGTGGACGTTCGAGGGGCGTCGGGCCATGGCCGGATTGTGCCGGAGCGCATCCGGGCCACCAAGGCCTTCTTCGTCACCTCGGCATTGCGCCCTGCCGAGGGCCGCTTCCGCTTCGAGTCGAAGCGGAAGCGCTCTACACCCGGCGGCCCAGGCCTGCGCGGTCAGTCATCGGCTTTGCGGCATCCGCTCGCCCGATCCGTACCGCACGTGCGCGCCATCGCGCGCCCGTGCGGCGGGACCGCAATCAGCCGAGGGCTCGACGCAGGACTTACTTCAGCCCGGAGTAGTTGACCGGGATGAACGCGTAGCCCTTGTTCGGGATGGCCCGCAGGTGGCCGATGCCCGGGAATGCGAGGTGGGCGCCGGCGACCAGGTTGCCGTCGCGCGCCGCATCCGCATACGCCTGCTCGCGCGCCTTCTCGGCCTGCGCCGTGTCCGTGTCGAACGCGATGGTCACCGTGGGGTCGGTGAACTGCACCGCGGCGACGTGCATCAGGTCGCCCCACAGCACCAGGCGCTGGCCCTTGCTCTCCACCGTGTAGACGGTGTGGCCCGGCGTATGGCCGTACGCGGGTTGCGCGCTGATGCCAGGAAGGATCTCAGTCGGGCCGTCGAAGGTCTTCAGCTTGCCGGCCTTGACGTAGGGATTGACCGAGGCCATCGCGCCCTGGAAGAAGCCCTTCGCATCAGCTGGGGCGGCGTCCAGGTTGGCCTTCGCCAGCCAGTAGTCGGTGTCGTGCTTGTCGATGTGCAGCGTCGCGTTGGGGAAGGCGCGCCGCGCACCGGCCATCAGCCCGCCCACGTGGTCCGGGTGCATGTGCGTGATCAGGATCTGGTCGACCTGCTCGGGCCGGTACCCGGAGGCGCGCAGGTTCTTCAGCAGGTTGCCCAGCGTCGGGCCGAACAGGCCTGCAGCGCCCGTGTCGATCAGCACCAGTTGCTTGCCCGTGTTCACCAGGTAGCCGTTCACCGAAGTCTCGAGCGGGTTCTCCTGGAAGTTCTGGCGCAGCGCGTCGGTTTCGCGCGCCTTGTCGCCCTTCAGAAGGTCGAGGACCGGCAGCTTCACCGTGCCGTCCGACAGCGCGGTGATCTCGAAATCCCCCAGCGGCATGCGGTAGAAACCGGGCGCCTGGGTCTTGGCAAAAGGCGCGGCCGCCTGGACGGGCAGGGCCGTCGCGCCGAGGGCGAACAGGCACGATGCGAGAAGGGATGCGCGGAAAGAGCGGGACATGGAGGATTCCTTGTTCTAGGGGGCGTAACTTCAAATGTGGCGGGATGGTAACGAAGGTGGCGATCCCGTGCAGACGCAGGGTTACGGCCCAGCTTTACGCCTGACGCCTGGCGCCGGGTCACGGCAGGGCCCCGCGCTCGAAGTTCCGCCGGCAGTTCCCTGGCCCGGGTGCGTGACCCGATGAGAGGGGCAGGGCCTTGCGCTGATCGGTCTTCGAGCCGCCGTCCGACACCGGCGCGCTACCGCGGTCTTAGTCTGTGGCGACACCTCAGGAGACATCCATGTCCAGCAAGCAAAAGCTCGAGCCGACCGGCGAACGCGCCGAGGCGACCGAAGCGATGGCGTCCACCCCGATCAGCGGAAAGACCCATGAGTACCGCGCCGACGGGGATCACGATCCCCGCCCCGATTCAGCATCGTCAGGACGTGCATCAGGCAAGTCCAGCACTGATCGCTCGCCGGAGGCACAGGGGGCGCCGCAGGACGGTGTCGAGGCGGAGCGCCACATCAGCGAAGGCATTCCGGGCGCGGGCCGGTCGCCTGCCTAGGGCGGGCCCGAGTGCGCGGGGGTGCCACGGTCGCTGAAACACGAGGCGCCGGACCGGCGGTGTCGGCCGATCCCGTCCTGCCCGTGCGGCTGCTAACCTCCGGCCCATGACTGCCAAGACGCCGCCCCCGGACACCTGGCTGCAGGCTGCGCGCGACCAGTGGGTGTGGCGCGGCCAGGCGCGGCCGCACTTCGCCGAAGCGCCGAAGGCCGGCCAGCTGTCGGTGTGGGACTTTCCGCGGCCGCCGCGCCTGGCGCCCGAGCCCCGTGAGGTTCGCATCGTGTGGGATGGCCTTCTGGTCGCCTGCAGCACGCGCAGCGTGCGGGTGCTGGAGACCGCGCATCCCCCCACCTACTACATCCCCTGGGACGACGTGGCGCGCGAGCTGTTGCGGCCGGCGCCTGGCGCGTCGTTCTGCGAATGGAAGGGCCCCGCCCGCTACTGGGATCTGGTGCACGGCCCCAAGCGGCTTCCCTCGCACGCGTGGAGCTACCCGCAGCCGATGGCGGGCGCCCAAGCGCTGGCCGATGGCGTGGCGTTCTACGCCCACGGCCTGAGCTGCAGCGTCGGCGGGCTGCCTGCGAGGGCCCAGCCGGGCGGCTTCTACGGCGGCTGGGTCACGCCCGACCTGGCCGGCCCGTTCAAGGGCGAGCCGGGCAGCGAAGCCTGGTGAGCGTGCGCCGGGCAGGGCGCATGCACGGAGGCCGGGCCGTCTCCGGTCGCGTCGGCAGGACGGCTCAGCGGCGCAATGCGGACAGCGTCAAGCTGTCGCGTTCACCGTCGAAATAGCGCAGCAGGCACGCGTGGAACCGGGGCTCTTCGGGCGCGACGGCGTCGAAGAGGGTGAGGCAGGAGCGCAGCTTCATCGAGTCCACCTCGCCAAGGATCTCGCGGGCCTGCATGCCCTCCAGCGCCAGCAGGCTGTCGCAGCAGGCCAGCAGCCGCTGCCGCAGCAGGGGGTGCGCGAGGTACGCCCGGGCCTCGTCGGCATTGGCCAGGCCATAGAAGCGGGCTGTCTCGCTGCGTCCCAGCGACTTCAGCTGCGGGAACACGAACCACATCCAGTGCGTGCGCTTCCTGCCCTGGCTCAACTCCTCGCAGACCTCGGCCCAGACCGGGGACTGCGCCGCGACGAAACGCTCGAGGTTAAAAGGGTCGGCGGCCATCGCGCCAGCATACGGCAGCCCGCGGCGCAAGAGGTCGGCCGGGGCCGGGCGGACAGGCCTCCGGCCGATGGGCTGGAGGCTGCCGTGTCCCTGGCGCGGGGGGATAATCGAGGGCTTCTTATGCACGACGCAGCCCTCGTTCTTTTTTCTGGCGGACAGGATTCCACGACCTGCCTCGCATGGGCCCTGGACCGCTATGCCCGGGTCGAAACCATAGGCTTCGACTACGGCCAGCGCCATGCCGTGGAGCTGACCTGCCGCACGCAGGTCCTGGCACGCCTTCGGCAGGAGTTCCCGCAGTGGAAGGACCGCCTGGGCATGGACCACCTGCTCGACCTCTCGCTGCTGGGCCAGATCAGCGACACGGCCCTGACCCAGGACAAGGCGATCGAGATGTCGGCAGCGGGGCTTCCGACCACCTTCGTGCCGGGGCGCAACCTGCTGTTCTTCAACTTCGCGGCGACGGTGGCGTACAGGCGCGGGCTGACCGTGCTGGTCGGCGGCATGTGCGAGACCGATTATTCAGGCTACCCCGATTGCCGGGACAACACGCTCAAGGCGCTGCAGGTGGCGATCAGCCTGGGTCTGGCCGCGCCCGTGGTCATCGAGACGCCGCTGATGTGGCTCGACAAGGCGGCCACTTGGCAACTCTCGCACGCGCTCGGCGGCACACCCTTGGTCGACCTCATTCGCAGTGACACGCACACCTGCTACCTGGGCGAACGCGGGGAGCTCCATGACTGGGGCCACGGGTGCGGCGCCTGCCCGGCCTGCGAACTGAGGCAGCGCGGCTACCGGGCTTTTGCCGCCGGGCAAGCTGCCCGAAGCGAGGTGGCGCCGTGACCTACGCCGTCAAGGAAATTTTCTACACCCTGCAGGGCGAGGGTGCCAACGCGGGCCGCCCGGCCGTCTTCTGCCGCTTCGCGGGCTGCAACCTGTGGTCGGGCAGGGAGGCGGACAGGGCGGACGCGGTCTGCAAGTTCTGTGACACCGACTTCGTGGGCACCGATGGGAGCGGTGGGGGCAAGTTCGAGGACGCGCAAGCGCTGGCGGATGCCATCGAAAGCCACTGGCCCGGCGCCGACCGCTCGCACCGTTTCGTGGTCCTCACCGGGGGTGAGCCCCTGTTGCAGGTGGACGAGGCCCTGCTGGGCCGCCTTCACGACAAGGGCTTCGTGGTGGCTGTCGAAACCAACGGCACCGTGCTGCCACCGCCGGGAATCGACTGGATCTGCGTCAGCCCCAAGGCCGGGTCAGAGTGGCTGCTGCGGCACGGCAACGAACTCAAGCTCGTCTGGCCCCAGCCCGGCTTCGACCTGCAGCAGTTGAGCGAACTGCCCTTCGCGCACCGGTTCCTTCAGCCCATGGACGGGCTCGAGCGTCGGGCCAACACGGCTTCATGCATTGACGCGTGCCTGCGTCATCCGGCATGGAAGCTCGGCACGCAGATGCACAAGATGGTCGGCCTGCGATGAACTTCGAAGTCAGCCAGCGCTTTCATTTCGACGCGGCGCATTCGCTGCAGCGGGAGATCGACACGGTGTCCAGCGCCCGCATCCACGGCCACACCTACCACGCCGAGGTGACCATCGCCGGGACCCCCGATGCGCAGGGCATGGTGGTGGACCTGGGCATCGTGCGGCGCGAGATCGCCAGCGTGCAGCAGCAGCTGGACCATCACCTGCTCGATGAGGTGCCTGGCCTGGGCCCTGCGACCTTGGAAAACCTCTGCAGGTTCATCTCGGCGCAGCTGCGGCCCCGCTTCGCGGGCCTCGCCAGCGTCAGCGTGTGGCGCGAATCCGTCGGCGATTCCTGCCGATTGACGATCTCCTAGACGCCGCGCCGCCCGGCAGGGTGCCCGGCCTACATCGCCGGCTCCGTGGGTGTCGCGTCCCGGTCCTCGCGTTCCTCCATGGACGCCGTCGCCACCGGCAGGTCAAAGAAGATCCTCACGCTCATGCCGGCTTCCGCGCTGGCCCAGATGCAGCCGCCGTGGGTCTCGATGATGGAGCGGCAGATGGCCATGCCCAGGCCTGCGCCCCGCCGGTCCTCGCTGGCCTGCCAGAACGGCAGGAACATTCGCGACAGGTCTTCCGGCGGCAGCGGCGGGCCGCTGTTGGCCACCGAAAACCGGACGAAGCCCTCCTGGGCGCTGGCGGCCAGCAGCACGCGCCCGGGCCGCTGCGTGAACTTGAACGCGTTGTCCAGCAGGTTGGCGAACACGCGCAGGATGCGGTCCGCGTCGGCCTGCACATCGGGCAGCCCGTCCGCGGCCTCCACGCGCAACTCGATGTCGCCACGGGCGACCAGGGGCGCGAACGCTTCGCGCGAGCGCTGCAGCAGCCAGAGCGGGCTGACGGCCGCGAGCTTCAGCATGGACTGGCGGCGCCGCGTCGACACGGCCACGGCCAGCAGGTCGTCCACCATGCCCGCCATGCGACCGCCCGACTGTTCCATGCGCTCCAGCAGTGCGTACAGCGGCTCGCCGCCGGGGAGCTTGCGTGCCGTCCGCTGGGCGACCTGGATGTTGAGCATCAGCATCGCCAGGGGGTTGCGCAGGTCGTGGCTGACGAAGGCAAGGATGTCCTCGCGATCGCGCAGCATCCTGGAGGCGGCGTCCAGGGCGCGCCCTACTTCGTCCGCCTCTTCGAGATCCAGGGGCGGCACGCGCACGTTCTCGCCCCGGCCCAGGGCGGCCGCGTGGTGGGTGAGGGTGCTGATGGGCCGCACCATCCGCTCGCCCAGGCGCCGCGCCAGGGCGAAGCCGGCGGCCAGCAAGGCGAGCGTGCCCCCCAGCAGCCACGCCACCGACACCCACAGCTGGTGCTCGAACTGGGCGCGCGGGATGCCGATGGCCACGGACCAGCTGGAAACGCCCGAGCGGCTGAAGACCGAAACCACGGGCACGCCGTCCAGCGCGTCGGTCTCGAGCCGGCCCTCGGACGCGCCGGCCATGGCCTGCAGCAGCGCGGGCGCCGCCCGCTGCCCCACGTAGCGCTCGGCCTCGCGCGTGCGCGCGACCACGAAGCCCTGGCTGTCGAGGATGGCCCCCACCCAGCCCGCCGGCAGCTTCTGGCGCTTGAGCGTCTCGCCCAGGCGGTCCGGGAAGAAGCCCATCGACAGGTCGTAGAGGACCTCGTCCCCGCTGAGCACCGGCACGTCGATGCCGATCACCGGCTGGCGCGACACCGGGCCCAGGTACAGGTCCGACACAAAGGCCTGCCCGGTCTGGAACACGCGGCGCACGACCTCGGGGTTGCCGTTGTGGGGCAGGGCCTGGCCGAAGGGCTGCAGGGTGTTCAGGCGCTGCTGGCCCGACCGGTCGGTGAGGGTGATGTTGTTGCCGTGGATCTGGCTGAGCACCGCGCGCGCCTGGCGGTCGAAGGCGCCGATGTCGCCGGCGGCGAGGTGCGGCGAGGTCGCGAGCACCTGCAGGGCGGTGCGGCCGCTGGCGAGTTCCAGGTCCACGGCCTGCGTCAGGGCGCGCGCGGTCTCCAGCGCGCTCTGCTCGACGACGGCCCGCTGCTGGCGAAACGAATGGACGATCAGCAGCGCTGCGGCCAACGCGGCTGGCAGCAACAGGGCCTGGACCAGCCAGTTGAGCTGTTGTTTGGCTCTCATCGTGCGAAGTGGACGCATCCAGTATCGGCAGGCACCTGACGCTGCACTTGCGCCATGTCAAGGCCGAGCCCCGGTGTGGCCGGGCCACAACCGGCCGTGTGACGTGGATGAGTCGGGGTGCGCGGATGAGGTCGGGCTCGTGCCCGGAGGCGTCGCTGGCTCAGGCGGGCTGGGCCCCGCCCGTGAGCGCGGCCACCGGCTCGATGTAGATGCGGCGCAGCGTGGGAAAGCGCTCGCGCACGCGTTGCTCGATGCGGCGTATGGTCTGTGTCACCTCGCCGGCGCTGCAGTGCTCGCGCAGCGTGAGGTCCATGGTCACCAGGGCGTCCCCCGCGCCCACGTACATGGAAAGGATGGGCCCGACCCCGGTCACGCCCGGCTCCTGGTGCGCGATCTCCCGGATCGCCGCCGCGGTCTCGGGCCGTATGCCCTCGCCCACGAGCAGCCCGCGCGACTGGCGGATCAGCAGGATCGCGACGCCGGCCAGCAGCACCCCGATGAGCAGGGATGCGACGCCGTCCAGTTCCGGCATCCCCAGCGCCTGGCTCGCGGCGATGCCTGCCGCCGCGATCGCCAAGCCGGCCAGGGCCGCGCTGTCCTCGGCGATCACGGTGAAGGTGGACGGGTCCTTGCTGCTGCGCAGGGCCTTCCAGAAGGGCTGCCCTGCGTGCTGCCGCAGGAACTGCCGCAGCCCGATGCCCAGGCTGATGGATTCGAAGACCGCCGCGCAGGCCAGCACCACGTAGTTCCAGAAGGGGTCGGCCAGCGGCTCGGGCGCGCGGATGTGCTGCACGCCCTCGTACACCGAGACGCCGCCGCCCAGGCCGAAGATGAGCACGGCGACGATGAGGCTCCAGAAATACAGCTCCTTGCCATGGCCGAATGGATGGTCCGCCGAGGGCGCGCGGCGGCTGCGATGCAGGCCCACCAGCAGCAGGATGCTGTCGCCGGTGTCCACCAGGGAGTGCACGCCCTCGGAGAGCATCGCGGAGCTGCCGGTGACCCCGGCCACGGCGAACTTGGTGACGGCGATCGCGAGGTTCGCAGCCATGGCGCCATAGATGGCGGTTGCGGATTCGGCCATCCGGCGATGCTCGCCGCGCGCGCGGCCCGCGCGTGTCGGCGCACGGCGACGGGGTGCATCGGCCTTGCCGGACAGCCGGGGCGAATGGATGGGCCGACGTGCGCCGGGCGCGCCGCGCTGTGGCAAGCTCGCCGGCATGAACCCCCTCGGCGGACTGCATCGCATCCGGGCCGGCGTGCTCGACCTGGCCTTCCACGCCAGCGGCCCGCAGGACGGCCCGCCCGTGGTCCTGCTGCACGGCTTCCCGTACGACGTGCACAGCTATGAAGAGGTGGCACCGCGACTGGCCGCGCAGGGCTGCCGCGTGCTGGTACCGCACCTGCGCGGCCACGGGCCCACGCGCTTCCTCGCCGCGGACACGCCGCGCTCGGGCGAGCAGGCCGCCCTGGGCGCGGACCTGCTCGCCTTCATGGATGCGCTGGCCCTGCCGCGCGCGGTACTGGCGGGCTACGACTGGGGCGGCCGCGCGGCCTGCGTGGTGGCGGCCCTGTGGCCGCAGCGCTGCAGGGGCCTGGTCTCGGTCAACAGCTACAACATCCAGGACATCCCGCACGCCGGCGAGCCCGACACGCCCGAGGCCGAGCGGCGCCTGTGGTACCAGTACTACTTCCACACCGAGCGCGGCCGGCGCGGGCTGGCGCAGAACCGGCGCGCGCTGGCGCACCTGCTCTGGCGCGAGTGGTCGCCCACCTGGGCCTTCGACCCGGCCTGCTTCGAGCGCAGCGCGCCCGCCTACGACAACCCGGATTACGTGGAGGTGGTCATCCACTCCTACCGGCACCGCTACGGGATCGTGCCGGGCGATGCGGCGTATGCGGCCATCGAGCAGCAGCTCGCCGCCCAGCCGCGCATCGCGGTGCCCAGCCTCACCTTCGACGGCGCCGACGACGGCGTGCGGCCCGCGTGCGCGGCCGCCGCCCACGCGCGCCACTTCAGCGGCCCGCGCGACCACGACGTGGTGCCCGGCGTGGGCCACAACCTGCCGCAGGAGTGGCCCGAGGGGTTCGCTGCCGCCGTGCTCCGGCTGGCGCGCGGCTGAGCTGCATCCGGCCCGGCGGCACCCCGCCGCCGGGCTGGGCTGGAGACCTTCGAACCTCGCCAGGCTCTTGCAGGCCGGTCGCCCTGGAACGGTGCGCTCCCTATACTGCGTGCACGCCCGCAGCGCGCCGCCATGCCCGAGTCTTCCATTCCCCCCAGTTCCGTCGCCAGCATGCTCGCGCGGGAGACGCGCGCGGCCGCCTGGCTGCGCGCGGCCCTGCTGCTCAGCCTGCTGGGCCCGGCACTGCTCCTGGTCTTCGTGGGCTGGTCTTCGCACCGCCAGGCCGAGGCCGAGGCGCGCGCGCGGCTGACCCGCCTGGCCCAGATCGCGCAGGAACAGGCCCAGCGCATCGTGGAGACCAACGAGGTCATCTCGCGCGCCGTGCTCTCGCGCACGCAGGGGCAGTCGAACGCGGCCCTGCACGCGCAGAGCGCCGAGCTGCACGGCCAGCTCGCCGCGCTGGTGAAGAACCTGCCGCAGCTGCAGTCGGTGTGGCTGTGGGACGAAGCAGGCCGGCCCATCGCCACCAACCTGCGCCCCGACCCGCCGCCCAGCCTGGACGTGAGCGACCGCGAGTATTTCATCGCCTCGCGCGACGCGCCGGGCCGCAGCTGGTTCGTCAGCGCGCCCCTGCGCAGCCGCACCACCGGCGAGCTCTTCTTCGATTTCACGCAGCGGCGCAACGGGCCCGACGGGCAGTTCGCCGGCGTGCTGTCGGTGTCGCTGCTGCCGGCCTACTTCCGCGAGTTCTTCAGCAAGCAGCTGGGCGACGAGCCCGGGCTCACGCTCTCGCTGTTCCGCGCCGACGGCACCATCATCGCCCGCTACCCGGAGCCGCCCCAGGGCTCGCACCTGGGCGACGCCAGCCCGCTCTTGGCCGCCATGCAGCGGGGCGACGCCGCCGGCAGCCACGGCGGCGTCAGCTCCATCGACGGCCAGCCGCGCTGGGTGTCGTTCCGCCGTGTCGGCACGCTGCCCCTGTACGCGGCCGCCACCGGGCGGCAGGACCTGCTGCTCGCGCCCTGGCGCATGCGCACCTGGGTGCTGGCCGCCTTCACGCTGCCGCTGGCGCTGTGCCTGGCCGGGCTGTGCTGGTTCGCCCTGCGCGGCGCCCGCCGCGAGCATGCGATCGCGCTCGCGCACGAGCAGCAGTACGAGCAGCGGCTGCGGGCCGAGGAGGCGCTGCGGCAGGCGCAGAAGATGGAGGCGCTGGGCCGGCTCACCGGCGGCGTGGCGCACGATTTCAACAACGTGCTGATGGTGGTGCAGGCCAATGTCGCGCTGGCGCGCAAGCTGCAGGAGCGGGGCCGGCCGGTGGACCAGGCGCTCGCGCCCATGGACCGCGCTGTCGCGGCCGGGGCGCAGCTCACGCGCCAACTGCTGGCCATCGCGCGGCGCCAGCCCCTGCAGCTGCGCAGCGTGCAACTGCAGGACCTGCTGCCCGCGGTGGGCACGCTGATGACCAGCACCCTGGGGCGCGACCTCGCGATCGAGGTCGAGGTGGCACCGGACACGCTGCCGGTCACGGTGGACGAAGCCGAGCTGGAGCTGGCCCTGATCAACCTGTGCCTGAACGCGCGCGACGCCATCGCGGGCGGCGGCCGCATCCGCATCGTCGCCGGGCCCGCAGCGGCCCCCGAAGACGCGCCCGGCGGCCCGGCCGGCCTGCCGTGGGTGCGCGTGGCCGTGGAGGACACGGGCGAGGGCATCGCGCCCGAGCTGCTGGCCCGCGTGACCGAGCCCTTCTTCACCACCAAGCCCATCGGCAAGGGCACCGGGCTGGGCCTGAGCCAGGTGCAGACCTTCGTGCAGCAGTGCGGCGGCCGCCTGCAGATCCACAGCGAGCCCGGCCAGGGCACCACGGTCGCGCTGCTGCTGCCGGCCTCGCGCCGGGAAGGGGTGGCGGCGGTACGTGGCGCGCCGGCCGCGCCCGGCGCCCTGCATGCCCGCGTGATGCTGGTGGAGGACAACGAGGACATCGCGTCCTCCCTGCAGGCCATCCTCGAAAGCACGGGCGCCACGGTGTCGCGCTTCGGCTCGGCCGAGGCCGCGCTGGCCGCGCTGGTGGCCCAGCCGGTGCTGCCGCAGGTGGTGATCAGCGACATCTCGCTGGGCACGGGCATGACCGGCATCGACCTCGCACGCGAACTCGCGCAGCGCGCGCCGGCCCTGCCGGTGCTGCTGATGACGGGCTACACCGACCGCCTGCAGGACGCCGTCTCGCTGGGCCTGAAGGTGCTCGCCAAGCCGGTGCCGCCCGAGCGGCTGGTGCAGGCCCTGCAGGACGCGCTGCCGCACCACGGCCTGGCCGCGGCCGGGGCCACGGCCGGCTAGGTCACGGTCCTAGCGGGCCGGCGCGCTTGCCCCCGGCCGGGCACGGGCCGCCGTCGAGCTGCTGGAACTGCTGCTGCTCGTGTGGCGCACGGTGCGCCGCGTCACCACGGTCTTCCTGTGCACCACGCGGTGGTGCACCACCCGCACGCGGGTGAGCAGGGCCTCAGGCACCTGCACCTGCGCGCCGGGGGTCGCCGCGAGGGCGGGCTGCGGTGCCGGCGGCATCGCCGGTCCGGGCGCGGTTTCGGCCCCCGCACAGAGCGTGCACAGGGCGAGGCCCAGGCCCGGCAGGATGGAATGGAGGGGGTGGGCAGGCATGGTCGGTTCCTCTGGCAGTGGATTTCGTCACGCTGCCGTGGCCCGCATGCAGCGTCCATCGGCGGCCTTCGCGCGCGCCTGTAGGCCGCCACAGAGGAGAGCGGGCCAGCCCTAGGGAATTTCCTGAAGGGCTTAGGCATCCTGCTCATAGGGCAGGCCGGGCCGCTGCCTAGACTGGGCCGCAAGCTCATCGTTTCCCTGGCCTCCATGCGACCCCGCCTTTCCCCTTCCGTGGCCAGCCTGGCCCTCATGCTCGCCCTGTCCAGCTGCGGCGGCGGGGGCGGTGGCGGCAGCCCTGGGCCGGTGAACGCCTCGGCCAGCGCCACGCCCGCCACCGGCGTGGACACGCTGCCGGCCGCCGCGCCCGAGCTGCTGTTCGAGCAGGCGGCTGCGCTGGCCCAGGGCCAGCCCTTCGAGCTGCCCGCGCCCCCGCAGGAGCAGGGCACGTCCACGCAGGCGGTGGAGTTCGCGATGGCCGCGCCGCTCTCGCGCGTGCTGGCCCTGGACGGCGCGCCGCTGAACGGGCCGCGCGCGGTGCTGGCCGTGGCGGCCACGGGCACGGCGCCGGCGTACTTCACCCCGCCGCAGCTGCGCCAGGCCTACGGGCTGGACAGCGTGGCCGCCGCATCGCCCGCCGACCTGGGGGCCGATGCCGGTGCCCGCCTGGGCGCCGGCCAGACCGTGTACGTCATCGTCGCCACGCACGACCCGGCGACGCTCTCGATGCTGAACGCCAGCGCCAGCCAGTTCGGCCTGCCGGGCTGCAGCGCCACCAGCATCAGCTACACCAGCGCGCTGCCGCTCGCGCCGGCGTCCACCACGGGCTGCAGCTTCGCCGTGGTCGGTGCCACCAGCGGCGGCGGCTTCGGCCCGGTGAGCGCCAGCGTCGACCGCCGCTGGGCGGTCGAGGAGCAGCTGGACGTGCAGATGGTGCATGCCATGGCGCCGCTGGCGCGCATCGTGGTGGTCGTCTCGCCCACGGCCTACGGCAGCGACCTGGCCGGCGCGATCCAGCTCGCCAGCCGCATGGGGCCGGGCACCGTGAGCATGAGCTTCGGCGCGCCCGACAGCAGCGGCTGGGCCCTGTACGACGGCGTGTTCGGCGGCGAGGGCATGCTGTTCGTGGCCGCCGCCGGCGACAGCGGCTTCAACGGCGGCACCGTGTCCTGGCCCGCGGCCCACCCGAACGTGCTGGCGGCGGGCGGCACCTCGCTCAAGCTCGTCGATGGCGTGCGCACCGAGACGGCCTGGTCCAGCGCGGGCGGCGCCGCCAGTGCCTGGCGCGACGCGCCGGCCTACCAGGCCGGCTATTCCATGACCCGCCCGGCGCGGCGCCAGGTGCCGGACGTGTCGGCCGACGCCGACCCGGCCACCGCCATGATGGTCTACGCCGACGCAGGGACCGGGCCCTCCTGGTACCTGGTGGGCGGCACCAGCGCGGTCGCGCCGCTGTGGGCCGGCCTGCTGGCCGACGCCAACGCCCGGCGCCAGCTCGCCGGCAAGGCCGTGCTGGCCGGCACCGCCGTGCACACCGCGCTCTACCAGTCCATCGCGCGCTTCTCCATGAGCTACGGCGCCGGTTTCGACGACGTCACGTCGGGCAGCAACGGCGACTGCTTCACCTGCAGCGCGCGCCCGGGCTACGACCTGGCCACGGGCCTGGGCACGCCCAGGGCCGGCAGCCTGCTGCAGTCCCTGGCCACGTACTGAGCGGCAGGGGGCGGGGCCCCGGCCGCTCCGCTACCATCCCCCGATGCCCTTCACCGTCGCCGTCCGCACGCTCTGCGAATTCGCCGCGCGGCGGGGCGACCTGGACCTGCGCTTCACGCCCGCGCCCAGCGCGCAGGAAGGCATCGCCGGCCACCTGTGGGTGACCGAGCGGCGCGCCGAGGGCTACGAAACCGAGATCGCGCTGCGCGGCAGTTTCGAGGGCCTGGAGGTGCGCGGCCGCGCCGACGGCTTCGACCCCGCCCTGAACCGGCTGGAGGAGATCAAGACCCACCGCGGCGACCTCGCCCGCCAGCCCGCCAACCACCGTGCGCTGCACTGGGCGCAGGCGCGCTGCTACGGTGCGCTGCTGTGCGAGGCGCGTGGCCTGGCGCAGCTGGACATCGCGCTGGTCTACTTCGACATCGCGACGCAGCGGGAGACCGTGCTCACCGAGACCTGGGAGGCGCCGGCGCTGCGCGAGGCCTTCGAGGCGCTGTGCCGCGACTTCCTGGCCTGGGCGCAGCAGGAGTCCGCCCACCGCGCGGCCCGCGACGCGGCCCTGCAGGCGCTGGCCTTCCCGCATCCGGACTTCCGCACCGGCCAGCGCGAACTGGCCGAGGCGGTGTACCGCGGCGCGGCCACCGGCCGCTGCGTGCTGGCCCAGGCGCCCACCGGCATCGGCAAGACCGTGGGCACCCTGTTCCCGCTGCTGAAGGCGGCGCCCGCGCAGGCCCTGGACAAGGTCTTCTACCTCACCGCCAAGACCACAGGCCGGCAGCTCGCGCTGGACGCGGCGCAGGCCCTGGGCGCGGGGCGCACGCTGCCCCTGCGGGTGGTGGAGCTGGTCGCGCGCGAGAAGGCCTGCGAGCACCCGGGCAGCGCCTGCCACGGCGAATCCTGCCCGCTCGCCCGGGGCTTCTGGGACCGGCTGCCCGCCGCGCGCAGCGACGCGCTGCAGTCCGGCCTGCTCGATGCCCCGGCCCTGCGCGAGGTGGCGCGCCGGCATGCGGTCTGCCCGTACTACCTGTCGCAGGAGCTGTGCCGCTGGACGGACGTGGTGGTGGGCGACTACAACTACTGGTTCGACGGCAGCGCGCTGCTCCACGCGCTCGCGCTGGAGCAGGGCTGGCGCGTCGCCGTGCTGGCCGACGAGGCGCACAACCTGGTCGAGCGTGCCCGCGAGATGTACTCGGCCGAGATCGCCCAGGCCGACCTGCGCGCGCTGCGGCGCACCGTGCCGCAGGCGGTGCGCGGCGCGCTCGACAAGGTGCAGCGCGGCTGGTCGGCGCTGCGCAAGGCCCGCGAGGCGGCGGGCGACCGGCTGGACGGCCTGCCTGCAAACTTCCTGCAGGCGCTGCGCGGCGCCTGCACCGCCATCGAGGAGCATTTCGCGCAGGCCGCGCCGGGCGCCTCGCTGGACGAGGGTCTGCAGCAGGCCTGGTTCGGCATGCTGGGTTTCCTCAAGCTGGCGGAAACCTTCGGCGAGCATTCGGTGCTGGAGTGGCGCGAGCAGCCGGCCGCGCGCGGCGGACGTCCCGACGCGGTGCTGCGCATCCAGAACCTGGTGCCGGCCAGCTTCCTCGCGCCGCGCTTCGCCGCCACGCGCACCAGCACCCTGTTTTCAGCCACGCTCAGCCCGCCGCGCTATGCGCTGGACATGCTGGGCCTGCCGCAGCACACCGCCTGGGTGGACGTGGCCTCGCCCTTCAGCGCGGCGCAGCTGCAGGTGCGCATCGTGCAGCGCATCTCCACCCGCTGGGCCGACCGTGGCCGCTCGGTCGCGCCCATCGCCGAGCTGATCGCGCGCCAGTTCGAGGCGGCGCCGGGCAACTACCTGGCCTTCTTCAGCAGCTTCGACTACCTGGCGCAGGTGGCCGACGCCTTCGAGGCCGCGCACCCGCAGGTGCCGGCCTGGCGCCAGTCCCGCCGCATGGGCGAGGCCGAGCGCAGTGCCTTCCTCGCCCGCTTCCAGCCGGGCGGGCAGGGCGTGGGCTTCGCGGTGCTGGGCGGCAGCTTCGGCGAGGGCGTGGACCTGCGCGGCGACCGGCTGGTGGGGGCCTTCGTCGCCACCCTGGGCCTGCCGCAGGTGAACCCGCGCAACGAGGCGCTCAAGGCCCGGCTGGAGCAGGCCTTCGGCCGCGGCTGGGACTACGCCTACCTGGTGCCCGGGCTGCAGAAGGTGGTGCAGGCCGCGGGCCGCGTGATCCGCACGCCCGAGGACCGCGGCGTGGTCTGGCTGATCGACGACCGCTTCGGCCGGCCCGCGGTGCGCGAACTGCTGCCCGCCTGGTGGCGCATCGCGCCGGCGGGCGATGCGGTGGCTCAGGCCTGAACGCGCGCCAGCGCGCGGGCCTGCCGCATCCGGTGCGAGAAGGCCAGCGCGCCGGTCACGACCAGGGTGGGGAACACCACGGCCTCCAAGAGGCCGGCGATCATGTCCAGGTGATTCATCATGGCGCGCATTCCTTGCTGCGTCGGGCGCGACGCAGCGCCCATGGCCCAGGTATAGGCGCCTGCCGCGCTGCCGGCCAGGGGGCTTGCGCGCGGTTTGAGGGATGGTCCCGACAGGACAAACCCTCGCGCGGCACTAGGATGCGTCATCCCGAAGGAGAACGAATGCTGCATCCCCAGGCCCGTGCGCTGCTGCGCATGATGGAAGACAAGGGCGTCCCGCCCACGCACACCCTCAGCGTCGACGAGGCGCGCCGCTTCTACCGCGAGCGCCGGGCGGTGACCCAGCCCGCGCCGCCCGCCGTGGGCGAATCGCGCGACCTGCGCATGCCCGGCCCGGCCGGCGAGATCCCGCTGCGCCTGTACCGCCCGGCGGGCAGCGCGGCCGGCGCGCTGCTGCCGGTGCTGGTGTACTACCACGGTGGCGGCTGGGTGATCGGCGACCTGGACACGCACGACACGCTGTGCCGCGAACTGGCCAACGGCAGCGGCTGCGCCGTGGTGGCGGTGGACTACCGCATGGGGCCGGAGCACCGCTTCCCCGCCGCCAGCGACGACGCGCTCGCCGCCGCGCGCTGGGTGCGCGCGAACGCGGCCTCGCTGCAGGTCGACGGCGCGCGCATGGCGCTGGGCGGCGACAGTGCAGGCGGCAACCTCGCGGCTGTGACGGCGCTGGCCATGCGCGATGCGGGCGACGCACCGGCGGCCTTCCAGCTGCTGATCTATCCCGCCACCGACCAGCGCTGCCTCACTGCGTCCTACCAGGCCAACGGCCAGGGCTACCTGCTCACGCAGGACACCATGCGCTACTTCCACGGCCACTACTTCGGCGACGACACGCACAACCTGGACTGGCGCGCCTCGCCCATGCTCGCGGCCTCGCTGGAGGGCGTGCCGCCCGCGCTGGTGCTCACGGCCGGCTTCGATCCGCTGCGCGACGAAGGCACGGCCTATGCGCAACGCCTGACCGAGAGCGGCGTGCGCACCACGCTGGTCTGCTTCGAGCGCCAGATCCACGGCTTCATCCTCATGGGCCGGGTGCTGGACGAGGCGAATGCGGCCGTGCAGCTGTGCGCCGACACGCTGCGGCGGGCCCTGCAAGCCGGTTGAACGCGGCGCGCCGCGTTCTGTCGCAAGGGCTGCGGCCGCCGGGTCAGAGCGCGACCGAAGGCCGCTGCGCCATCGCCGCGCGCCAGCGCCGCAGGTGCGGGTGCGCCTCGCCCGGCTGCAGCTTGACCACGCGGGCGAAGTCCACGGCCACCACGGCGGTGATGTCGGCGATGCTGAAGGCCTCGCCGGCCAGCCATTCGTGGCTGGCGAGCTGGGCGTCCAGGGTGTCGAAGAAATGCGCGATGCGGTCGCGCCCGCGCTGCGCCAGCTCGGGGATCTGCGCGTAGTCGCGCGGGCCGGGCAGGGCGCGGTTGGCCATGGCGGGCGAGCCGTTGCGCAGGGCCTCGGCCACGGCCAGGAGGCCCTCGAACTCGGCCCGCCAGTGCCAGCTCGCGACAGCGGCTTTCTCCAGCGGCGTGCGGCCCATCAGGGGCGGCTCGGGTTGGGTGGCCTCGGCCCAGGCGGCGATGGCGGCGTTGTCGGTCAGCACCACGCCCTCGGGCGTGCGCAGCGCCGGCACCGTGCACAGCGGGTTGACCGAACGGAAGGCCTCACCCAGCTGTTCGCCGCTGCGCAGGTCGACCTGCACCGTCTCGTGCGCGATGCCCTTCTCGGCCAGCAGGATGCGCGCGCGGCGCGGGCTGGGTGCGGTGGCGCAGTCGTAGAGCGTGACCATGGCGCGGGCCTCAGCCGCCGGCGGCCAGCTTGTCCTGCGTCTTCGTGTCGAAGTCGGAGGCGTCGTGGCGCTCGTGCAGCTGGCTGGAGGGTTCGCCGAAGGTGCGGTTGACCATGCGGCCGCGCCGGACCGCGGGCCGTGCGTGCACCTCGTCGGACCAGCGCTGAACGTTCTTGTACTCCTGCACCTGCAGGAACTCGCCCGCGCCGTACAGCAGGCCCTTGGCCAGCGCGCCGTACCAGGGCCAGATCGCCATGTCGGCCACGGTGTAGTCGTCGCCCGCCACGTAGCGGCGGTCTGCCAGGTTGCGGTCCAGCACGTCGAGCTGGCGCTTGACCTCCATCGCGTAGCGGTCGATCGCGTACTCGATCTTCACCGGCGCATAGGCGTAGAAGTGGCCGAAGCCGCCGCCCAGGAAGGGCGCCGAGCCCATCTGCCAGAACAGCCACGAGAGGCACTCGGCGCGGGCCGCGCCCGAGGTCGGCAGGAAGGCCGAGCCGAACTTCTCGGCCAGGTACATCAGGATCGCGCCGGACTCGAACACGCGCTGCGGCGTGGGCCCGCTGTGGTCCACCAGCACCGGGATCTTGGAGTTGGGATTGGCCTCGACGAAGCCGCTGCCGAACTGCTCGCCCTCGTTGATGCGAACCAGCCAGGCGTCGTACTCGGCGCCGGCATGGCCGAGCGCGAGCAGCTCCTCCAGCATGATGGTGACCTTCACGCCGTTGGGCGTGGCCAGCGAGTACAGCTGCAGCGGATGCCGGCCCACGGGCAGGGGCTTCTCGTGCGTGGGGCCGGCCACGGGCCGGTTGATGCTGGCGAACTGGCCGCCGTTGGCCTTGTTCCAGGTCCACACCGCGGGCGGCGTGTAGTCGGGGGTCTGGGACATGGGAGATACCTTCAGGTGGGGGCGTGGCAGCGCAGGGGCGCGCCGCCGGAAGCCGGCCAGTATAGGGAAGCCGGCCCGGGCCTGCAGGCGGGGCCCCGGCCGGCGATTGTCTGGCTGAGCTGGATGGCCGAGAATGGGACCGGTCCCGTCCAGCTGCGCACGTCCCCTCCGCCCCCGCCCATGCGAATGATCCTCCTGCCCCACGGGGCCACCTGCTACGAGCTGGCCGGTCCGCGCGAAGGCGCCGTGGTCGTGCTCCTGCACGGCGCCACCGCGCCGCTGTGGACCTGGGACGCGCAGGTCGCGCCGCTGGTGGCCGAGGGCTTCCGCGTGCTGCGCTACGACATGTTCGGCAAGGGCCTGTCCGACTGCCCGCGCGCGCGCTACGACCGCGCCTTCTTCTGCGAACAGCTGCTCGGCCTGCTGGATGCGCTGGACCTGCAGGCGCCGGTGCACCTGGCGGGCTTCTCCTTCGGCGGCGCCATTGCGGCCCACTTCAGCATGCTGCACCCCGAGCGGGTGGAGAGCCTGGCCCTGGTCGCGCCCCTGCTGGATTTCGGCGAGAGCGCGCGCCTGGTGCGGCTGGCCCGGCTGCCGCTGCTGGGCGGGCCGCTGCTGCGGCTGCTGCTGCCACGCCAGGCCGGCGCGCGCGTCGCCCGGCTGTGGCAGGGCTCGGCACGCGCCGGCCAGTACGCGGCCCTGTTCGCGCAGCAACTGGCGCGGCCGGAGTTCCAGCGTGCCTTCCTGGCCTTCCTGCGCAGCGACGCGCTGGGCGACTATTCCGCTGCGTACCGCGCGCTGGGCGATGCCGGCCGCGAGGGCCTGCTGGTGTGGGGCAACGCCGACGAGGACATTCCGCGCGCGCACATCTGGCGCATCCTCCAGCTGAACCCGCACCTGCACGGCCGCGAGATCGACGGCGCCACGCACGGCATCCCGTTCCAGCACGCCGAGCGCCTGGGCGAGATGCTGGTCGATCACCTCAAGGGCAACGCCGGCAGCGCCTACGCCGCGACCGAGCTCGCCGGCCTGGGCCGCTGACCGGCCTCTCAGCCCGCGTCCGGGTCCGCCGCCGGGCCGGGGGCGGCGGGCGCGGGCGTGCTGTCCGGCACGGGCTGGGCCTGCTGTTGCTGCTGCGCGGCCACGCGCCGCAGGCTGTGCAGCTCCATCACGGCTTCACGGCTCTGCCCGGCGTCCTGCCAGGCGCAGATGGCCAGGTGGTTGGACACCGCCAGCACATCCATCACCGGGCCACTGCCGTCCCCTGCCTTCACCTTGTCGCCCTTGCGGATGCGTTCAACTGCCACGGAAGCCTTGTCTCGTTCCGGGCGATGCTAATCGGATGTGCATGCCGAGTCTGTAGGACGGCGCGCGGCTGAGTTGCGCGGATGCATCGGGGCCTGGGCCCGCGGACGGCCCCACGCCCCGCGGAGCCCACGGCGCGGCCCGGGTCGCCCGGTTATGGACAATCGATGTTTTCGCACCCGCGCCGCCATGCCCCCTTGCCTTTGCCCGACACCCGATCCCGCCCCGGCCGGAGGCCGGCCGTGAGCCCGGCCCAAGCGCAGCCGCCCGGCGTGCCGCAGGGCCAGGTCCAGGCGCAGGACCACAGCCTGCTGCTGCCCGATGGCGTGCGCCTCTTCGCGCGCAGCTGGACGCCGGCGGGCAGCGACCGGGATGGCGCGCCGGCGCCGCTGCTGCTGTTCCATGATTCGCTGGGCAGCGTGGCGCTCTGGCGCGACTGGCCCGCCCAGCTGGCGGTGGCCACCGGCCGGCGCGTGCTGGCCTACGACCGCTGGGGATTCGGCGCTTCGGACCCGCGCGTTCCACTGCCCGGCGTGGGCTTCGTCGCCGGCGAGGCGCAGGCCGTGCTGCCGGCGCTGCGCGACCAGCTGGGCTTCTCGCGTTTCGTGGCGCTGGGGCACAGCGTGGGCGGCGGCATGGCGCTGCACGCCGCCATGGACTTCGCGGGCGATTGCGAGGCGGTGGTCACGCTCGCGTCGCAGGTCTTCGCCGAGGCCACCACGCTGCAGGGCATCCGCGAGGCGCGCGAGGCCTTCCGCGACCCGGCGCAGTTCGAGCGCCTGGCCCGCTACCACGGCCCGCGCACCCGCTGGGTGCTGGACGCCTGGATTGACACCTGGCTGCACCCGGACTTCGCCCGCTGGAGCATGGTCGAGCAGCTGCCGCGCGTGCGTGCGCCGGTGCTGGTGCTGCACGGCGACTCGGACCCCTACGGCGCCACCGTGCATGCGCAGCTGATCGCCGCGCATTGCGGCGGCCCGGTGCAGCTGGAGATCCTGGCGCAGACCGGCCACTTCCCGCACCGCGAGCGCAGCGAGGACGTGCTCGCGCGCATCGCCCGTTTCCTGGCCTGAGCATGCAGGCGCCCGCGCCGGACCGGCCCTGGTGGCTCTACCTGCTGGAGTGCGAGGGCGGTGCCTACTACGCCGGCGTCGCGCTCGACGTGGAGGCGCGCTTCTACCAGCACCTGTTCGGGCGCGGCGCGAAGTTCACGCGGGCCTGGCCGCCGCTGCGCGTGCTGGCCGCGCGCGCCTACCCCAGCAAGGGCGAGGCCCTGCGCGCGGAGCTGTGCCTCAAAGCCCTGCCGCGCGCGCGCAAGCCCGCGTTCTTCGAGCCGCCCGGCTGACCGTGGGCTGACCGTGCCGCCCCTGTGCATGGGACCTGCGCCTGCGGCGGCGCAACCCCTTGTCCCACGCCCCTGCAGCCCCCATCTGTGCAGGCTATGGCCATGAAAGGAAGCAATGCCATGAGAAAGTCCGCCGCCTGGGCCGGCCTGGTCCTGTCCGCCCTGCTGCTCGCCGGGCCCGCATGGAGCCAGGGCGAGCCCACCATCGACCAGATCTACCAGGCCGCCTCCAGCGGCCAGATGCAGCAGGCCGACCGCATGATCGGCGAGGTGCTGCAGCGCCACCCCAACAGCGGCAAGGCGCACTACGTGAAGGCCGAGCTGGCGGCGCGCGAGGGCGATGCCGCCGTGGCGCGGCGCGAGCTTGCCGAGGCCGAGCGCCTGGCCCCGGGCCTGCCCTTCGCCAAGCCCGAGGCGGTGCAGGCCCTGCGGCGCGAGGTGGCCGTGCCCAGCGGCGGCGCCGCCACGCGCGGCCTGGGCGAGTCGGCCCGCAGCGTGGCGCCGCAGCCGGCGCCCGCGCCCGCCGCCTCGCACTTCCCCTGGGGCCTGCTCGCGCTGCTGGTGCTGGTGATCGTGGCGGCGACCGCCTTCATGCGCAGGCGCAACCCGCCCGACGCGATGGCGGGCGGCATGGGTGGCATGGGCGGTCCCGGCGGTCCCTATGCCGGGCCCGGCGGCTACCCGCCGCCCGGCTACGGCCCGGGGGCCTACCCGCCTGGCTATGCCCCTGGCTACGGTCCCGGCGCGGCACAGCCGCAGGGCGGGCTCGGCAGCTCGCTGGGCCGTGGCCTGGCGACCGGCCTGGCCGTCGGTGCCGGCGTGGTGGCGGCCGAGGAGATCGGCCACCGCATGTTCGACCACCGGGGCAACCCGATCGAGGGCAACCCGGCCCTGGGCCCCATGGGCGGCGCCGAGGGCAACGGCATGCTGGACCCCTCGGTCAACAACGACATGGGCGGCCAGGATTTCGGCATCGGCGATGCCGGCTCCTGGGACGACGGCGGGGCCGGCGGCGGCAGCAGCGACTGGGACAGTTGATCCAGGTCAAGTGCGGCCCATGACCGGGGCCGCACTTGAGCAAATTCCCTAATCCCGGCCCGGAACACTGCCTTACGTTACAACTTTCGGACTGGAATCACCGGCTGTCGTCCGGCGCCATGTTCGTCAGGGAGCATGGCATGGGCGAGAGGGCGGAGCCGCAGGCACTGGAATCGACGCGGCTGCGGCGCGTGCAGGCCCTGGACCTGGCGGACCGGCAGCCCGAGCCGGTGCTGGACGGGCTGGTCGAACTGATGGGCGAGATGGCGGGCGCGCAGTACGCCATGCTCACGCTGGTCGGCGAGGACCACATCTGGGTGCAGTCGGCGCTGGGCCTGCCGGCCGGGCGCAAGTTCCCGCGCGAGGGCAACTTCTGCGCCTTCACCATCCTGGCCGACGCCGTCTTCGAGGTCGAGGACGCCGCGCAGGACCCGCGCTTCCGTGAGTCCGCCTGCGTGCGCGAAGCGCCCCACATCGCGCACTACGTGGGCGCCCCGCTGTGCATGCCCGACGGCGAGCGGGTGGGCGCGCTGTGCCTGCTCTGGGACCGGCCAGGCCGCCTGCCGCCGGCGCAGGCCGCGCTGCTGGAGCGCATGGCCGCGCGCCTGGTGCAGGTGCTGCTGCTGCGCCAGCGCGAGCACGAAGCCGTGGCCCTGGCCGAGGGACGCACGCAGCTGCTGCAGGACGTGATCCAGCACATGCCGGCCGGCCTCGCGGTCTTCGATCCGCAGCTGCGGCACGAGCTCAGCAACCCGCTGGTGCGCGACTACATGGGCCTGCCGGACCACCTGCTGGAAGCGCCGGACGCCAGTTACGGCACCCTGGCCGCGCACCTGGCGAGCCGGGGCTTCTACGGCCCGGGCCGCCCCGAGGAGCTCACCGCAGAGCGCCTGCGCGGGGCCACCGACCCGACCCGGGCGCGCTACGACCGCCGCCTGCCCGACGGCCGCATCGTGGAGCGCCACGGTGCGGTGATGCCCGACGGGCGGCTGGTCATCACCTACACCGACGTGACGGTGGCGCGCCAGGCCACGGCGGAACTCGCGCGCAGCCGGGGCATGCTGGCGCTGGCCCTGGACGCCGCGCGCATGGGCGTGTGGGAGATGGACCTCGCCACCCGTGAAGTGCAGGCCTCGCCCGGCTGGCCCGAGGCCCTGGGCCTGCCCGACTGGCGCAGCCTGGGCGACGCGCTCTCGGCCACGCGCCTGGCGGACGGCCGTGCGCCGGGCCGGCTCGCGGTGCCCCTGCTCAAGGGCGAGGTGGACCGCATCAGCGTCGAGCACGCGCTGCCGCTGGCCGACGGGCGCACCGTGTGGCTGCTCACCCAGTACCGCGTGGCCGAGCGCGACGCCAGCGGCCGCGCCACGCGCCTGGTCGGCACCTCCTGCAACATCGACGAACGCATGCAGGCCCGCGTCGCGCGTGAGGCCGCGCTGCAGGCGGCCGAGAGCGCCAACCGGGCCAAGAGCGAATTCCTGGCCACCATGAGCCACGAGATCCGCACGCCCATCCACGGCGTCATCGGCATCAGCCGGATGCTGGCCGACAGCCCGCTGGACGCGCAGCAGCGCGCCTGGCTGGGCGTGCTGGACAGCTGCGCGGCCGCCTTGCTGGGCCTGGTGGACGACGTGCTGGACGTCTCGCGGATCGAGGCCGGGCGGCTGGAGCTGCGCGAGGAGCGCGTGGCCCTGCACGCCCTGCTGGAGGACGTGGCCGCGGTGGTGGGCATCAAGGCGCGCGAGCGTGGCCTCGCGCTGGAGTTCTCGCTCTCGGCGGGGCTGCCGGACGCGGTGCGCGGCGACGGCCAGCGCCTGCGCCAGGTGCTGACCAACCTGCTGGGCAACGCCGTGAAGTTCACCCCGAGCGGGCGCATCACGCTGCAGGCCGGCGTGGTGGCGGGCGAGCGCCTGCGCATCGCGGTGCGCGACACCGGCATCGGCATCAGCCCGGCGGACCAGGCGCGCCTGTTCAAGCGCTTCACGCAGGTGGAGGCGGGCAGCACCCGTCGCCACGGCGGCACCGGCCTGGGCCTGGCCATCTCGCGCGAGCTCGCGCGGCTCATGGGCGGCGACATCACGGTGGAGAGCGAGCCTGGCCAGGGCGCCACCTTCACCCTGGACCTGCCGCTGCGCGCGGACGCGCCGGAGGCTGCCCTGGCCATGGCGGCGGGCGCCGGCGCGGCCGGCACGGCCCGCGGGCGCATCCTGGTGGTCGAGGACAACGCGGTGAACCGGATGGTGGTCGAGGGCCTGCTGGCGCGCGCCGGCCACGCCCAGGTGACCCTGGCCGAGGACGGCGCGCAGGCCGTGACTGCCTGCCGCGAAGCCGCCTTCGACCTGGTGCTGATGGATTGCCAGATGCCGGTCATGGACGGCTACGAGGCCGCGCGCGAACTCCGCAGCGCGGGGCTGGCCATGCCCATCGTGGCGCTCACGGCCAACGCCTCGGTCGAGGACCGGGCGCGCTGCCTCGCCGCCGGCATGGACGACTACCTCGCCAAGCCCATCGACGGGCAGATGCTCGCGGAGCGGGTGGCGCACTGGCTGGAGCAGGCGGCGCAGCGATAGCCGCCGCGTCGCCCTCGGAGGTGCAGCGAGAAAGCCGCCCGCCCTGACGAGACCGGCCGCGCAGCCGGCGGGTCAACGAACGGCGGCCCGGCGGCTCAGCCCGCGCCGTGGCACTTCTTGAATTTCTTCCCGCTGCCGCAGGGGCAGGGGTCGTTGCGGCCGGGCGTGTCCGCGCGGCGCACCTGCTCCACCCGCGGGCCCAGGCTCTTCCACAGCTGGCGCAGGTCGTACACCGCCCAGATCGCGGCGCCGATGTCGTCCAGCCGGCGCTCGCTCACGCTGGGCGGGCCGTCCTCGCTCAGCATGGACACGGCGGGCGGCGCGTCGTCGCCCTCGGTCAGCGCCACGATGCACTGCAGCGCATCGTCCAGCATGCCGGCCGCCTCGCGTTCGCGCGGCGCCGCCCAGTCCTCGGGCCAGCTTTCCACCGCGTACATGAAGCCCAGGGCCCAGACCTGCCCGTAGGCCGGCAGCTCGGCGGCGGGCACCTCGGGGCGCTCCTCCTCCGGCATGGACAGCACCGCGCCGCGCGTGTCCAGCATCTCGGGCTGGAAGGTGCGCTCGTCGTCCAGCGTCTCCACCGGCGCGTCCAGCGCGGCCTCGATCTCGGCCCAGCGGCGGCGCCAGCGCCACACGAATTCCATGTGGGCCATGGGCTGGAAGGTCTCGCCCAGCAGCACGGGCCAGTAGTCCTCGGGCGGCACGCTGCGGCGGCAGCACACCAGCGCGGCCATGAAGCCCTCGCAGAACTCCCACTGCGGGATTTCCTCGTCCTGCTCGCGCATCGCGTCGAGTTCGGCGTCCAGCGCGTCGTAGTCCTCGGCGGTCAGCGGCTCCAGCGCTTGCGGTGTCTCGTTCATCCCGGGATTGTGCCGCCCGCGCCGCCGTCCAGGCTGACGATGCGCTGCCAGTGCAGGCGCGGATCGGCCCCATAGTCGGCCACCACCCAGGTGCGCCCGGCCGGCGCTGCCGCCGGGCCCGCGGCCTCGGCCAGCACCTCCAGCAGCACCCGCACCGAGCCCGCGTCCAGCGCGGCGAAGGGCTGGTCCAGGCAGGTGACCCGGGCGCCGGCCGCCAGAAGCCCGGCCAACGCGACCTTGCGCCGGCTGCCGGTGGAAAGCATGAAGAGCTGCTTGTCCAGGTGCGGCGTCAGGCCCAGCGCCTGTGCGAGTTCCTCGCACCGCGCGCCGTCCCAGCCCGGGCAGCGCGCCTGCAGGTCGCGCCAGACCGCGGCGGGCGTGTCCGCGTCGCGTCCCGGCAGGGCCAGGTCCAGCCAGAGCCCGTCGGGCAGCGCGGGATCGCCGGGCGCGGGCGCGATGTCGCCGCCCAGGCGGCGCAGCAGGCGGGTCTTGCCCGTGCCCTCGTCGCCGGTGACGGCGACCAGGCCCGCGGGCAGCGGAAGGAGGGAGGAAGGCAGCACGACCATGGGGCCGCATCATGCCTGCAGCGTGCAGCCCGCCCCCGGGCACCCCGCATGACGCACCCTGCGGCGGCGCCAGGGCACCTGGCGCATGCGGCATCATCGGCGCCTGACCATGAACCTCGCCCAGACCCTGGCGCGGATCGCCCGCGCCGACCCCGACCGCCCCGCCATCCTCCACGGCGGCCGCCTGCTGCACACCTACGGCGCCTGGGCCGCGCGCTGCGCCCGGCTCGCCCACGCGCTGCGCGCCCAGGGCCTGGCGCCCGGCGACCGCATCGCGCTCTTCATGCACAACCATCCGGCCTACCTGGAGCTGGTGTACGGCGCCTGGTGGGCCGGGCTGGCGGTGGTGCCCATGAACGCCAAGCTGCACCCGCGCGAGGCCGCCTGGATCGTGGAGCACGCGCAGGCGCGCCAGGTCTTCGTCACGCCCGGGCTGGAGGCGGACCTGGCGCTGCAGGTGCCCATCGTCGACGTCACCGGGCCGGCCTACGCGGCGCTGCTGGACGGCCCGCCCATGGAGATCGAAGAGCGCGGGCCGGACGCGCTGGCCTGGCTCTTCTACACCAGCGGCACCACCGGCAAGCCCAAGGGCGTGATGCTCACGCATCGCAACCTGCTGGCCATGGGCCTGGGCTACTTCGCCGACGTGGATGCGGTGGATGCGCGCGACGCCATCGTCTATGCCGCGCCCATGTCGCACGGCGCCGGCCTGTACGCCATCCCGCACGTGATCGCCGGCGCCCGCCACCTGGTGCCGGCCTCGGGCGGCTTCGACGCCCCCGAGCTGTTCGCGCTCTCGCGCAGCGTGGGGCGGCTGGCCATGTTCGCCGCGCCCACCATCGTGCGCCGCCTGGTGGCGCACGCCGAGGCCAGCGGCGAGGGCAGCGAGGGCTTCAAGACCATCGTCTACGGCGGGGCGCCCATGTACGTCGCCGACATCCAGCGCGCGCTGCGCGTGATGGGGCCGCGCTTCGTGCAGATCTACGGCCAGGGCGAGAGCCCCATGGTCATCACCGCGCTCTCGCGTGCGCAGATCACGGACGGCACGCACCCGCGCCATGCGCAGCGGCTGGCCTCGGTGGGCATCGCGCAGACGCCGGTGGAGGTGCGCGTGGCCAACGCGCAGGGCCAGCCGCTGCCGGTGGGCGAGGTCGGCGAGGTGCTGGTGCGCGGCGACACCGTCATGGCCGGGTACTGGCGCGACGAGGCCGCCACGCAGGCCGCGCTGCGCGGCGGCTGGCTGGCCACCGGCGACATGGGCTCGCTGGACGAGGAGGGCTTCCTCACCCTGCGCGACCGCAGCAAGGACCTGGTCATCAGCGGCGGCTCCAACATCTACCCGCGCGAGGTCGAGGAGGTGCTGCTGCAGGCCCCGGGCGTGGCCGAGGTCTCGGTGGTGGGGGCGCCCGATGCCGAATGGGGCGAGGTGGTGGTGGCCTTCGTGGTCGCGGGGCCCGGCGAGACCCCCACGGCCGAGGCCCTGGACGCGCACTGCCTGGCGCACATCGGCCGCTTCAAGCGGCCCAAGCACTACCGCTTCGTCGCCGCGCTGCCCAAGAACAACTACGGCAAGGTGCTGAAGACGGAGCTGCGCCGGCTGCTGCAGGCAGGGTGATCCGCATCGCGGTGGCCCGGCCGCCGCGTGCTCGCCGCCGCCCCGTCGCGCCTCAGCGCCCGCGCAGGGCCTGCAGCGGGTTGAAGCCGGTCACCAGGGCCGAGGCCAGCAGCACCAGCAGCACGCCGGGCAGCATGCCGGGCGTGAAGGGCTCGCCCAGGAACAGCCCGCCCCAGGTCACGCCGAAGAGCGGGATCAGGAAGGCTGAGGAGGTCGCCGAGCTGGCCGGGATCTCGCGCATCAGCCGCATGCTGATCCAGTAGATGAGGCCGGAGGTGAAGGCGCCCAGCACCGCGATGGCGAGCAGGGCGTCCGTGCGCCACTGCACCTGGGGCATGAAGGCGGCGGCCGGCAGCAGCAGCACGGCCGAGGCCGCCACGTGCACCGCGGCCGAGGCCGGCAGCGGATGGTGCAACTCGGTGGCGCGCTTCATCAGCACCGAGCCGAAACCGTAGCAGGCCGAGGCGACCACGCAGGCGGCCACGCCCAGGCTCACGCGCCAGTCGGCGGCCACCGGCCCCAGCTGCACCAGCAGGGCCACGCCGCCCAGGCCGACGGCGCAGCCCGCGAGGCGCCGGGCGGTGAGCCGCTCGTCACCCGAGATCGCGGCCGCCATCACGCCGAACAGGGGCACCGTGGCATTGAGCACCGCCGAATACCCGGCCGGCAGCACCAGGCCGGCGGCGTTGAAGCACAGGAAGGGCAGCACCACCGTCAGCAGGCACAGCACCACGATGGCGCGCCAGTGCTTGCGCTGCGGCCAGGGCTGGCGCGTGGCGCGCATCAGGGCGGCGAGCACCACGGCCGCCAGCACGCAGCGCAGCAGCGCCATGGGCACGGGCCCGAAGGCGGGGGCCGCGATGCGGATCAGGGGGAAGGAGCCGCCCCAGATGGCGGAGAGCAGGACGATCTGGATGAAATGGCGGGACTGCATGCCTCGCCGATTGTCGCGCACCCGGGCCGGCGCACGGGCCCCGTGGCCCGGGCCGTGCGGAGTGGCGCGGCCCCTGCGCCGGGGCGCGTGGCCGCGCGGCCGGCAGCGCCTGCGCTCAGCCCAGGGTCATCAGCGTCGCATTCCCGCCCGCGGCCGCGGTGTTGACGGACAGCGAGCGCTCCACCAGCAGGCGCTCCATGGGGATCGCCTCTTCGCCGGGCGCGAGCCGCTCCACCGGCACCACGGCGCCCGGGCGCTGCGCGAGGCGCTGCTGCACCACGGCCAGTTCGTGCAGGCTGCCGTGCAGCAGCACGGCGTCGAAGGCGACGCCGGGCGCGAAGGGGTCGCGTGCGACCGCCACGCAGGCCTGCACCGCGGCGGGCAGGCTGGCGCGCAGGGCCTGGGCCTGCGCCGGCCAGACGGCGCTGCTGCCGGCGGCCAGCACCGCGGCCAGCTGCAGCAGGCGGTCGGCGGGCGCCTCGGCCAGGCACAGCACCGCCTCGCGCGGCTGCAGGCTGTAGAGGTTGCGTTCGCCGGTCGGGCCGCGCAGCTCGACGCCCGCGCGGCCGGGCACGCGCGCGGCCAGCCGCGCCAGCGCGCCCGCGAGCTCGGGGTGGCGGCTGCGCGCCCACGCCGCCAGCGCGCGGGCCGCAGGCCCGGCCGGCTCGGCCGCCGGGGCGGACGCCGTGCCCGCGCCCGCACTGTCGGCCAGCGCCCGCAGTGCCACGTCGTGCGGCACGCGCTGCAGCAGGCGGTACAGGTAGAGCGGCCCGCCCGCCTTGGGCCCGGTGCCCGACAGGCCCTCGCCGCCGAAGGGCTGCACGCCCACCACCGCGCCCACCATGTTGCGGTTCACGTACACGTTGCCCGCGTGCGCCGCCGCGCTGACCCGTGCGATGGTCTCGTCGATGCGCGTGTGCAGGCCCAGGGTGAGCCCGTAGCCGGTGGCATTGATCTGCGCCAGCAGCCCGTCCAGGTCCTCGCGCCTGTAGCGCAGCAGGTGCAGCACCGGCCCGAAGACCTCGCGTTCCAGCTCGGCGATGGATTCGATCTCCACCAGCGTGGGCAGCACGAAGCTGCCGCCCGCCAGCGGCTGCGGCGCGTGACCGGGCACGGCGTGCACGCAGCGGCCGCGGGCCCGCATCGCCGCCAGGTGGGCTTCGATGCCTGCACGCGCGTCCTCGTCGATCACCGGGCCCACGTCGGTGGCCAGCAGCGCCGGGTCGCCCACGCGCAGCTCGGCCATCGCGCCGCGGAGCATGGCCAGCAGCCTGTCGGCGGCCTCCTCCTGCACGCACAGCACGCGCAGCGCGGAGCAGCGCTGGCCGGCGCTGTCGAAGGCCGAGGCCAGCACGTCGCCCACCACCTGCTCGGCCAGCGCGGAGGAGTCCACCAGCATGGCGTTCTGGCCGCCCGTCTCGGCGATCAGCGGCACCGCGCGGCCGGCCGGCGTGCAACGGCCGGCCAGCGCGCGCTGCAGCAGCCGCGCGACCTCGGTCGAGCCGGTGAAGAGCACGCCCTGCACCCGCGGGTCGGCCACCAGCGCCGCCCCCACCACGGCGCCGTCGCCCGGCAGCAGCTGCAGCGCGGCCTGCGGCACGCCCGCGGCCCACAGCAGGCGCACCGCTTCGGCCGCCACCAGCGGCGTCTGCTCGGCGGGCTTGGCCAGCACCACGTTGCCGGCCGCCAGCGCGGCCGCCACCTGGCCGGTGAAGATCGCGAGCGGGAAGTTCCAGGGGCTGATGCAGGCCACGGCCCCGAGCGGGACGTGCGTCGCGTTGTCGAAGTGCGTGCGCAGCTGCCGCGCGTCGTAGCGCAGGAAGTCCACCGCCTCGCGCACCTCGGCCACCGCGTTGGCCGCCGTCTTGCCGGCCTCGCGCATCAGCAGCTGCATGAGGCGCGGCATGGCGGCTTCCAGCGCATCGGCGGCGCGCTCCAGGCATTGGGCGCGCGCCGCGGGCGCGGTGGCGGCCCAGGCGGCCGCGGCGGCGCAGGCCGCGTCCAGCGCGGCGTGAACTTCCGCGGGCGTGGCGTCGCGGGTGAAGCCCACGGTGTCGCGTCGGTCGGCCGGGTTGGTGACAGCGCGCATCGCGGTGGGGGCCGCCTCCACCTGTGCGGCGCTATCCGCCCCAGTGCCCCGCGGCGCGGCCGCCAGCAGCGGCGGGGCCTGCACCGGCGGCGCGCAGGCGGCGTCGCCAAAGTCCGAGGCCAGCGCCTGCAGCGTGGCCTCGCTGGCCAGGTCCAGCCCGCGCGAATTGGCGCGGCCCGCGCCGTAGAGCGCACGCGGCAGCGGGATCGCCGGGTGCGGCAGCCCGGCCCGGCCCTCGGCCGCGGCCCAGGCATCGATCTGCTCCACCGGGTCGCGCACCAGCTCGTCCAGGGGCAGCGTGTCGTCGGCGATGCGGTGCACGAAGGAGGTGTTGGCGCCGTTCTCCAGCAGGCGCCGCACCAGGTAGGCCAGCAGGGTCTCGTGCGTGCCCACCGGCGCGTAGATGCGGCAGGGCCGGCCCAGCCCGCCCTGGGCCGGGTCGGCCACCACCTGCTCGTACAGCGGCTCGCCCATGCCGTGCAGGCACTGGAACTCGTACTGCCCGGGCACCCACGCGGCCGGGTCGGCCAGCGCGTGGATCGCGGCCACGGTGTGCGCGTTGTGCGTCGCGAACTGCGGGAAGATCTCGCGCGGCGCGGCCAGCAGCCGGCGCGCACAGGCGATGTAGGCGGCGTCGGTGTGCGCCTTGCGGGTGTAGACGGGGTAGTCGTCCTGGCCGTCCACCTGCGCGCGCTTGATCTCGCTGTCCCAGTAGGCGCCCTTGACCAGGCGCACCATCAGCCGCCGGCCCGAGCGGCGGGCCAGGTCCACCAGCACGTCGATCACGGCCGGGCAGCGCTTCTGGTAGGCCTGCACCACGAAGCCCAGGCCGTCCCAGCCGGCCAGCGTCGGCGCCTGGCACAGCGCCTCCAGCAGGTCCAGCGAGAGCTCGAGGCGGTCGGCCTCCTCGGCGTCGATGTTCAGGCCGATGCCGTGGCGGCGGGCCTGCTCGCACAGCCCCAGCAGCACCGGCAGCAGTTCGTTCATCACCCGGTCGGCCTGCGCGCGGCTGTAGCGCGGGTGCAGGGCCGAGAGCTTGACCGAGATGCCGTTGCCGTCGAGGAAGCCCCGGCCTGCGCTGGCGCGGCCTATGGCGTCGATGGCCTGTTCGTAGTCGCGCAGGTAGCGCTGCGCATCGGCCTGCGTCAGCGCGGCCTCGCCCAGCATGTCGAAGGAGTAGCGGAAGCCCTGGGCCTCGCGCGGGGCCGCGTTGCGCAGGGCCTGGGCGATGGTCTCGCCGGTGACGAACTGCTCGCCCATCATGCGCAGGGCCAGGTCCACGCCCTTGCGCACCAGCGGCTCGCCGCCGCGCGCGACCAGCCGGCCCACGGCGGCCGAGAGCCCGTCCTCGCTGTGGGTGGCGGCCAGGCGGCCCGTGACCAGCAGGCCCCAGGTCGCGGCGTTGACGAAGAGCGAGGGGCTGCGGCCCAGGTGCGTGTGCCACTGGCCGCGCGCGATCTTGTCGCGGATCAGCGCGTCGCGGGTGGCGCTGTCGGGGATGCGCAGCAGCGCTTCGGCCAGGCACATCAGGGCCACGCCCTCCTGCGAGGAGAGCGCGTATTCCTGCAGCAGGTCCTGCACCAGGCCCGCGCGGCCGGCCGCGGAGCCACGCTCGCGCAGCGTGCCGGCCAGGCGCCGGGCCAGGGCCTGCACGCCCGCGTGCAGCGGGCCCAGGCGCGCGTGTGGCAGCAGGGCTTGCACGGCCTCGGGT
Organism: Ramlibacter aquaticus; assembly: GCF_015159745.1. Lineage (GTDB taxonomy): Bacteria > Pseudomonadota > Gammaproteobacteria > Burkholderiales > Burkholderiaceae_C > Ramlibacter > Ramlibacter aquaticus. The sequence continues at coordinate 6,781 of NZ_JADDOJ010000021.1, read as the reverse complement.
TCGGGGATGCGGGTGGCGGCGGTGACGGCGCGGCGCAAGGGCGTGGCGGCCGCCGGGGAGGGCTCGAAGAAGCGCGCACGCGCGGCAGGGCGGGCGCCCGGGGCCGCGACGGGGGCCGGCCCGGCAGCGGCCGGCCCGGCCGGGACGGGTCGCGCCGCCTCGCCGGACGCCCTGCGCGCGCCGGGGTCCAGGGCGGTGTCGGTGCTGAGGGTGGCGGGCATGGCGGGCTCCTGACGGTTCGATGAAACTTCCACCATGGTCCCGATTCCGCTTAGGATATTGTTCGGTTTTTAGAAGACATCAACGAGTTTTTCACCATGGCAGACCCCCAGGCTGGCGAACTGGACCGCACCGACCGCCGCATCCTGCACCAGCTGCAGGACGACGGCCGCATCTCCAACCTCAAGCTGGCCGAGGCCGTCTCGCTCTCGCCGACGGCGGTGCTGGCGCGGGTGCAGCGGCTCACGCGCGAGGGCTACATCCAGGGCTACGAGGCGCGGCTGAACCCGCGCCTGCTGGGCGCGGGCCTGCTGGTGTTCGTGGAGGTGCTGCTGGACCGCACCACGCCCAACGTGTTCGACGAGTTCCGCGCCGCGGTGCAGGTGCACCCTGAGATCCTGGAGTGCCACATGGTGGCCGGCGGCTTCGACTACCTGCTCAAGACCCGCTGCGCCGACATGGACGCCTACCGGCGCTTCGCCGGCACCGTGCTGTGGCAGCTGCCCGGCGTGCGCGAGACGCGCACCTACGCGGTGATGGAAGAGGTCAAGCACTCCAGCAAGCTGCCCATCCCGCTGGCCTGAGCGGGAGGGCGCACGCGCTGCCGGCCCGCCTCAGCGCGTGGGCAGCAGCAGGTCCAGGCTGAACTGCGCATCGCCGGGCATCGCCTGGGCCACGCCGCCGCTGGCGAGCGCGCTGGACAGCGGCGGCTGGGGGGCCTGCGGCAGGGCCAGCGCGAGGCGCGCTCCCACCGGCTGGGCCTGGGCATCGAAGGCCTGGGCGCTGCCGTCCCAGCCGATCACCACGAAGCCGCCGCCCCGCAGCGCGACCAGCGCGCCGCCCTGGGCCAGCGGCGACAGCGGCCCCAGCGCCAGTCCGTCGTTGCCGAAGCGCTGCAGCCCGTCCGGCCGCAGGGCGATGTAGCCGCCGCCCTCCAGCGGCTGCAGCTGCGTGCCCACGGGCAGCCCGCCCGCGCTGGCCGCCTGCGCGTTCGCCGGGACCGCGGCGCTGCGGCCCGCGCTGCCCACCGGCCGCCAGTCCAGCTCCAGCACGGGGGAGGGGTCCAGCGCACTGAACAGGCGCGGGACCAGCACGCCGCCGCCGGGCAGCGCGGCGATGCGCGAGAGGTCCGGCTGCCGCGCGGGAGAGAGCCTGTCGTCCAGCAGCTGCGCGGCGCCCAGCGCGGCGCCGGCGGCGTCGAAGCGCTGCAGCTGCGCCGTGAGCAAAGGCGTGCTGCCCGGCACCACCGCCGATTCCTGCCAGGCCAGGGCGAAGCCGCCGTCGCGCGTGGGGATCACGCGCGCTTCGCCGCTGGGCCCGGCGCTGGCCATCAGGCTGGCCGTGACCTGGCGCACCGGCTGGCCGGCCACCACCGGGCTGCCGTTGCGGTCCCAGCGGGTGAGCAGCAGGCTGCGCGTCTCGGTCGCCGCCGCCGTGTCGTCCTGCACCTGCGTGAAGGCCGCCACCACCGAGCCATCGCCCAGCACGCCCAGCGCAGCGCCGGCCAGCGGCCGGTCCAGCGGCAGGGTGAGCGGGGCCCCGGTGGCCTGGCCCCTCGGGTCGAAGGCCTGCACCCGCAGCGAGGCCGGCGTGCCGGTCGAGGGCAGCAGCCAGGCCAGCGCGAAGCCGCCGTTGTCCAGCGCGCCCAGGGCCACGGACGCGCCCGCCTGCAGCCCGGGCGCCGCATAGGGCGGCAGCGCCAGGGCCTGCAGCCCGGGCTGCCCGGGCACGGCGGCGCTGGCCGGGCTGGACGGTGCGGCGGCCGGGGTGCCGGCCGCCACCGCGACCGTGCCGCCCGCCGCGCTGCCGGGCGCCAGCCGGGCCGTGGCGGCCGACGCGTCCGACAGCAGGCCGCTGTCCGCTGCGGCCGAGGCCGTGGATGCCGTGGCGGTTAGGGCGCCACCCCCGCCGCCGCACGCCGCCAGGCTGGCGGCCACGAGCGGGGCGATGGCGAACTGGATGAAACGGTGCATGGGGACCTCTCGTGGATGTGAGCCCATCAGAGCCGCGAAACGGCTGGGCCAGGAGCAGACGCCGCCGCAGGCCCCGGTAGTCCCCGGCCTACAGCGCGCTGCGCCGATCGCGGGCCAGCAGCGGGGGGCGGCTGGCGCCCCCGGGTATGCTCGCTGCCGATGGACGACAGCAACCAGATCCTGGTGCCCCCTTCCTTTCTCGCGCTGTACAGCACGCCCTCCGGCCTGCGGCTGCGCGAGCCGATTCACGCGGTGCGCGCGCGCTACGAGCTGTGCGAGGACCTGGCCCAGGCGCTGGTGGAGCAGGCGGCGACGGCGCAGTTCAAGTCCGGCGGCGGCACGCGCGAGGTGCTGGCCGGGCTGCTGGGCGCGCTGGGCGGCACGGACGCCGGGCTGATGCCGGGCGAGCCGATCTGGGTGGTGACCCGCCTGGCGGAGCTGCTGGGCTGGCAGGCCCCGGAGGACGCCGCCTGAAGCGCGACGCGCGCCTGGCCGGCCTCGCCTTCCTGGCCGTCACCTCGCTGGGCTGGGGCCTGAACTGGCCGGCCATGAAGGTGCTGCTGCGCGAGTGGCCGCCGCTGTTCGCGCGCGGCACCTCGGGGCTGTGCGCCGCGCTGCTGCTCGCGGCCATCGCCACCGCCCGCGGCGAGCGCCTGGCGGTGCCGCGCAGCGCCTGGCCGCAGCTCGCCTGGGGCGGCGCCTTCAACATCTTCGCCTGGATGGGCCTGGGCACCCTGGCCATGCGCTGGCTGGCGGTGAACCAGGCGGCGCTGCTGGTCTACACCATGCCGGCCTGGGCCACGCTGCTGGCCTGGCCGCTGCGCGGCCAGCGGCCGGGCCCGGCCAGCCTGGCGGGGCTGGCGCTGTGCTTCGCCGGCGTGGGCCTGCTGTTCCTGGGCAGCAGCGCCGCCCTGCAGCCGGGCCAGGGCCTGGGCGTGGCCTTCGCCCTGGCGGCCGCGCTGCTCTTCGCGCTGGGCACCACGGTGCTGCGCCCGGCCCCGCTGCCGCCGCTGGTGGGGCTGGCCTGGCAGCTGGTGGTCGGCTGCGCGCCCATGCTGGTGCTGGGCCTGGCGCTGGAGCACCCGCAGCTGGCCGCGCTGAGCTGGCGCGGCGCGGCGGTGATGGCCTACATGACCCTGGTGCCCATGGGCCTGTGCTACCTGGCCTGGTTCGCGGCCCTGGCCCGGCTGTCGCCCACGGCCGCCGCCATCGGCACCCTGCTCACGCCAGTCATCGGCGTGGTCGCCGCCGCGATCAGCCTGGGCGAGCCGCTGGGCCTGCGCGAGGCTGCCGCGCTGGCGCTCACCCTGGGCGGGGTGGCCCTGGCCCTGCGGGCGCGCCAGTCGCGGGCCTGAGGGGGCCGGCCCGCGCTGGCGTCGGGAAAAGCCCGTCATCGGCCTTCTTTTCCGCCCATGCCGGGCTCAAGCGCAGCGCCAAACTGCCGATGAAGTGAGGAAGGCGGCCCCGGCCCGCGGGCCCGGGGCGCCCGTTCACCCGGCGCCGCACGCCCGTGCGCGCCACCAGGCCGCCGCAGTCCCGGGTGGCCGATCGCCATGGCGCGACGCGGGGCTGCCCCGCGGGGGCCAGCCCGAAGGAAGAACAACCCATGAACCAACTGAAGATATCGACCCGACTTGCCTTGCTGACGGCCTTCATGGCGGTGGCGCTCATGATCGGCGGCTGGATCGGCGTGAGCAACCTGTCGGCCAGCAACGAGAGCCTGCGCACCGTGTACGAGGACCGCACCGTGCCCCTGGGGCAGCTGCTCACCGTGCAGCGCCTGTCGCTGCGCAACCGCTACCTGGCCGTGCTGCCCTCGGTGCTGCCCGAGCGCACGGCCGAGAGCCTGAAGACCATCGAGGCCTCCGAAAAGGAGATGGACAAGACCTGGGCCGACTACAAGTCGACCTACCTGACCCCGCGCGAGACCGAGCTGGCCAAGGGCTTCGAGCAGCACCGGGCCGCCTGGAACGAGCAGTTCCTGCGCCCGGCCCTGGCCGCGATGAAGACCGACGACGTCAAGACCCTGCGCGCGCTGGTGCAGGACAAGGACCTGGCGCTGTACCCCAAGCTGCGCGACGACATCCAGGCGCTGGCGCAGCTGCAGATGGACGTGGCCAAGGAGGCCTACGACGACAGCCAGAAGCGCTACGCCATGGTGCGGTCGCTGGCGCTGTTCGGCGTGGTCGCCGGCGTGCTGGCGGTGTCGGTCGCCGGCTTCCTGCTGCTGCGTGCGATCAGCCGCGCGCTGGCCCAGGCCGTGGCGGCGGCCAATGCCGTGGCCGCGGGCGACCTGACCCACGAGGTGCAGGTGCGCGGGCGCGACGAGATCTCCGTGCTGATGGCGGCCCTGGCCGGCATGCGCGATGCGCTGGAGAAGGTGGTGGGCAGCGTGCGCGAGGGCAGCGACGGCGTCGCCACCGCCAGCGCGCAGATCGCGCAGGGCAACCAGGACCTGTCGGCCCGCACCGAGAAGCAGGCCAGCGCCATCCAGGAGACCTCGGCCTCCATGGAGCAGCTGGGCTCCACCGTGCGCCAGAACGCCGACAACGCGCAGAAGGCCAACGCCCTGGCCGTGGAAGCCTCGGGCGTCGCGGCCCGCGGCGGCGAGGTGGTGGGCGAGGTGGTGGGCACCGTGCGCGGCATCTCGGAAGCCTCGCGCCGCATCGCCGACATCATCAACGTGATCGACGGCATCGCCTTCCAGACCAACATCCTGGCGCTCAACGCCGCGGTGGAGGCGGCCCGCGCCGGCGAGCAGGGCCGCGGCTTCGCGGTGGTGGCCAGCGAGGTGCGCAGCCTGGCGCAGCGCAGCGCCGATGCCGCCAAGGAGATCAAGACCCTGATCAGCGACAGCGTCTCGCGCGTCGAGCAGGGCACCGCGCAGGCCGACCGCGCCGGCGCCACCATGGCCGAGGTGGTGGCCAGCGTGGAGCGGGTGACGCACCTGATGGCCGAGATCAGCGGCGCCAGCCGCGAGCAGAGCCAGGGCGTGGCCCAGGTGGGCGAGGCCGTGACGCAGATGGACCAGGCGACGCAGCAGAACGCGGCGCTGGTGGAGGAGATGGCCGCGGCGGCGAACAGCCTGTCCGGCCAGGCCCAGGACCTGGTGAAGGCGGTGGGCGTGTTCAGGCTGCGCGGCCAGGGCCACGCGGCCCGCGCCACCCCCGTCCCGCCCGCTGCCGCGGCGCAGCCCGCCATGGCGGTGAAGCGGCCGGACCTCTCGCGCCTGCGCCCGCCCGCAGCGGCCGCCGCGCCGGTGGCGCCCCGCGCACGCAGCGCGGCGCCCGTCGCCCCGAAATCCCCGGCGCCGGCCCTGGCGCTGGCTGCCGCCGGCGACGAGGGCGCCTGGGAAAGCTTCTGAGCGCCGCCGCCCGGCTCAGGCCGCGCGCGGCCTGACCTTGCCGGCGGCGAGCTTGGCCTGCCGCCGCGCGACCTCCACGTCCGCGTCGTGCACCAGCGCCACGCCCATGCGGCGCCGGGTGAAGCTCTCGGGCTTGCCGAACAGGCGGATGTCCGAGTTCGGCACCGCCAGCGCCTCGGCCACGCCCTCGAAGACGATGTCCTGCGCGTCCACGCCGCCGTAGATCACGGCGCTCGCGCCCGGGCTCTTGAGCGCGGTGTCCACCGGCAGGCCCAGGATGGCCCGCGCGTGCAGCTCGAATTCGCTCTGCCACTGCGTCGCCATGGTCACCATGCCGGTGTCGTGCGGCCTGGGGCTGACCTCGGAGAACCACACATCGTCGCCCTTGACGAAGAGCTCCACGCCAAAGACGCCGCGCCCGCCCAGGTTGTCGGTCACCGCCCGGGCGATCTCGCGCGAGCGCGCCAGGGCCGTGGCGCTCATGGGGTGGGGCTGCCAGCTCTCCACGTAGTCGCCGCTCACCTGCACGTGGCCGATGGGGTCGCAGAACTGGGTCTGCACCTCGCCGCCGGGCCCGTTCGCGCGCACCGTGAGCTGGGTGATCTCGTAGTCGAAATCGATGAAGCCCTCGACGATGACCCGGCCCGGGCCCACGCGGCCGCCGGCCATGGCGTAGTCCCAGGCCTTGCGCACGTCGGCGGGGCCGTCGATCTTGCTCTGGCCCTTGCCGCTGCTGCTCATCACCGGCTTGACGATGCAGGGGTAGCCGATGCCGGGCCGGCCGTCGGTGCCGTCGATCGCGGCCTGCAGCTCGGCCATGGAATCGCAGAAGCGGTAGGGGCTGGTGGGCAGGCCCAGCGTTTCGGCCGCCAGGCGCCGTATGCCCTCGCGGTCCATGGTCAGGCGGGCGGCGCGCGCGGTGGGGATCACGGTGGCGCGGCCCTCGGCCTCCAGCGCCTCCAGCACCGGGGTGGCGATGGCCTCGATCTCGGGCACCACCAGGTCGGGTTTCTCGCGCTCGATCAGCGCGCGCAGCTGGTCGGGGTCGCTCATCGCGATCACGTGGGCGTGGTGCGCCACCTGCTGGCCGGGGGCCTGGGCGTAGCGGTCCACGGCGATGGTCTCCACGCCCAGCCGCTGCAGGGCGATCAGCACCTCCTTGCCCAGCTCGCCGCTGCCGAGCAGCATGACGCGGGTGGCGGAGGGGGAGAGCGGGGTTCCTATC
>NZ_JADDOJ010000214.1 GCF_015159745.1 Ramlibacter aquaticus | reverse complement strand
GCCGGGCACGGGCCGCCCCCCACCGGCCCGGTCCGATGGACCCGTCAGGCGGGGCGCACGGCCTGGCGCGCGAGCAGCTTCCAGTCGCTGCCGCGCTTCTGCCAGACGCCGAGCACCTTGATCTGCACCTTCCCGGGCTTTCCGGAGTCGTTCGTGTCGGCCGTCAGCGTATGCCGCACCACGGCCACGCCGTCCACCACCTGGATCGACTGGTCGGTGATCACGATGGTCACGAAGTCCGACTTGCCGTTCATCAGGTCGCCGATGAAGCTGGCTTTCGTGTCCACGCGGCCGCCGGAGTGGCCGTAGCTCAGCTCGTCGGCCACCAGCTGGCCGAGCGCCTCGGGCGTCGGGTCGATCATGGCGATGCGCAGCCGTTCGGCGGCCGCGTGGAC
>NZ_JADDOJ010000213.1 GCF_015159745.1 Ramlibacter aquaticus | reverse complement strand
CTACGGCATCGACGAGGAAAGGCTATGGGAGCCGTGCATCAACACCAATATCGGCGCGTGGGTTCTGTCCCAAAACATCGCTCGATTCGGCCTGACGTGGAATGCCGTGGGCGCATACAACGCAGCGACCGAGTCGAAGCGTCTGGAGTACGCCAAGAAGGTGTCCCGCGTGCTGCTGGGCGGCAAACCTCAATCCTGAATGTGACGGCCAATGGCCCTTGGAGTGACTATGAAACGGAACCCCCAGCTGAGCCAGATTGCCATCGCGATCTGCCTGGTATTCGGCGTAGGAGCGGCGAAGGCCGCACTGGTGGCCGCGGTGTGCGAGGTGAATGGCGTTGCGGTGTGCGGTCAGGCCCGTGCTCCCGAGATCGCGGCGGCCGGTGTGCTCACGATC
>NZ_JADDOJ010000212.1 GCF_015159745.1 Ramlibacter aquaticus | reverse complement strand
TACGTTGGCCAATCAGTTCTCCTAATTCTTCCAGATTGGGCTTGATAAGTAGTGGCTTCTCCTTACCTTCCAATACTTCAAGCAAAAATTTACCAGAAGTATCTAGTAATATGTCTTTCCCTTTTTTATCAGCTAAAGCAACCAATTGCTTATAGTAATCAAGAGGGCATCCTTGGGGTAAACTACCTGAGATCGTCATAATATCTGATAGTTCGAGGAGCTGCTCGAAATGATCGGTAAATGTCTGTTGTTCTTTCTTTGTTATGAAGGGGCCTCGTTCCAAAAGCTCTGTTTGTCTCGAACTATGCAGGATAGCAATAGAATCCCTTGTCTCTCCTTTAATTGGAACAAACTGATGCATGATCCCTAACTGATCTAGCTGGTTCTTTAGATATTCAC
>NZ_JADDOJ010000211.1 GCF_015159745.1 Ramlibacter aquaticus | reverse complement strand
CTCCGACACCCTGAAGATCGACAACACCAGCAACCAGCTGGAAGCCCTGGTCGAGATCTACCGGATGATGCGTCCGGGCGAGCCGCCGACCAAGGAAGCTGCCGAGACCCTGTTCGGCAATCTGTTCTTCAGCGCCGAGCGTTACGACCTGTCGGCCGTAGGCCGGATGAAGTTCAACCGCCGTATCGGTCGTACCGAGATCGAAGGTCCGGGCGTCCTGAGCAAGGAAGACATCATCGATGTGCTCAAGACCCTCGTCGACATCCGTAACGGCAAGGGCATCGTCGATGACATCGACCACCTGGGCAACCGTCGCGTCCGTTGCGTCGGCGAAATGGCCGAGAACCAGTTCCGCGTGGGCCTGGTGCGTGTCGAGCGCGCGGTCAAGGAACGCCTGTCC
>NZ_JADDOJ010000210.1 GCF_015159745.1 Ramlibacter aquaticus | reverse complement strand
GCTTCCAGCTGTCGCGGATGCCGATGTCGAATCCGTCATCCACGAGCTGCGTCTGCGCGCCCATGATCCGCGACAAGAGGATGTTGCCGACCCGGTCGTAGACGGCATCCTCGTGGGGCACCCAGGCCTCCTGGATCAGCCGGCACTTCATGCCGATCTTGGCGGCCACCGCCGCGACCATACGGGTGGGGTTCGACTGCACGCCGCCGATCGAGACCAGGGTGTCGGCGCCGCTCTTGATCGCGTCCGGCACGATGTATTCGAGCTTGCGCAGCTTGTTGCCGCCATAGGCCAGGCCCGAATTGCAATCCTCGCGCTTGGCGTAGATCTCGACCGCATCCCCCAGATGGGCCGAGAGCCGCTTGAGCGGCTCGATCGGCGTCGGGCCGAAGGTCAGGGGG
>NZ_JADDOJ010000209.1 GCF_015159745.1 Ramlibacter aquaticus | reverse complement strand
GGCCTGGGGAATCAGGTTGATGGTGAGCTCGGGCTCCGCGCCGACGGCGTTCAGGCCGGGCGTGTCCAGGATCACCAATCCCTGGCGCAGCAGGGGGTGCGGGATGTTGATCAGCGCGTGGCGCCAGGCGGGCACCTCGACCAGGCCCCGCGCATCGGGCACCGGATTGTCCTGGGGCTGGTCGTCGTGCCAGAAGCCGAGCGCGCGGGCCTCGTCCTGCGTGACGCGGCGCACCTCCGACACTTTCTCGAGCGCTCCGGCGAGCTGCTCCGCATCGCCGACGTTCAGCGGGACCTCGGTCCACTGGTCCGGCCGCAGCCGCCATTCGGCCAGGCCCTGGGGCTGCAGGCGCGTGTCGATCGGCAGCAGGCGCAGGCTGTTGGAGACCGCGGCGTCGTAGCCC
>NZ_JADDOJ010000208.1 GCF_015159745.1 Ramlibacter aquaticus | reverse complement strand
GCCCCGTGCCGGGATTTTTTTTGCCTGCCCCCCCGGCCAAGCGCGCTGGAGGCGCCCTCAGCGCATGGAGAGCAGGATGCGCACGTTGTCGTCCACCGGCAGCACGTAGTCGTGCGCTGCCAGCACGGTGTTGCCGGCCGGGCTCACGAGCTTCAGGCCGACGAACACCGACTGGGCCGTGGCGGCGTAGGTGCCCACCACCACCGCCTGCGCCGACTGCGCACGGCTCACCTCGCGCACTTCGCGCGACAGCAGCAGTTCGCCCTGGCCGGGCACCATCGCCAGGCTCTCGCGCATCTTGAGTTCGGTCACGCGCACGCCGCGCTGCACCATGCGGCCGGCGATCTGCTCGGAGCACAGCCGGCCGAGCCGCGACGATTCGCCCAGCCGGTCGATGTGCACCAG
>NZ_JADDOJ010000207.1 GCF_015159745.1 Ramlibacter aquaticus | reverse complement strand
GCGCGCCGATGCTGACGCCAGCGCCGATGCGGGCGCCACTCTCGATCACCGCATAGGCGCCGACGCTGGCGCTCGGATCGACCTCGGCGTCCGCCGCGACGATGGCGGTGGGATGGATACCGGCGGCCGCCTTCGGTTTGCGATCGAACAGGTGCGACAGGCTGGCATAGGCCAGGTAGGGATTGGCCACCACCAGCGCGGTACCGGAGAACCCGTCGGCGTCGGCAGCCGTCAGCAGGACGGCGCCGGCACGGCTTTCGGGCAGGTACTTGCGATACTGCGGGTTGGCCAGGAAGCTCAGCTGAGCCGGTCCGGCCTCCTGCAAGGTCGCCAAGCCCTGGATCGGCAGGTCCGCGTCGCCACGGACTTCCGCGCCGACATGCGCGGCCAGCTGGCCCAGGGTGTAGGAC
>NZ_JADDOJ010000020.1 GCF_015159745.1 Ramlibacter aquaticus | reverse complement strand
GGCCATCGCCGGCATAGTGCGCGGCGGGGCGCCCGGGCGCATCCGCCGCGCACTATGCCGGCGATGGCCCGCCCGCAGCGGCGGCTGGCCACGCCCGGGACGCCGGCTCGGCGCCCAGCGAGGCCGCTGCGGGCCACGCCGCGGGCCCGGGTGCGCCGGCCAGCGGGAAGGCGCCCGCGCTCCCCGGGGCGGGCCGCTGGCTGCTCGCCGGCCTCGCGGCGGGGCTGCCGCTGGCCTTGCCCTTCGTCGCCCGCTCCGTCGCTTCGCAGGGCGGGGAGGGCGCGCTGGCCGTCTTCAACTACGCCTGGAAGCTGGTCGAGCTGCCCCTGGTCCTGGCGATCCAGCTGGTGGGCACCATCGCATTCCCCCACGTGGCGCGCGCCGTCGCGGCGGGCGACGACGCGGCCACCGGGCACGCGCTGCGCCAGGCCCTGGCCCTGGCCTGGGCGCTGGCCTGCGCCGCCGCGGCCGGGCTGCTGGTGGGCGCGCCCGCGGTGGCCCGCCTGCTGTTCGGCTGGGGTCGCATGGACGCGGCGGCGCTGGCCACCCTGGCCGCCTGGGGCCGTCTGGCGGCCTGGGGCCTGCTGCCGCAAGCGGTGGCTGCGGTGGCGCTCACGGTGCTCGCCGCCCGGGCCCGCCTGCGGCCGGTGGTGCTGGCCTATGCGGTCGCCCTGGCGGTGCTGCTCGCCGCGGGGGCCGCCGGCCTCGCGGACGGGGGCGCCCTGATGCTGCTGATCGACCTGCTGCTGGCCGGGGTGGCCGGCGTGCTGCTGGCGGCGCTGGGCGCGGGCGCCCGGGCCTGGCTGCCCTGGCGCGGCATGGCCGTGGGCCTGGCCGCGCTGCTGGCGGTGGCCGGCGCGGCCTGGGCCGGCGCCGTGCCGCTGGCCGGCCTGGGCGTGGCCGCCAGCCTCGCGCTGGCGCTGCTGGCGGCCGGGGCGGTGGTCCTGGCGAGCGTGCTCGCCAGCCCGGCGCTGCGCAGCGCCCTCGCGCGATAATCGAGGGTTCCCCATGCTCGAATTGATCCAGGTCACCAACGATCCCGCGTTCGCGCGCCGCTGCGACGCACTGGCCGGCTTCCGGCTCTGGGTGGACCTGGAGCGCCTGGGCAAGGCCCAGCGCCAGGCCGGCCGCAACACCTTCATCAGCGAACACCAGGTCGAGGACGTGGCGCGCGTGCGCGCGGCGCTCACACACGCCCGGCTGATGGTGCGCGTGAACCCCCTGCACCCCGGCAGCGCGGCCGAGGTCGACACCGTCATCGCCGCCGGCGCCCAGCTGCTGATGCTGCCCATGTTCACCCGGGCCGCCGAGGTGCGCGAGTTCTGCGCCATCGTCGCCGGGCGGGTGCCCGTCACGCCGCTCCTGGAAACCGCCGGCGCACTGCAGTCGCTGCACGAGTGGGTGGGCACGCCCGGCCTGGCCGAGGTGTACGTGGGCCTGAACGACCTGCACCTGTCCCTGGGCCAGCGCTTCATGTTCCAGGCGCTGGGCGAAGGCATGCTGGAGCCGGTCGCCGCGGCCTGCAGTGCCCGCGGCCTGCGCTTCGGCTTCGGCGGCATCGCCCGGCTGGATGAGGGCCTGCTGCCCGGCCGCGACGTGCTGGCCGAGCACCTGCGCCTGGGCTCGCAGGCGGTGATCCTCTCGCGCACCTTCCACCGCAGCGATTCGACGGTGGCCTTCGAGGACGAGGTGCAGCGCCTGCGGCAGGCCGAGCGCGAGCTGGCCGCGCGCAGCCCGGCGCAGGTCGAGGCCGACCGGGTGCGCATCCAGGGCCGCATCGCGGCGATCGCGGCCGGCACCGCATGAAACGCCTGCTGGACGTCCTGGGGGCCGCGCTGGCCCTGGTGCTGCTCTCGCCGCTGATGCTGGGGGCGGCGCTGGCCATCGCCCTGGAGAGCGGCCGCCCGGTGCTGTTCCGCCAGCAGCGGCTGGGCCTGCGCGGCCAGCCCTTCGAGATCCTGAAGTTCCGCAGCATGGTCCGGGACGCCGCCTCGCGCGGCCCCCACTGGACCAGCGCCACGGACCCGCGCATCACCCGCGTGGGCGCCTTCCTGCGCCGCACCAGCATCGACGAGCTGCCGCAGCTGCTCAACGTGCTGCGCGGCGACATGAGCCTGGTGGGCCCGCGCCCCGACGTGCCCGCCATGCGCGCGGACTACACCGACGCCGCCTGGGCCGAGCGTTGCAGCGTGCGCCCCGGCATCACCGGGCTGGCGCAGGCGCTGCTGCGCTCGCAGGCCACGCCCGAGCAGCGGCTCGCGCTGGACCTGCGCTATGCGCGCGAGCACAGCGTCTGGCTGGACCTGAAAATCATGCTGTGGACCGTGCGCCGCCTGCACGGGCCGGGAGCTTTCTGACATGTGCGGCATCTTCGGCCTGCGTGACCGCTCGCTCGCCCCGCTGTACGCGGCGGATCTCTCGTGGATGGCGAGGCACCTGGCCCACCGCGGGCCGGACGACGAGGGCATCCACCACGACGCGGCGCGCAGCGTGGCCATCGGCAACCGCCGCCTGTCCATCATCGACATCGGCGGCGGGCACCAGCCCATGCGCTCGGACGACGGCCGCATCACCGTGGTCCAGAACGGCGAGATCTTCAACTACGTGGAGCTGGCGGCCGAGCTGCGTGCCCAGGGCGTGCGGCTGGACACGCAGTCCGACACCGAGGTGATCCTGCGCCTGTACGAGCGCGAGGGCATCGCCTGCCTGTCGCGCCTGAACGGCATGTTCGCGATCGCGATCGACGACGCGCGCGAGGATGCGCTCTACCTGGCGCGCGACCGCATCGGCGTGAAGCCGCTGTACCTGTACGACGACGGCCGGCGCGTGGCCTTCGCCTCCGAGCTGAAGGCGCTGCCGGGCTGGACGGGCCGCGGGTGCGACGAGCGCATCGACCTCGAGGCCATCCACCACTACCTGGCCTTCAACTACATCCCCGCGCCCTGGACGGTGTGGCAGGGCATACGCCACGTGATGCCGGGCACCTGGGTGCGCATCACCCGCGGCGGCAGCCAGACGCAGCGCTGGTGGTCCCTGGCCGACCAGCGCGAGCGCGCCTCGGCCTTCGAGCCCTGGGCCGAGGAGTTCATGGCGCTGCTGGACGACGCCACCCGCATCCGCCTGCGCGCCGACGTGCCCTGGGGCGCCTTCCTGTCGGGCGGCGTCGATTCCAGCACCATCGTCGGGCTGATGGCGCGCCACGTGCAGCAGCCGGTCAAGACCTTCTGCATCGGCTTCGCGGACCCGCGCTTCGACGAGTCGGCCTTCGCCGCCGAGGCCGCGCGCCGCTTCGGCTGCGAGCACACCCGCGAGGTGGCCGAGCTCAACATGCTGGACCGCTGGCCGCATGTGCTCTGGCACCTGGACCAGCCGCACGGCGACGCCTCCTTCATGCCCACGCTGCGCGTGAGCGAACTGGCGGCCCGGCACGTCAAGGTGGTGCTCACGGGCGACGGCGGCGACGAGCTGTTCGCGGGCTACGAGAAGTACGAGCACTTCTTCGACCGGCCGGGCGCGGCCGCACTGGGGGAGGCCGAGTTCCGCCGCACTTACTTCGATTCCATCTCGCTCTTCCAGCCTGCCGCGCGGGCTGCGCTGTACCGGCCCGAGGTGGCGGCGCAGGTGGGCGGCATCGACAGCTTCGAGGCCGCCGCCAAGCCCTGGTTCGAGGAGGCTGCGCACTTCGACCGCCTCAACCAGGCGCTTTACCTGGACATGCAGCTGCTGCTCTCGGGCAACAACCTGGTCAAGCCCGACCGCATGGGCATGGCCGTGTCCATCGAGGCGCGCACCCCCTTCCTGGACTGGCGGATGATGGAGTTCGCCTTCCGGTCCCCGGGCGCGACCAAGCTGCACGGGGGCGACAAGAAGCACTGGTACAAGCGGGCCGTGGTGCCGCTGATCGGTGAGGACCTGGCCTACCGCAAGAAGCAGATGTTCACCGTGCCGGTGGGCGAATGGTTCCGGCGCGAGAGCCACGACTGGCTGCGCGGGCAGCTGCTGGACAGCCCCATCCTGGGCCGCCTGTTCCGCCGCGAACCGCTGGTGGACATGCTGGACGCGCACCGCGACGGCCGCGCCAACTTCACGCGCGAGCTGCGCGCGCTGGTCGCCCTCGCGCTGTGGCACCAGGGGGCGTGCACCTCGTGAGCCCGCAGCCCCTGCCGACCTGGCTCTTCGTCTGCTATGGCGGGGGGCATGTGCAGGCGCTGCTGCCCGTGGCGCAGCAGGTGCGCGCGCAGGGCATCGCGCGCCCGGTGTGCCTGGCGCTGACCACTGCCGCGGCGCCGGTGCGCGCCGCCGGGCTGGAGGCGCTGGGGTTCGCCGACCTGGTGCAGCCGGGCGACGAGGCCGCGCTGGCCCGGGGCCGCGAACTGGCCGCCGGGCTGCAGGTGCAGGCGGCGGCGCTGGAGGAATCGGTGGCCTACCTGGGCCTGTCCTACGCGGACCTGGCCGCCCGCCTGGGCGAGGCCGAGGCCGCCGCGCAGTACGCCCGGTTCGGCCGCCAGGCCTTCCTGCCGTTGGGCCCCCTGGGCCGCGCCGTGGACCGTGCGCGGCCTTCGCTGGTGGTGGCCACCAATTCGCCGCGGGCCGAGCAGGCCGCGATCGAGGTCGCGCGCAGCCGCGGCATCCCCTCGGCCTGCCTGGTCGACCTGCTGGGCATCTTCGAGCGCGAGCGGTTGGCGCGCCCGGATTTCGCCGATGCCATCCTGGTGCTGAACGAGGGGGTGAGGGCCAGCCTCGTGGCGGCCGGGCGCGACCCGACGCAGGTGCGCGTCACCGGCAACCCGGCCTTCGATTCGGTGCACGCCCCCGAGATGCGGGAGCAGGGCGCGCGCCTGCGCCACGAGGCCGGCTGGGACGGCCTGCACGTGCTGCTCTATGCCTCCTCGCCCGAGCCGGCCGAATCGCCGGGCATGGCGGGGCAGGGCGACCCGGCCTTCCCACGCCGCCTGGAGGCCGCGCTGGTGGCCGCGGTGCAGGCCGATCCGCAGCTCGCGCTGTGGGTACGTCGCCATCCCAGCGAGGGCCCGGCCGATGCGATCGCCGCGCTGGCGCATCCACGCATCCGCGTCGCCGGGCGCGACATGCCCCTGCACGCGTGCATCCATGCGAGCGACGAGGTCCTGGTCACCGTCTCCACCGTCGGCGTCGAAGCCAGCCTCGCGGGCAAGCCCGTCACCCAGCTGCGCGGCTCCATCCTGGACGCGCTCAGCCCCTACCTGCGCCTGGGCATCGCCCGTCGCGAAGCCCGGCTCGAAGACATCCCCGCCCTGTACCGCCCTGGCGCGGTGAGATTGCGGCCGGCGCCCGATGGGCTGGCTGATCCGCCGGCTGCTCTCCCCGGTCCGGCCGCATCCCAGGACGCCGCGGCGCGCGTGGTGGCGGTGTTGCAGTCGCTGGCGGAAAGGTCGCGGCCATGAGGCTGCGCTCGCTCTCGCTGCCCGAGGCCCAGGCCTTCCAGCAGGCCCTGGGCTGCGAACGCCTGCCCGGCACGCTGTCGCCCTGCTACCTGGCGGGCGACGCCCTGCGCGACGCCGCGCTCTCGCCCCGCTTCGTGGCGGTGGAGGAGGGCGAGCGCCGCTGGTTGCACGGCCTGCACCTGACGGATATCCCCGGCAGCCGATGGCGTGACGCCAGCTCGCCCTACGGCTACGGCGGCCCGGTCGCCAACAGCCGGGACGCGGGCTTTCTCGTCGCCGCGTGGCAGGCCTGCCACGAGCACCTGCGCGGCGAGGAGCGCGTGGTCGTGGAATACCTGCGCTTCCACCCCCTGCTGGCCAACGAAGCCGGCTACCCGGGCCAGGTGCTGCCCAACCGCGAGGTCGTGAGCGTGGACCTGACCACCGATTTCGCCGCGGCCTACCCCCTGCGCCTGCAGCAGGTGCTGCGCAAGTCGGCCCGCGCCGGCCTGCACTACGGCGAACAGCCTTTCGCGCCCCAGGCCCGCGCCTTCGGCGCCTACCACCGCGCGGCCATGCAGGCCATGGGCGCCGATGCGTTCTACGTCTTCGACGACGCCTACTTCGAGGCCATGGGCCGTTGCCCGGGCGCCCGCCTCGCGCTGGTGACGGCCGACGGAGCCTGGCTGGCCGCGGCCCTGCTGCTGGACGGGCCCGGCGTGCGCGAGTACCACCTGGCCGCCACCGTGCCCGAGGGCCGGCGGCTGGGCGCGTCCAGCGCGCTGCTGCACGGCGCCGCCGAGGCCGCCCGCGACGCCGGGCTGCGGCAGCTCTACCTGGGCGGCGGCACCGACGCGAAGCCCGACAATCCGCTGCTGTTCTTCAAGGGGGGCTTTTCCCCGCTGCGCCTGCCCTACCGCACCGGGTCGCGGGTGCTGGACCCGGCGGGCTACGACGAGGTGAAGGCGCTGTTCGCGGCCCAGCATGCGGCGCATCCGCAGCGTCCCATCTTCCACCGCAAGGTCTGAGCGCGACCGGCCCCCCACGATCTGGACACCGCATGAGCCGAACCATCGCCACCATCCTCGCCCGCGGCGGCAGCAAGGGCCTGCCGGGCAAGAACGTCCGGCCCTTCGCCGGCAAGCCCCTGATCGCGCATTCCATCGCGCAGGCGCTCGCCTGCCCGGGCATAGACGGCGTCTACGTCTCCACCGACGACGAGGAGATCGCGCGCATCGCGCGCGAGCATGGCGCCACCGTGCCCTACCGCCGCCCGGCCGAGCTCGCGACCGACCAGGCCCCCAAGATCCCCGCCATCGAGCACCTGGTGGCGCACCTGGAGGGGCAGGGCGAGGCGATCGACTTCGTGGTCGACCTGCAGCCGACCTCGCCCCTGCGCACTCCCGCCGACATCGAGGCCGCGCTGGCCCAGGCCCGGGCCGGCGATGCCGACCTGGTGACCACGGTGACCGAACCCTCGCACAATCCGTACTACACGCTGGTCGAGGTGCAGGCCGACGGCTGCGTCGCCCTCTCCAAGCCCAACGCCGCGGTGCGGCGCCAGGACGTGCCCGCGGTCTGGGGCCTGAACGGCTCCGTCTATGTGTGGCGGCGCGCGGCGCTGGCGCGGGCCGCGCGGGACGGCTTCTGGACGGTGCGCATCCAGCCCTGCGCGATGCCGCGCGAGCGCTCGGTGGACATCGACGACCTGTTCGACTTCGAATTCGCGCAATGGCTGGCCAGCCGGCGCAAGGAACCCCTGTCATGACGACGACCCAACCCGTGTTCGTGATCGCCGAGGCCGGCGTGAACCACAACGGCAGCCTGGAGATGGCGCTGAAGCTGGTGGAGGCCGCGCACGCGGCCGGCGCCGACGCGGTGAAGTTCCAGACCTTCCGCGCCGAGGACGTGGTCACGCCCGATGCCGTCACCGCCGACTACCAGCGCAGCAACACCGGCGAGACCAACCAGTTCGACATGATCCGCAAGCTGGAACTGGACGAGGCCGAGCACGCCCGCATCGCCGCCCATGCGGCGGCGCTGGGCATCGAGTTCTTCTCCACGCCCTTCTCGCTCGAGGCGGTCGACCTGCTGGTGCGGCTGGGCGTGAAGCGCATGAAGATCCCCTCGGGCGAGATCACCAACAAGCCGCTGCTGCAGCACGCCGCCGCCACCGGCCTGCCGCTGCTCATGTCCTCGGGCATGGCCACGCTGGAGGAGATGCGGACCGCCGTGCACTGGATCGCGCAGGCGCGCGAAGCCGCCGGCCTGCCCCCCGTGGCGCCTGACAACCTGGTGCTGATGCACTGCACCTCGGCCTACCCGGCGCCGGCCGATGCGCTCAACCTGCGCGCGATCCGCAGCATCGCCGACGCCTTCGGCCTGCCGGTCGGCTACTCCGACCACAGCCAGGGCCTGGAGGCCGCGCTGGCCGCGGTGGCCCTGGGCGCGACGGTGATCGAGAAGCACCTCACGCTGGACCATGCGCTGCCCGGCCCCGACCATCTCGCCTCGGCCGACCCCCAGGAGATGGTCGCCATGGTGCGCGCGATCCGCACCGTGCAGGCCATGCTGGGCGACGGCGTGAAGCGCCCGCAGCCGGTGGAGGCCAACACGCGCGACGTGGCCCGCCGCAGCGTGGTCACCACGCGCGCGCTGCCGCGCGGCCATGTGCTGGCCGCCGGCGACCTGGCCCTGCGACGCCCGGGCACCGGCATCCCGCCCGACCAGATGGCGCTCGTGGTGGGCCGCGCCCTGGCGCAGGACCTGCCGGCCCACACCACGCTGCAGTGGGCGCAGCTCGCGGGACAGTGACGCATACCATGCGCAAGGTCCTCTACGTCACCGGCACCCGGGCCGACTTCGGCCTGATGGCCTCCACGCTGGCGCGCATCCACGCCCACCCGCAGCTCGCGCTCTCGCTGGCCGTGACCGGCATGCACCTGGCGCCCGAGTACGGCCTCACGGTGCGCGACATCGAGGCCACCGGCCTGCCCATCGCCGCCCGCATCCCCACCGACGTGCAGGGCCGCAGCGGCGCCGCCATGTCGCGCGCCATCGGCGAGGCCGTGATCGGCCTGACCGGCGCGCTGGAGCGGGAGCGGCCCGACCTGGTCCTCTTGATCGGCGACCGGGGCGAGATGCTGGCCGGCGCGATCGCCGCGCTGCACCTGGGCATCCCCACCGTGCACCTGCACGGCGGGGAACGCTCCGGCACGGTGGACGAGCCGGTGCGCCATGCGATCACCAAGCTCAGCCACTGGCACTTCGTCGCCACCGAGGAGGCGCGCGAGCGCGTCGTCCGCCTGGGCGAGCGTGCCGACTGCGTGTGGGTGACGGGCGCGCCCAGCCTGGACGACGTCGCGCAGCACGCCGCCGCGCCGCGCGCGCAGGTGCTGCAGGGCCTGGGCCTCGCGCCGGACGCGCGCTACGTGCTGGTGCTGTTCCACCCCGTGGTGCAGGAGATGGGCGATGCCGGCCGCCAGACCGAGGCGCTGGCCGCCGCGCTGGAGGACGAGCTGGCCGCCTCGAACACGCAGGTGGTCTGGCTGGCGCCCAACGCCGACGCCGGCTCGGGCGCCATCCTGGACGCGCTCGCGGCCCGGGGCGGGGAGCGCCTGCACCGCATCACCCACCTGCCGCGCCCGCAGTTCATCGCCGCCCTGGCGCAGGCCGAGGCGCTGGTGGGCAACTCCTCCGCGGGCATCATCGAGACCGCGTCGGTGGGGACGCCTGTGGTCAACGTGGGCAACCGGCAGCGCGCGCGCGAGCGTAACGCGAACACCCTGGACTGCGCGCCGCAACGCGAGGCCATCGCCACGGCGCTACGCCAGGCGCTGGCCCATGGCCGCTACCCGCCTGGCAACCGCTATGGCGACGGCCACGCCGGCGCGCGCATCGCCGAGCTGCTGGCCACGCTGCCCATCGCGCCCGACCTGCTGGACAAGATCAACACCTACTGAGCCATGACCGAAGACGCCTTCGCCCAACTGCTGGTGCCCCTGTCCATGAGCTGGCTGGACGCCGCCGCGCGCATGGACCAATGCGCCCAGGGCGTGCTGCTGGCCGTGGACGCGGACGGCCGCCTGGTGCGCACCGTGACCGACGGCGACCTGCGCCGCGCCATGCTGGCCCACAGCCCTGAATCACGCACGCTGGGCGAGCTGCCCGGCCGCGCGCCCATCGTGGCGCGCGAGTCGGCGCCGCTGTCGCAGCTGCAGGGCCTGCTGGCCGAGCACGGCATCGCGCACGTCCCGGTGGTGGACGAGGCCGGACGCCCGCGCGACCTGGTCACCAGCCGCGAGCTCTCGCAACGCATCTGGCTGTCCTCGCCGCACCTGGGCGAGGAGGAGAGCGCCTTCGTCGAGGAGGCCTTCCGCACCAACTGGATCGCCCCCCTGGGCCCGCACGTGGACGGCTTCGAGCGCGAGCTGGCGGCCATGACGGGCGTGGGCCATGCGGCCGCGCTCAGCTCCGGCACGGCGGCCATCCACCTGGGCCTGCTGCTGCTGGGCGTGAAGCCGGGCGACACGGTGTTCTGCTCCTCGCTCACCTTCGTGGGCAGCTGCAACCCCATCCTCTACTGCGGCGCGCGGCCCGTCTTCATCGACTCCGAGCCGGGCACCTGGAACATGTCGCCGCAGGCGCTGGAGGAGGCCTTCGCCTGGGCGAAGCGCGAGAACCGCATGCCGCGCTGCATGGTGCTGGTCAACCTGTACGGCCAGAGCGCCGACATGGACGCGCTGCGCCCCGTCTGCGAGCGCTACGGCGTGCCCATCCTGGAAGACGCCGCCGAATCGCTGGGCGCCAGCTACAAAGGCCGGCCCAGCGGCAGCTTCGGGCGCGTGGCCATCTTCTCCTTCAACGGCAACAAGATCATCACCACCTCGGGCGGCGGCATGCTGGTGGCCGACGACGCCGACCTGGTGGCGCGGGCGCGCAAGCTCTCCACCCAGGCGCGCGAGCCGGCGGCCCATTACGAGCACGTGGAGGTGGGCTTCAACTACCGCATGAGCAACGTGCTGGCGGGCATAGGCCGCGGCCAGCTGCGCGTGCTGCCGCAGCGCGTCGCGCAGCGCCGCGCGGTGTACGACACCTATGTGCGCGAGCTGGGCACGGCGGGCGGCATCGCCTGGATGCCCGAGCCCCAGGGCTTCCACTCCACGCGCTGGCTCAGCTGCTTCACCCTGGCCGGCGGCGAGGCCCGGCGCGACGCACTGCTGCGCAGCCTGGAGCGCCACTCCATCGAGGCGCGCCCGGTCTGGAAGCCCATGCACCTGCAGCCGCTGTTCGCCGGTGCGCCGTACTTCGGCCACCAGGGCGGCGACGTGAGCCGCGGCCTGTTCGAGGCGGGCGTGTGCCTGCCCTCGGGCTCGAACATGAGCGAATCGCAGCAGGCCCGCGTGATCGACGAGATGCGGCGCGCCCTGGCCCGGCCGGAGGCGGCGTGAGGCTGTCGCGCCACACCCTGCCGCTGCTGGCGGTGGACTTGGCGCTGGTCGCCGTGGCGGAGGCGCTCGCCTTCTGGCTGCGCTTCAACCTGGACGTGCCCGACGAGTTCGTCGCCATGGCCTGGTCGGCGCTGCCCTGGGCGCTGGCCGGCTACGCCGTGGGCCTGGTCGCGGCCCGGGTGTACCGCCATGTCTGGAGCTACATCGGCCTGTCGGAGCTGCGCGAGCTGGCCATCGGCATCGCCCTGGGCGGTGCCTTCACGGCCGCGCTGGTGCTGATGCTGCGAATCCCCTTCTTCCCGCGCTCGGTGCTGCTGCTGCAGCCGCTGCTCGCGCTGGTGCTGCTGGGCGGGGCGCGCGCGGCCTGGCGCACGCTCACCGAGCGCCGGCGCATCGTGGGCGGCGGCCGGCCGCTGCTGATCGTGGGCTCGCTGGCCGACGCCTCGGACGCGCTGCGTGCGCTCAAGGGCTCGGCGCAATGGCAGCCGGTGGGCATCGCGTCGCCGCTGGCCGCCGAGCAGGGCCGTGCGCTGCAGGCCGTGCGCGTGCTGGGCGGCGTGGCCGACATCGCCCGCCTGTGCGAGGAGACCGGCGCCCAGGCCGCCCTGGTGGCCAGCCCGCCCGGCTCGCCCGAGCGGCGCGAGGCCCTGATGGGCTCAGCCGGCTCCGGCATCGCGCTGCTGGCCATGCCCCGGCCCGACGAGTGGCTGCAGCCCGGCGCGGCCGGCCCGCGCCGCATCGAGCTGGAGGACCTGCTGGGCCGCGACCCGGTGCAGCTGGACGTGGCGGGGCTGTCGGAGCTCTTCGCCGGCCAGGTGGTCCTGGTGACGGGCGCGGGCGGCTCCATAGGCTCGGAGCTGTGTCGGCAGGTGGCGCGCTTCGGCGTGCAGCGGCTGGTGTGCGTGGACGTCTCCGAGTACGCGGTCTACCAGCTCGAACAGGAACTGCGCCAGGCGCATCCGCAGATGCAGGCCGCCTACTACACGGCCAACGTGCGCGAGGCCGACCGGTTGCGCGCCATCGCCAGCCTGCACCGGCCGGCGGTGGTGCTGCACGCCGCCGCCTACAAGCACGTGCCGCTGATGGAGGAGCTCAACGAGATCGAGGCCCTGCGCACCAACGTGCTGGGCACGCTCAACGCCGCGCGCGTGGCCGGCGAGTGCGGGGCGAGGCGCTTCGTGCTGATCTCCACCGACAAGGCGGTGAACCCGACCAACGTGATGGGCGCGAGCAAGCGCCTGGCCGAGATGGTGGTGCAGCAGGCGGCGGCCGAGCATGCGGGCACGCAGTACGTCTCGGTGCGCTTCGGCAACGTGCTGGGCTCCAGCGGCTCGGTGGTGCCGCTGTTCACGAAGCAGATCGAGCGCGGCGGCCCGGTCACCGTCACGCACCCGGACATCGTGCGCTACTTCATGACCATCCCGGAGGCCGCGCAGCTGGTGCTGCAGGCCGGCCTCATGGGCCGCTCGGGCCAGATCTTCGTGCTGGACATGGGCGAGCCGGTGAAGATCGTGGAGCTGGCGCGCATGCTGATCCGCCTGTCGGGCAAGACCGAGCAGGAGATCCCCATCCACTTCACCGGCCTGCGCCCGGGCGAGAAGCTCTACGAGGAATTGCTGGCCGACGACGAGGCCACCGAGCTCACGCCGCATCCCAAGCTGCGCGTGGCCAAGGTGGCGGCTGCGGGTGGGGGGCTGGCCGAGATCGCGGGCTGGATTGAATCGGCGGGACCCGCGCCGGCGGCCCAGGTGCTCAGGGACTGGCTGAAATCACGCGTGCCGGAGTACGCGCCGCGCGCAGGCTGAGCGCCGCGCGGGCAGGGCGGGCAGCGCGGCCAGGGCTACTGCGCGATGCCGGTCTTGGCCAGCACGTCGCTCACCAGTTCCAGCCGCAGCAGCGGGTTGTCCAGCTCCAGCAGGCGCTGCTTCACCGTCACCGACAGCGGCAGCAGCTCGCACCAGCGGTTCGCCACCCAGCCGCAATCGTCCATGTGCCAGGGCTTCTGCACCGGCAGCTCGGCGTCCGGCGTGCCCTTCTGCTCCAGCGCGTGGATCAGCTGCGCCAGGGCGGTGGCCGTGATCTGCAGGTCTTCCGGGATGGGCACGGCCTTGTCGCCGGGGATCTGCTCCACGTCGGCGACCCACAGCCCGTGCCGCAGCTGTTCGCGCGAGGTGATGCGGAAGCGCTGCGCGCCGCTGGCGCGCAGGGTCATGAGGCCGGGGTGCGAGGCGTCGAAGTCGGTGATGGTGGCCAGGGTGCCCACGTTGGCGAAGGCCTCGCCGCCGGCGCCGGGCAGCCGCACCTCGTGGCCCTGCGTGAGCGACACCACGCCGAAGGGTGCGCCGGCACGCCGGCACTTGCCGATCATGTCCAGGTAGCGCACCTCGAAGATGCGCAGTGGCAGCACCCCGTCGGGGAACAGGACCGTTCCCAGCGGGAACAGCGGAAGGGATTGGAGGGTGAGGGCGCTGCTGCTCATGAGGAGGCCGATGCCTGCCGCTATCATCCCACGACCCGCATTCCCGCACAGCATGGCTTACCAAATCGTTTCATTCCTGCTCGACGTCGCCGCCGGCCTGCTCGGCGGTGCCTGCCTGCTGCGCCTGTACATGCAATACCAGCGCACCGGCTTCGGCAACCCCGTGGGGCGGCTGGTGTTCGCGCTCTCGGACTGGCTGGTGCTGCCGCTGCGGCGCGTGCTGCCCGCCATCGGCAAGCTGGACAGCGCCAGCCTGGTCGGCGCCTTCCTGGTGGAACTGGCGCAGTTCGGCCTGCTCTGGCTGCTGGCCGGGCGCGGCAGCGGCCTGGAGATGCTGCCGCTGCTGGCGCTGTTCGGCCTGGCGCGGCTGGTGATCTCCGGCCTGACCGGCCTCATGGTGGTCTATGCGGTGCTGTCCTGGGTGGGCTCCGACTCGCCCATGGCCGACGTCATCGACCGGCTGTGCGCGCCCCTGCTGCGGCCCTGGCGCCGCATCATCCCGCTGGTGGGCGGCATCGACCTCTCGCCGCTGGCCTTCTTCGTCATGCTGCAGGTGGCCTCCATCGTGCTGGCCTACCTGCAGGCAGCGGCCCTGCGCTGAAGAACCCCCCCGAAGCGCCTTCGGCGTGGAGTCTGCGGCAGAGCCTCCGACTCTTCGTCACCGTCCAGACCTGCGCAGGCAGGTCCGGAGCCGCGGTGACTCAGCCCCCCGAGGGGGCGGCACCCGCGGCCCGGCAAAGCCGGTTCCGCGGCGCCCTCGTCGAGTCACGTCCTCCGGCTATGGCCACAAGGGCCCCGAGGGGCCCTTGTTCATGGACGATGTGTTGCCGGACTGATGGGGTTCCGGGCCCCATCGCCCTCACATATTCACATAATTCGGGCCGCCGCCGCCCTCGGGCGTGACCCACACGATGTTCTGCGTCGGGTCCTTGATGTCGCAGGTCTTGCAGTGCACGCAGTTCTGCGCGTTGATCTGCAGCCGCGGCCCGGCCTCGCCCTCCACGAACTCGTACACGCCGGCCGGGCAGTAGCGCTGCTCGGGGCCCGCGTACTCGGGCAGGTTGATGCGCACCGGCACCGTGGGGTCCTTGAGCGTCAGGTGCGCGGGCTGGTCCTCGGCATGGTTGGTGTTGGAGATGAACACCGAGGAGAGACGGTCGAAGGTGAGCTTGCCGTCCGGCTTGGGGTAGGCGATGGGCTTGAAGGCCGTCTTGGGCTTGAGCGCCGCATGGTCGGGCTTGTCGCGGTGCAGGGTCCAGGGCACGTGGCCGCCCAGCAGCTTCTGCTCGATGCCATTCATCAGCGTGGCCGTCCACAGGCCCTTCTTGAACCAGGCCTTGAAGTTGCGCGCCTTGTTCAGCTCGTCGAACAGCCAGCTGCGCTGGAATGCCTCGGGGTAGGCCTCCAGCAGGTCGCCGGCGCGGCCAGCCTGCAGCGCGTCGTAGAGCGCGTCGGCGCAGAGCATGCCGGTCTTGATGGCGGCGTGGCTGCCCTTGATGCGGCTCACGTTCAGGTAGCCGGCGTCGCAGCCCACCAGCGCGCCGCCCGGGAACACCGTCTTGGGCAGGCTCATGAGGCCGCCCGCCGTGATCGCCCGCGCGCCGTAGGAGACGCGCTTGCCCGGCTGGACGCCTTCCTTCTCGTCGCCCTCCAGGTACCAGCGGATGTTGCGGTGGGTCTTCCAGCGCTGGAATTCCTCGAAGGGGCTGAGGTAGGGGTTCTGGTAGTCCAGGCCGGTGATGAAACCCAGCGCCACCTGGTTGTTCTCCAGGTGGTAGAGGAAGGCGCCGCCGTAGGTCTGCTCGTCCATGGGCCAGCCGGCGGTGTGCAGCACCAGGCCGGGCTGGTGGCGCTTGGGGTCGACCTCCCACAGCTCCTTGATGCCGATGCCGTAGGTCTGCGGATCGCGCCCCTCGTCGAGCTTGAAGCGCGAGATCAGCTGGCGGCCCAGGTGGCCGCGCGCGCCTTCGGCGAAGACCGTGTACTTGGCGTGCAGCTCCATGCCGAGCTGGAAGTTCTCGGTCGGCTCGCCGTCCTTGCCCACGCCCATGTTGCCCGTGGCCACGCCCTTGACGGCGCCCTTGTCGTCGTAGAGCACCTCGGCGGCGGGGAAGCCGGGGAAGATCTCCACGCCCAGCGCCTCGGCCTGCTGGGCCAGCCAGCGCGTGACGTTGCCCAGGCTGACGATGTAGTTGCCGTGGTTCTGGAAGCAGCCGGGCAGGAAGAGATTCGGCACGCGGAAGGAGCCGGTCTCCGACAGGAACACCATCGCGTCGTCGGTGACGGGCTGGTTCAGCGGCGCGCCTTTTTCCTTCCAGTCGGGGATCAGCTCGGTCAGGGCCCGCGGGTCCATCACCGCGCCCGAGAGGATGTGGGCGCCGGGTTCGGAGCCCTTTTCCAGCACCACCACGGAGACCTCGGTGCCCCGCTCTGCGGCGAGCTGCTTGAGCCGGATCGCGGTGGACAGGCCGCCGGGCCCGCCACCCACGACGACGACGTCGTACTCCATTGCTTCACGGGGCCCGAATTGCGCCAGGATTTCGTCGTGGGTCATGGAAGCTGTCTTTCCAGGTCTCGCTGATAATGTTCGTCGAAGGAGCGGCCGCTGCCAGTGCGGCCCCCCGGAATTCTATTCGTCGCGGCGGGCCCAGCGAACGACCGTTCGCTTCCTGCCGCCGCCCGCAGACAGGAGACCCCCCGAATGAGCTACGAAATCGATCTGTCCGGCCGTGTCGCCATGGTGACCGGCGCCTCCAGCGGCCTGGGCGCGCAGTTCGCCCGCACCCTGGCCGGTGCGGGCGCCGCCGTGGTGCTGGCCAGCCGCCGCATCGAGCGCCTGAAGGAGTTGCGGGCCCAGATCGAGGCCGAGGGCGGCGACGCGCACGTGGTGCAGCTGGACGTGACCGACATCGACAGCATCCGCTCCGCCGTCGCCCATGCCGAGACCGAGGTCGGCTCCATCGACATCCTGGTCAACAACTCGGGGGTGAGCACCACCCAGCGCCTGCAGGACGTGACCGAGGAGGACTACGACTTCATCTTCGACACCAACGTCAAGGGCGCCTTCTTCGTGGCCCAGGAGGTGGGCAAGCGCATGTTGGCCCGCGCCAAGGGCGCGGCGCCCGGCACCTACACCGGCGGGCGCATCATCAACATCGCCTCCATGGCCGGCCTGAAGGTGCTGCCGCAGATCGGCGCCTATTGCATGAGCAAGGCGGCCGTGGTGCAGATGACCAAGGCCATGGCGCTGGAGTGGGGCCGCTTCGAGATCAACACCAACGCGATCTGCCCCGGCTACATCGACACCGAGATCAACCACCACCACTGGCAGACCGAGCAGGGCCAGAAGCTGATGTCCATGCTGCCGCGCAAGCGCGTGGGCCAGCCGCAGGACCTGGACGCGCTGCTGGTGCTGCTGGCCAGCCACCAGAGCCACTTCATCAACGGCGCGATCATCGCGGCCGACGACGGCTTCGCGCTCTGAAGCGGCCCATGCGGTTCGAGCTGCCCGAGCACAAGCGCCTCGTCTACCAGATGACCATCCCCATCCGGTGGGGCGACATGGACGTGATGGGGCACGTCAACAACACCAGCTACTTCCGCTACCTGGAGACGCTGCGCATCGACTGGCTGCGCAGCATCGGCCAGTCGCTGGGGCCGGAGGGCGAGGGCATCGTCATCATCAACGCCTTCTGCACCTTCCACCGGCAGCTGGAATACCCCGGCGAGGTGCTCGCCAAGATGTACGTGAGCGACTGCGGCCGCAGCAGCTTCGAGACCTGGGCCACGCTGGAGAAGGCCGATGCGCCGGGCGTGATCCACGCCAGCGGCGGCGCGACCACGGTGTGGGTGGACTTCCCGAAGCAGAAGTCCATGCCGATTCCGGACTGGCTGCGGGAGATCGTAGAGGGCTGAGGGCGGGTTTATCTCGCCCGGCCCGAGACGGGGGCGGACCACTCCGCGAATGTCCCCCGCCGCGCTGCGCGCGGCTCCTCCTTTATTTCGCTGCGTGGCCCGCCCCCATCCCGGGCCTCGGGGAGCGGCGCCGCCGCCTGTCTGTCTCAGTCCTTCTTCTGCTTGGGCACCCGGCCCATCAGGTAGAACTCCGGGTTGGGCACCATGCCCGAGAAGCTGGCCATGCGGTTGGACAGGCCGAAGAAGGCGGTGATGGCCGCGATGTCCCAGATGTCCTCGTCCGAGAAGCCGTGCGCGTGCAGCGGCGCGAAGTCGTCCTCGCCGATCTCGTGCGAGCGCAGGCAGACCTTCATCGCGAAATCAAGCATGGCGCGCTGGCGCGGCGTGATGTCGGCCTTGCGGTAGTTGACGGCCACCTGGTCGGCGACCAGCGGCTTCTTCTCGTAGATGCGAAGCAGCGCGCCGTGCGCCACCACGCAGTACAGGCACTGGTTGGCCGCGCTGGTGGCGGTGACGATCATCTCGCGGTCGCCCTTGGTGAGCGATCCCTCCTCCTTCAGCATCAGCGCGTCGTGGTAGGCGAAG
The DNA here is from genome assembly GCF_015159745.1 of Ramlibacter aquaticus. Lineage (GTDB taxonomy): Bacteria > Pseudomonadota > Gammaproteobacteria > Burkholderiales > Burkholderiaceae_C > Ramlibacter > Ramlibacter aquaticus. The sequence continues at coordinate 33,598 of NZ_JADDOJ010000020.1, read as the reverse complement.
AAGGCGCGCCACTCGGCCGGGCGGCGGGCGAGGGCGAGGAACACGTTGGGCACGAAGCCCGCCTTCTCCTGCACTTCCAGGATGCGGGCGCGGATGTCCTCGGGGACGTTCTCCAGGGTGGGGGCGGGGTAGCGGCTCACGGTGTCTCCTTGTCTGCCGCAATTATGGGCTCGGGGCCCGGGGCCGTTGAAGCGGGGCTTTGCCGCCTTTTCTCCGCCGATCGGGTTTGCGCTGGCTCAAGAAAGATCGGAATCGTCCGAAGTCCCGTGGAAGCGGTACGGCTTCGGCTGTGCCTGAACAAGAACCTGGAGATGGAACCGACATGGCTTTCCTGCGCAACATGAAGATAGGCACCCGGCTCGCGCTGGGCTTCTCCGTCCTCATCCTGTTCGGCCTGGTCGGCTCGGTGATCGGCGCCGAACGCATCAACACCATGCGCGCGCTGGCGGACCGGCTGGGCACGCGCCACGCCGAGATGCTGGTGCACACCCAGGCCTGGGTGAAGGCGATCGAATCGAATGCCGCCCGCAACTCGGTCGTCTTCTTCGTGCAGGACCCGGTGGTGCTGGCCAAGACGCGCGACGAGATGAAGGCCGTGGTCACCGACATGACCGCGCGGCTCAAGCGCATGAACGAGCTCTCCGAGGACGACCCGGAGGCCAAGGCCCTGATCGCCGAGATCACGGTGCAGCGCGACGCCTACCAGGCGCTCCGCGCCTCGCTGCTCAAGCGCAAGGACGCCGGCGAGAACGTGCAGGCCGAAGTGATCGCCAAGCTCTTTCCGGCCGCCCAGTCCTACCTGGATGCGATCGGCAAGATCGCCGAGCAGCAGCGCCGGCGCACCGAGGAGTCGCGCCTGCGCGCCGAGCAGGCGGCCGCCCAGGGCATGATCGCGCTGGGCCTGGGAGCCGGGCTGGCGCTGCTGGCCGGCATCGGGCTGGCCTGGGTGCTGACGCGTTCCGTGGTGGAGCCCGTGCGGCGGGCGCGCGAGGCCGCCGACGCGATCGCGGCGGGCGACCTGACGCTGGAACTGGACACCGCCGGCAAGGACGAGCTGGCCCAGCTCATGCAGGCCATGGGCCGCATGGAGGACTCGCTGCGCCGCATCGTGGGCGAGGTGCGCCAGAGCAGCGACAGCATCGCCGCCGGCTCCACGCAGATCGCCAGCGGCAACGTGGACCTGAGCCAGCGCACCGAGGAGCAGGCCTCCAACCTGCAGCAGACCGCCGCCTCGATGAAGCAGCTCACCTCCACCGTGCGTGGCAATGCCGACGCCGCCCGTGAGGCCAGCCAGCTCGCCGGCACCGCCAGCGCCGTGGCGCGCCAGGGCGGCGAGGTGGTGGGGCAGGTGGTGCACACCATGGAGGCCATCACCGCCGCCAGCCGGAAGATCTCCGACATCATCGGCGTGATCGACGGCATCGCCTTCCAGACCAACATCCTGGCCCTGAACGCGGCCGTGGAAGCGGCCCGCGCCGGCGAACAGGGCCGCGGATTCGCGGTCGTCGCCAGCGAGGTGCGCAGCCTGGCCCAGCGCAGTGCCGATGCGGCCAAGGAAATCAAGTCGCTCATCAGCGACAGCGTGAGCAAGGTGGAAAGCGGCAGCGCCCAGGTCGACGAGGCGGGCCGCACCATGCGCGACATCGTGTCCCAGGTCCAGGCCGTGGCCGAGCTGATCACCCGCATCAGCAGCGCCACCGAGGAGCAGACACAGGGCATCACCCACGTCGGCCAGGCCGTGGAGCAGCTCGACCAGGTCACGCAGCAGAACGCGGCCCTGGTGGAGCAGAGCGCCGCCGCCGCCGAAAGCCTGAAGCAGCAGGCCGAGCGGCTGGTGGGCGCCGTGGGCGTGTTCCGGCTTTCCGAAGGCGGCATGCGCCAGGCCATCGCGCAGGCCAAGGCCAGCAGCCTGCAGGCCGTGCACACCCCGCCCGCGGCCGCCCGGCCCGCGGCAGCCCCAGCCAAGGCTGCCGCCGCTCCGGCCAAGCCCGTGGCCCAGCACCCCGCCGCGGCGCCGGTGAAGTCCCCGGTCGCGCCCCAGGTCAAGACGCCGGTCCTGGCCCGCAAGCCTGCGGCCTCGGGCGCCGCCCAGCCCAAGGCTGGCGGCGCGGCCGCGCCCCGCACGCCGGCGGACGACGACGCCGACTGGCAGAGCTTCTGACCCCGGGCCCGCGCGCCGGGGCGCCACAGGGCCGGCTGGCGCCGGCCCGCTACCATGCTCGTTCCTTCAACCGCACGGAGAACAAGACATGGAACTGCCCCAGGACCCCGAACTCCAGGCCGGCCTCGCGACGCGACGCGCCGTGCTCGGCGACGCCTACGTGCAAGGCGCGCTGGACCGCGCCACCCCCTTTACCGAACCCCTGCAGGAACTGGTGACCCGCCATGCCTGGGGCAACACCTGGCAGCGCACCGGCATCGACCTGAAGACGCGCAGCATCGTGACCGTCTCCATGCTGGTCGCCCTGGGCCGCATGCACGAGCTGAAGATCCATGTGCGCGGCGCGCTCAACAACGGCGTCACGCCGGCCGAGCTGCAGGAGATCTTCCTGCACGCATCGGTGTACTGCGGCTTCCCGGCCGCGGTGGATGCGTTCCGCACGGCGTCGGAAGTCATCGACGCGGCCTGAGCCTGCCGCGCGTTGGGTTGCGACTTAGCCGTTACGGCGCGTGTTCCTTGCGTTTCACGCGCCCGGGCTGGGACGGGGGCGACTCATTGCGCTCATGTCCCCCGCCGCGCTGCGCGCGGCTCCTCCTTGACTTCGCTCCATGAGCCACCCCCATCCCAGCCCGGGGGTGGTTGGCGCGCCTGAGCTTCGACACGCACGGCCTCACAGATCGGGGCGTGTCTAGATCGTCCACGCGTGCCAGGCGAAGCCCGCAGGCGCGCCGGTACTCCAGGACCGGGATGGGGGTGGGCCACGCAGCGAAGTCAAGGAGGAGCCGCGCGCAGCGCGGCGGGGGACATGAGCGGAGTGGCCCACCCCCGTCCCGGTCCGGGCGCGCGCCAACTCCAGCGCGCCAACTCCGGCCAACTCCAGCTCGCCAACGCCAGCTGTTGCCCATCAAGCAGCACAGCGCCAGCCGGTCCATGGGCCGGGGCCGAGCGCCTCCCGAGCTATCCCGCCATCAGCTTGTGCACCAGGTCCGCCGTCGTGCTGGCCTTGTACTTGCGCATGAGGCGCGCCCGGTAGATCTCGACCGTCCGGTGACTGATCGCGAGGGCCTTGCCGATCTCCTTGGAGGTCATGCCGTCCAGCAGCCGGGCCGCGACCTCCCGCTCGCGGGCCGTCAGTTCGGTGCGCACGGCCCGCTGTGCGCTCAGGTCCTCGAAGGCCCAGATGCCGGACTCGTGCGGCGCATCCCGGTTCAGCGCGCGGCCGCTCACGTGGCACCAGAACAGGTCACCGTTCGCGCGCTTCATGATGCGGTCGTCGGCGTAGGTGCCGCGGGCGTTCAGGATGGGCGCCATGCGCGCGCCCAGGCGCTCGTACTCGTCGGCGCTGGGGTAGAGGATCTGGAAGGACTGGCCCTTGAGCAGGTCGCGCGAATAGCCGAACATGTCGCACAGCTGCTGGTTGCAGTCGACGATGCTGCGGTTGCGCGAGAGGCACAGCCCCACGGGCGCGAACTCGAAGGCCAGGCGGTAATCGACGTCCATGCGGGCCAGTCTTTAGGGGGAACTACGTAAATGTTTAAGTAGTATCGTAGCGGCAATCCCGGCGCCGTCCCGTGCCGGTCCCTTCGAGGAGACTTGTCCGTGCTCAACAAAGTGTTTCCCTCCGCCGCTGCCGCGCTGGAAGGCGTGGTCGCCGACGGCCAGCTGCTGGCCGTGGGCGGCTTCGGCCTCTGCGGCATCCCCGAGGCCCTCATCGACGCCCTGCGCGACAGCGGCAAGAAGAACCTCACCGTCATCTCCAACAACGCGGGTGTGGACGGCTTCGGCCTCGGCAAGCTGCTGGACACGCGGCAGATCAAAAAGATGATCTCGTCGTACGTGGGCGAGAACAAGGAGTTCGAGCGCCAGTTCCTGGCCGGCGAACTCGAGCTGGAGTTCACCCCCCAGGGCACGCTGGCCGAGAAGCTGCGCGCCGGCGGCGCGGGCATCCCCGCCTTCTTCACCAAGACCGGCGTGGGCACCATGGTCGCCGAGGGGAAGGAGCTGCGCGAGTTCGACGGCGAGACCTACGTCATGGAGCGCTCGCTGGTGCCCGACGTGGCGCTGGTCAAGGCCGACGTGGCCGACCGCTCCGGCAACCTGCGCTTCAACCTGACGGCGCGCAACTTCAACCCGGCCTGCGCGATGGCCGGCAAGGTCTGCATCGTGGAGGTGGAGCGCATCGTCGCCACCGGCGAGCTTGCCCCCGACGACATCCACCTGCCGGGGATCTACGTGCACCGCATCGTGCACAACCCCAGCCCCGAGAAGCGCATCGAGAAGCGCACCACCCGCGACCGCAAGTAAGGAGACCGACATGCCCTGGACCCAGGACCAGATGGCCGCGCGCGCGGCCGAAGAACTTCAGGACGGTTTCTACGTCAACCTCGGCATCGGCATCCCGACGCTGGTGGCGAACCACACCGGCAACAAGGAGGTGTGGCTGCAATCCGAGAACGGCATGCTGGGCATCGGCCCCTTCCCGTACGAGGACGAGGTCGACGCCGACCTCATCAACGCCGGCAAGCAGACGGTGACGACCATCAAGGGCTCGTCCATCTTCGGCAGCCACGACAGCTTCGCCATGATCCGCGGCGGCAAGATCAACCTCTCCATCCTGGGCGCGATGCAGGTCAGCGAGCACGGCGACCTGGCCAACTGGATGATCCCCGGCAAGATGGTCAAGGGCATGGGCGGCGCCATGGACCTGGTCGCCGGCGTAAAGCGCGTGATCATCCTGATGGAGCACGTCGCCAAGAAGAAGGACGGCACCGAGGACCTGAAGATCCTGCCCCAGTGCACCCTGCCGCTGACCGGCGTGGGCGTGGTGGACCGCATCATCACCGACCTGGGCGTCATGGACGTGACGCCGCAGGGCCTCAAGCTCGTGGAGACCGCTCCCGGCGTGACGCGCGAGTTCATCCAGTCCAAGACGGGCGTCACCCTGCTGTGACGCGCGGGGCGGCGCAGGCGCGCCGCCCCAGCCCGCACGCCTCCCCGTTGCAGAGCGCGCGGGCATTTTCCCTGCGCACCCCATCAAGGCGCACTGACAGTGCGTGCCTGCCTCTGCTGTCACGGCAGGGGCCCGTCCTGGCCCGACCATGGCAGCAGGCCGCGCGCCCACGCGCGGCGGGAGCCTTCCATGCGTCTCGTCTCCCTGGCCGCGCTCGTCGCGGCACTGGCGGTGCCTTCCGCCCAGGCCTGCTACACGGTCTACGACGCAGCCAACCGCGTGGTCTACCAGTCCATGGCGGCGCCCGTGGACATGAGCCAGCCCCTGCACGACACCGTGCCCCGGCGATTCCCGGGCGGCTTCCTGGTCTTCGAGGAGGGCAGCGCCTGCCCCGTGGTGCCCTCGCTGGCGATGGGGCAGGGCGGGATCGCCACCCGCAGCACCTCGCCCCTGCTGACGGAAGAGCGCAATGCGCGGGCCATGGGCGCGCCCCACCAGTCGCTGGGCCATGGCGTGGCGGTGGTTGCGCCCGGCCAGGTGGAGGTGACGCCCACCGTGAACGTGGTGCCGCACGGCCGGCGCAGCGTGGCAGCGCTCGGGCCGGCGGTGCAGGACACGCAGATCACCGAGCTGAAGGACCCGCCCGGCGCCACCATCGAGCGCTCGGTGGTGACGCGCCGCGCCCGGCGCCCCGCGACCACCGTGCTGGGCGGACCCTCGGCGCCCGAGCGTGACGCGGCCAGCCGCGCCCCGCTGGCCGGGCGCTAGGCCTGGGACGGTGCGCCGGAATGCCGCTGCGACAGCGCCAACGCTTTCAGTTCAGCGGAAGGCCCGGCTGAGACAGGCCGAGCCCGCCAGCCCGAAGCGCCACGGCATCTCCACCGCCTTGGAGATTCCGATGCGCGGCCCTTGCAGCACCTGGGGCGGTTCAGCGTCCGCCTCCACAGGCGAGAAAACCTGGAACGGCGGCGCGTCCAGGCGGTGGCCGTTGAAGGCATGGACGATGCCCAGCGCCTGGCCGACGCGGCCCGGCCCCGCGCACAGCAGCTTGTCGGCGATGCGCTCGCCGCGCCGCTCACGCATGCGGTCCAGCCCCTGCAGCGGCTCGATCGCGCGGATCAGCACCCCCGCGCCGTGGCCGGCCTCGCGGCAGACGAAGTTCAGGCACCAGTGGATGCCGTAGGAGCGGTAGACGTAGGCCCGGCCCGGGGGGCCGAACATCGCGCGGTTGCGCTCGGTGGGGCCGGCGAAGGCATGCGAGGCCGGGTCCTCGCGGTCGTAGGCCTCGGTTTCCACGATGCGCCCGCCCACGCCATCGACCAGCAGCACCGCGCCGATCAGGCGCCGCGCGACCTCGTGTGCAGGCGCGTCGAAATCAGGCGGATGCCAGGGCCGCGTCCTCATCGCTCTCCTCGCCCAGGAAGCCGCCGCTCTGGTGCGACCACAGGCGCGCATACAGGCCGCCACGGGCCAGCAGGCTGCGGTGGTCGCCTTCCTCCACGATGCGGCCCTGGTCCATCACCACCAGGCGGTCCATGGCCGCGATGGTGGAGAGCCGGTGCGCGATCGCGATCACGGTCTTGCCCTGCATCAGCTCGTCCAGGCTGGCCTGGATCGCGGCCTCGACCTCGGAATCGAGCGCGCTGGTGGCTTCGTCCAGCAGCAGGATGGGCGCGTCCTTGAGCATCACGCGGGCGATCGCGATGCGCTGGCGCTGGCCGCCTGACAGCTTGACGCCGCGCTCACCCACGTGGGCGTCGTAGCCCTTGCGGCCGTGCAGGTCCGTCAGCTGCAGGATGAATTCATGGGCCTGGGCGCGCTGGGCCGCATGCAGCATGGCCTCGTCGCCGGCGCCGGGCCGGCCGTAGAGGATGTTGTCGCGCACCGAGCGGTGCAGCAGCGAGGTGTCCTGCGTGACCATGCCGATGTGGCTGCGCAGGCTGTCCTGCGTCACGCCGGCGATGTCCTGGCCGTCGATGAGGATGCGGCCGGACTCGATGTCGTGGAAGCGCAGCAGCAGGTTCACCAGCGTGGACTTGCCGGCCCCCGAGCGGCCGATCAGGCCGATCTTCTCGCCCGGCCGCACCGTGAGGCTGAAGTCCTGGATGACAGGGCGCTTGCCGCCATAGGCGAAGTCCACCTGCTCGAAGCGCACCTCGCCCCGCGGCACCGCCAGGGCCGCCGCGCCCGGCTGGTCCACCACCTGGCGCGGGCGCGCCAGCGTGGCGATGCCGTCCTGCACGGTGCCCATGTTCTCGAACAGCGAGGCCATCTCCCACATGATCCAGTGCGACATGCCGTTGATGCGCAGGGCCATGGCGGTCACCGCGGCCACCGCGCCCACGCCCACCTCGCCCAGGGTCCAGAGGTGGATCGCGTAGCCGCTTGTGGCCAGGATCAGGCCCATCACCAGCAGGTGGTTGGTGATCTCGAAGGCGCTGACCAGGCGCATCTGCTGGTAGCCGGTGTCCTGGAACTCGCTCATGGCGGCGCGGGCGAATTTCGCCTCGCGCTGGGTGTGCGAGAACAGCTTGACGGTGGAGATGTTGGTGTACGCGTCGGTGATGCGGCCCGTCATCATGGCGCGCGCGTCCGCCTGGGCCTTGCCGATGCGCCCCAGGCGCGGCACGAAGAACCAGACCGAGAGCCCGTAGGCCGCGAACCAGGCCGCGAAGGGGATGATGAGCCGGGTGTCGAAGCCGCCGGCCAGGGCGATGATGGTGGCGAAGTAGACGCCGATGCCAATGATCACCTCGGTGGTGGTGAACACCATCTCGCGCACGGCCAGCGCGGTCTGCAGCACCTTGGTGGTGACCCGGCCGGCGAATTCGTCCGAGAAGAAGGCCATGCTCTGGCCCAGCATCAGCCGGTGGAAGTTCCAGCGCAGCCGCAGCGGGAAGTTGATGGCGATGGTCTGGTGCTTGACCAGGGTCTGCAGGGCCACGATCACCGTGCTGCCCAGCAGCAGGCCGGCCACGCCGTAGAGCACCGGCCCCTGGTCGTCCCAGAGCCGTTCCGGGCGCACGGCACCCAGCCAGTCGACGATGTGGCCCAGCAGGGCGAACAGCCAGGCTTCGTAGACGGAGATGGCGGCGCTCAGCAGCGCCAGCGTGGCGATGTACCCGCGCAGGCCCAGGGTGCAGGCCCAGACGAAGGGCAGGAAGCCCTTGGGCGGCAGGCCGGGCTCCGCCTCCGGGTAGGGGTGGAGCAGTTTTTCAAACCAGCGGAACACGGCAATTCCTCGCGACCGAGCCTTGTGGGCCGGTCCGTGCAGTTTTTGGGGAGCCGGCGATTGTGTCAGAACCCTTTGCACTTCGGGCTTCCGGGGGCGGGAAAAGTACTGTATAAACATACAGACGTTGCCAGCCATTCTTTCCGGTTTCCCCCGCCTTCCCGCCATGTCCCGTGCTGCCGTCCAGCCCCGTGAAGCGCCTTCCCATCCCCAGGTGTGGAAGGCGACGGAGATGGCCGGCCTGGCCGGCCAGGCCGTGCCCACCGGCCATCCCGCGCTGGACGCGGTGCTGCCCGGGGGCGGCTGGCCGGTGGGCAGCCTGGTGGAGGTGCTGCAGCCGCCGTCCGCCCGCCTCGAATGGCAGCTGGTGCTGCCCGGCCTGGCTGCCGCCCCGGACGGGCCCGTGGTGCTCGTGGCCCCCCCGCACGAGCCCTTCGGGCCGGCGCTGGCCTCGCAGGGGCTGTCCTTGTCGCGGCTGATCCGCATCGATGCGCCCAAGCCCGCCGCCTGCCTGTGGGCCTGCGAGCAGGGCCTGCGCTGCCGCGAGGTGAGCGCGGTGCTGGCCTGGCTGCCCCAGGTGCGACAGGCCGAACTGCGGCGGCTGCACCTGGCGGCTGCGCAGCATGCCAAGCTGCTCTTCGTCTTCCGCGGCCTGGCCTGTCGAGCCGAATCGTCCCCCGCCCAGGTGCGGCTGGCGCTGCAGCGTGACGAAACCTCGCTGCAGGTCGAGGTGCTCAAACGCCGCGGTCCCCCGCTGGCCGCACCGCTGCGCCTGGCCGCCCATCCGCCGCGCCTGTCGGCCCTGCTGGCCGCCCGGTCCGGGCGCAGCATCGTGGCAGGCCAGCCCCTTCCCTCGGAGCGCCCGGATGTTCTGGATCGCACTGCAGCCCTCGCATGAGGCAGACCTGCAGGCCTGGTCCTGGCGTTGCCTGCGCTTCAGCCCGCGGGTGGCCCGGCTGGCCGAGGCGCTGGTGCTGGAGGTGGCCGGCTGCGAGCGGCTCTGGGGCGGCAGACAGCGCCTGATGCGCCGGCTGTTCCGGCAGGACGGCGCACCGCCTGTGATCGCCTGGGGCACGGGCGCCAGCTCCCTCGCGGCCCTGGCCACGCTGCGCCTGCGACGCGAATCACGGGCCTTGCCGTCCTCGCTGCCCGAGGGCTTGCCGCTGGACGTGCTGGACGCGGCACAGCCCCACCTGGGCACCCTGGAGCGCATCGGCTGCCGCAGCTGGGCGGATCTGCGTGCCCTGCCGCGCCAGGGGGTCTCGCGGCGCTTCGGCGCCTCGCTGCTGCGCGCGCTCGACCAGGCCTGGGGCCAGGTGCCCGAGGCCCATGAATGGCTGGCCTTGCCCGAGGATTTCGACCTGCAGGCGGAGCTGGTGTCCCTGGCGACGACGGCGCCCGAACTGGTCCATGCGGCCGAGCTGCTGCTGGGGCGCCTGCAGGCCTGGCTGCGCGCGCGCAACCGCGGCATCACGGCGTTCTCGCTTGAATGGGCGCTGGACCTGCGCAAGCTCGATGGCCAGGCCCTGCCGCGCACCGAGGCGATCGAGGTGCGCACCGCCCAGCCCGCCCAGGCCACGGAACACCTGCTGCGCCTGGTGCGCGAGCAGCTTGCACGCACCCCCCTGGCCGCGCCGGCCAGCCACCTGCGGCTGCGCAGCCTGGAGACGCAGCCCTGGGGCGGCCTGCCCGCCAGCCTGCTGCCCGAGGACAACCGGCCCGGCGAGCCGCTGCACCAGTTCATCGAACGCATCAGCACCCGGCTGGGCGAAGACCAGGTGCGCGTGGCCGAGGCGGTGTCCGACCACCGGCCGGAATTCAGCCAGCGCTGGCGGCCCGCGCGCCGGGGGCAGCCGCGGCAGGAGGTGGCGGCGCCCGATGCCGTCTTCCCCACCTGGCTGCTGCCGCGCCCGCGCCGGCTCCAGCTCCTGGGGGGGCGCCCCAGTGACGGCGCCTCGCCCCTGCGACGCCTGACCCGTCTCTACCGCCTGGAAACCGCCTGGTGGGAGGAGGGCGGGGCCGCGCTGCGCGACTATTTCATCGCCCGCAGCCCGCAATGGGGCCTGGTCTGGATCTTCCGCGAACGCGGACTGCATCCCGTCACCGGGCTGCGCAGCGAGGAATGGTTCCTGCAGGGCTTCTATGCCTGAGATCCAGGCCAAGCCGCCGTCCGCCGTGCTCGACGAGGCGCGCGAGCTGCCCCCCGTGCTCACGCCCGGGGGGGAGCGCCTGCCCGACTACGCCGAGCTGCACTGCATCAGCAACTTCAGCTTCCAGCGCGGCGCCTCGCATCCGCAGGAACTCGTGCGCCGGGCCTTCAACCTCGGCTACAGCGGCCTGGCCCTCACGGACGAATGCTCGGTGGCGGGCGTGGTGCGGGCCTGGTCGGGCTGGAACGAGTACCGCGCCTACATCGAACGCCTGGACGCCCAGGATCCGGGCAACCCCCGGCTGCGTCCCTTCCAGCTGATGTTCGGTGCCGAGTTCGACATGGGCGATGGGCGGCTGGTGGCCATCGCCCGCGACCTGGCGGGATGGGGCGGCCTGTGCCAGTTCATCACCCATGCCAGGCGCGCGGCCCCCAAGGGCGCCTACAAGGTGGGCTGGTCCGAGAGCGATTTCTCCTTGCTCTCGGGGTGCGAGGTGCTGTTCGCCCCGCGCCGCGAGGCCGGTCCCGCCTTCGATGGCCAGGCCCTGGCACGTCGCCTTTTGCAGCTGCGCCACTGGTGGGGCGAGCATGCCTGGCTGGCGGTGGAGTTGCCGCATGCGGTGGACGACGACCTGTGGCTCTCGCAGATGCGCGCTGCGGGCCGGGCCTCGGGCCTGGCCCTGGTCGCCAGTGGCGACGTGCACATGCACCTGCGCTCGCGCAAGCCCCTGCAGGACGTGCTCACCGCCGTGCGCCTGGGCAAGCCGGTCGCCGAATGCGGCACCGCGTTGCAGGGCAATGCCGAGCGCCACCTGCGGCAACGCTCGCGCATCGCCGAAAGCTTTCCGGCCGACCTGCTGCGGGCCACGCAGGAGGTGCAGCGGCGCTGCCGCTTCGACATCCGCGAGGTGCGCTACAACTACCCGCTGGAGACCGTGCCGCCCGGCCTGACACCGGCGCAGGGCCTGCGCCAGCTGAGCTACGAAGGCGCCAAGAGGCGCTACCCGCAGGGCATCCCGCAGCGGGTGCGCCAGCTGCTGGAGAAAGAGCTCGCCCTGATCGCCGAGTGCCAGTACGAGATGTTCTTCCTCACGGTGCACGACATCGTGCGCTTTGCCGAGAGCGAGGGCATCCTGTGCCAGGGGCGGGGCTCGGCGGCCAACTCCGTGGTCTGCTTCTGCCTGGGCATCACCGCGATGGACCCCATGCATTCGGAGCCCCTGCTGGAGCGCTTCATCAGCACCGACAGGCGCAACGAGCCGCCCGACATCGACGTGGATTTCGAGCACGAGCGGCGCGAGCAGGTGATCCAGTACATCTACCGCAAGTACGGCCGCGACCGGGCCGCCATCGCCGCCGTGGTCATCTGCTACCGCACCCGCAGCGCGATCCGCGACGTGGGCCTGGCCATGGGCATCCCCCTGGCCCTGGTGGACGCCTTCGCCAAGGACCACCACTGGTTCGAGGACAGGCTGGCGGTGCAGCGCCTGGCCGATCTGGCCGCATCGCTGGGCATCGCGCTGCCGCAGCACCAGGTGGCCCACTGGCTCTCGCTCACCTGGGAACTGCTGGGCTTCCCGCGGCACCTCAGCCAGCACGTGGGGGGCTTCGTGCTCACGCAGACGCTGCTCACCCGCCTGGTGCCGGTGGAGAACGCCGCCATGCCCGACCGCTCCGTCATCCAGTGGGACAAGGACGACCTGGAGGACATGGGCCTGATGAAGGTCGACGTGCTGGCGCTGGGCATGCTCACGGCCTTGCAACGGTGCATGGCCATGGTGTCCCAGGCGCGCGGCCGGCCCTTCGGCCGCTACGACATCCCGCCCGAGGACGCGGCCACCTTCGAGATGATCTGCCGCGCCGACACGGTGGGCGTGTTCCAGATCGAGAGCCGGGCCCAGATGAGCATGCTGCCGCGCCTGAAGCCGCGCCGCTTCTACGACCTGGTGGTGGAGGTGGCCATCGTGCGGCCCGGGCCCATCGTGGGCGGCATGGTCCACCCCTACCTGCAGGCCCGCGAGCGCGTGGCCCGCGGCGAACCCATCGTGTACGAGCGCAGCACCAGCGACAGCGAGGTGCCGGCCTTGCAGGCGCCGCTGGCGCGCACCCTGGGCATCCCCATCTTCCAGGAGCAGGTGATGCAGATCGCGATGGTGGCGGCGGGCTTCAGCGCCACCGAGGCCGATGCCTTGCGCCGCGCCATGGCCGCCTGGAAGCGCAAGGGCGGCGTGGACCGCTTCGAGCAGCGCCTGTTGCAGGGCATGCGCCAGAAGGGCTACAGCGAGGACTTCGCGCAGCGCATCTTCCGCCAGATCGAGGGCTTCGGCGAATACGGCTTCCCGGAAAGCCATGCCTACAGCTTCGCCCTGCTGGCCTACATGAGCAGCTGGCTCAAGTGCCACGAGCCCGCCTGCTTCCTGGCCGCGCTGCTCAATTCCCAGCCCATGGGTTTCTATTCGCCCTCGCAGCTGGTGCAGGACGGCAGGCGCCACGGCATCGTGGTGCTGCCGCCGGACGTGTCCTTTTCCGGCTGGGACTGCAGCGTTTCCCCCTCGGACGCCGAGCCTCGTTCCCGAGTGCCCGGCTCGGCGGACACGGTGCGCCTGGGCTTGCGCATGGTGGCCCACCTGCCGCAGACCAGTGCCGAGCGCATCGTCGTCGCACGCCAGCAGGGCGGCTTCAGCAGCACCGAGGACCTGGCCCTGCGCGCCGGCCTGGACGTGCGCGACCTGAACGCCCTGGCCGCTGCCGACGCCTTGAAATCGCTCTCCGGCCACCGCCGCCAGCAGGTCTGGGATGCCTCGGCCCTGCGCCGTGCACCCGCCATGCTGCGGGAAGCCTCGGTGAACGAGCCCTCGCTGGAACTGCCCCAGGCGGGCGAGGGCGAGGAGATCGTCTTCGACTACGCCTCGCTGGGCCTCACCCTGCGACGCCACCCGCTGGCGCTGCTGCGCGAACGGCTGCGTCGCATGAAGCTGATGAGCGCCGCCGAGCTGCAGGACCTGCCCAGCGGCCGGGCCGTGCGCACCTGCGGCATCGTCACCGTGCGCCAGCAGCCGCAGACCGCCAACGGCACCATCTTCGTCACCCTGGAGGACGAGACCGGGCCCATCAACGTCATCGTCTGGAAATCGGTGCGCGAGAAGCAGCGCGATGCGCTCCTGCGCTCGCGCCTGCTGGCCGTGTCCGGCCGCTGGCAGCGCGACGAAGCCACCGGCAATGTGCGCAACCTCATCGCAGAGCACCTGCAGGACCTCACGCCCCTGCTGGGCCGCCTGGCCCGGCAGCCGCGCACCAGCCGCGACTTCCATTGACCGGGTTTCTCCCGGTCCGCACGCCCCGGGACCGCCAGGGGCACGCGTTAGGATCGCATGGATGAGCAGTCGTCCTGCCGGCCTGGACTTGGCCCGGCCCGTTCCCACCATCCGCCAGCGCCTGAATGCGCTGGTGCTCAGTGCCGCGCTGCCGGCGGCGATCTTCGCGGCGGTGGCTCTGGGCACCGGCTACTGGATGGCCTGGCGCGCCGTGGAGTCCAGCCTCACCGCCGCGGCGGCCTCGCTCTCCAGTGCCATGGACAACCGCCTGCTGCGCCTGCAGACCGGCCTGCAGGCCTTCGCGCTGGCCGAGGCGGTGGACCCCGCGACCCTGCCGCGCCTGCGCAGCCATGCGATGGAGTTCCAGCGCACCATGGATGCGGTGAACATGGTGCTGGTGCGCGAGGACGGCGCGCAGGTGCTCAACACGCTGGTGCCCGAGGGCCGGCTCCTGCCCCATGAACCGCCCAGTGCCTTTCGCGAAGAGGTGCTGCGCACGCAGCAGCCCGTCATCCGGAACATGTTCCGCGGGCCCGTGCTCGGCGACTGGCTCAGCGCCATCGGCGTGCCCGCCCGCAGCACGGACGGCCAGCGCTACGTGCTGGGCGCCAGCCTGACGCCGCATCAACTGCAGGCCGTGCTGGCCGAGCAGGAACTGCCCGAGGGCTGGGTGGCCACGGTGCTGGACCGCCAGGACGTGATCGCCGCGCGCATGCCCGACCAGCGCTTCGTCGGCCTGCCCGCGGAGCCCGCCCTGCGCGAGGCCCTGCGCCTGCGCCCCGGCGGGGTGGCCATGATGACCAACCTCGCCGGTGCCCAGGCCCTCACCGCCTACCACCGCTCCCCCGCCACCGGCTGGACGGTGAGCATCGGCATCCCGCGCGACGCGCTGTGGCAGCCCTTGCTGCGCACCCTGGGCTGGCTCGCCGCCGCGGCCCTGCTCACCCTGCTGGGCAGCCTGGCGCTGGCGCGCAAGCTCGGCGGCCGCATCGCCGACGCCATGGCCGGCCTGGCCCGCACGGCCACCCACCCGGGCAGCGCCGGCCAGACGCCGCCGCGCCTGGTGTTCCGCGAGGCGGTGGAGGTGGCGGGCGTGCTGGCCGCCACCGACCGCCAGTTGCGGGCGGCCCTCTCGGCCTCGGACAGCAGCCGGGCCCGCCTGCGGGCCATCATCGACACCGCGGTGGACGCGGTCATCGTGCTCGGGCCGGACCACCGCATCGAGGTCTTCAACCCGGCGGCCGCCGCCATGTTCGGCCGGCCGCCCGACGTGGTGATGGGCCAGCCGCTGCAGGTGCTGGTGCCCGACTGGGTGGCCGTGCAGGACGAGCTGGACTGGCAGACGACGTCCCTGCGCGGCCTGCGCAGCGACGGCGAGAGCTTCCCCGTCCAGGCGTCGGTTTCGCGCGGCCTGGCCGAAGGGCAGGGCTTCCTCACGGTGATCCTGCGCGACGTGACCCAGGAGGAGCGCACCCGCGACGAGCTGCTGCGCTCCAACGAGGACCTGCAGCGCTTCGCCTCGGTCGCCTCCCACGACATGCGCTCGCCGCTGCGCACCCTGCAGGGCTTCCTGGGGGTCATGGCCGAGCAGCCCGCGCTGCCGGCCGAACGCCGCCAGGACCTGGTGCACCGCTGCCTGCGCGCGGTGCGCCAGCTCGACCACCTCACCGGCTCGCTGCTCGCCTTCGCACGCCTCAACGCGCAGGCGGCCCGGCTGCAGCCAGTGGCGCTGGACGACGTAGCCCAGGAAGCCCTGGCCCTGGTGCAGGCCAGCATCGACGAGGCGGGCGCCACGGTGCAGCTGGGGCCCCTGCCGCGCGTGTGGGGCGTGCACGGGGAGCTGGTGCAGCTGCTGCAGAACCTGATCGCCAATGCGGTCCACTACCGGCGCGAGGGCATTCCGCCGCGCGTCGAGGTGCAGGCCGTGGCCGTGGCCGCAGGCTGGCGCCTGTCCGTGCGCGACAACGGCATCGGCATCGCGCCGGAGTACCACCGCAAGGTGTTCGGCATCTTCGAGCGCCTGCACGCGCAGCGCGAATACACGGGCAGCGGCATCGGCCTGGCCACCTGCGCGCGCATCGCCGAACGCCACGGCGGACGCATCTGGGTGGAATCGCGCCTGGGCGAGGGTGCGACCTTCCACGTCGAACTGCCGGCCGTGGACGCGGCGCTGCCGGCCTGAGCGGCCGGCCTACTCGGTGCGGTCCTTGCGGCGCGCCTCCTCCCGGGTCTGCCACTGCATGTTGGCGGGCGCGTCCGCGCCGCCGCGCTTGAGCGGCTGCACATGGTCCACCACATAGCCGGGGCAGGCGCCGTAGGACCTGCCGGTGGACGGACAGGGGTGGCTGCGCTGGAAGGCGGCACGGGCATGCGGGTCGCGGGCGATGCGGCCGTGCTTGTCGCGCGCCACGCCCTGCGCATAGCTGCTGCGATGCCCCGCGGCGGCCGGGCCCGGGCTGCGCGCCGTGCCGGCTGCGTGGTGCGCGTGGCCGTGCCCGTGGGCGCTTCGGGCCTGCACGGGCGCGCCGGACAGGGCCAGCGCCGCGGCCAGGGCCAGGCCGGCGTGTGCGGCCCATTGTTTTTTCATCACATCCCACCTCCAGCCCGCAGTTTTTCCGCCGCGGGCTGGCGCGTCAACAGGCGCCGCCTGGCTGCATGCCCGCGGGCCGGCGACGATGCGCTGCCGGGCCTGCCAGCCGCGGCGCCCCTGCGGCGCCTGGCGGCCCCGGCAGCCGCCCGCGCCTCAAGGCTTGGCCGGCTCCAACCGGGCCAGCTGGCCCGCGGCCAGGGCCGGGTACAACGGCTGCGCGATCCAGCGCGCGATCAGGCTGGACAGCAGGGCGGCGGCCATGAGGCTCAGCACCAGCGCGTGCCCGTCCACCATCTCCATCACGATGATGAAGGCGGTGATGGGCGCCTGCGTGATCGCCGCCAGGAAGCCCGCCATGCCCAGCGCGATCAGCGCAGGCGACTGGCCGGCGCTGCCGCACAGCAGGGCCACGTCGTGGCCCAGGCCGGCGCCGATCGCCAGCGAGGGCGCGAACAGGCCGCCCGGCACGCCTGACCAGAGCGCGATCCAGGTCGCGACCAGGCGCAGCGTCACGTACAGCAGCGGCAGCGTGGCCTGGCCCGCGACCAGCTCGCGCGTGTAGTGGTAGCCGGCGCCGAAGCTGGCCCCGCCGCTGGCCACGCCCACGGCCGCCACCACCAGCCCGCAGGCGGCCGCGAACAGCACCGGCTGGCGGCGGCGCCAGCGGCTGGCCGGGTCGGTCCCGGTGCCCGAGAGCGAGGTGTGCAGCAGGCGCGAGAACACCCCGCCCACCAGCCCCGAGACGCCGACCACCAGCGCCGCCGGGCCCAGGAAGGTCCAGTCCAGGGGCGCCGCGTGGATGACGCCGAAATAGGCCGAATTGCCGAAGGCGGAGACCGCCACCAGGCCGGCCAGCACGATGGCCGCCACCACCAGGCCGCTGCTGCGCTGCTCCATGCGCGGCGTGAGTTCCTCGATGGCGAACATGACGCCGGCGAGCGGCGCGTTGAAGGCGGCGGCAATGCCTGCCGCGCCGCCGGCCACCAGCAGGCCGTGCGGGCGGATCGAGGCGCCGGGCGGCAGCCAGCGCCGCGCATGCAGCATCACGCCGGCCGCGATCTGGACCGAGGGCCCTTCGCGGCCGATCGGCAGGCCGCCGAGCAGGCCCAGGGCGGTGAGTCCCATCTTCGCCAGCGCCAGCCGCAGGGAGACGAAGAGGCCGCGTGAACGCGAGGGCACGGCCGGATCCAGGGCCGCGATCACCTGCGGGATGCCCGAGCCGGAGGCGCCGGCGGCGAAACGGCGGGTGAGCGCGACGATGGCCGCGCACAGCAGGGGTGTAAGCAACAGCGGGGCCAGCGGATGGGCCGTGTAGAGGGCCGTGAACAGGCCGGAGGCGCGCTCGCACAGCCAGGTGAAGGCCACCACCGCGCCACCGGCCAGGCCCGCGAAGGCCAGCACCACCAGGCGCCCCTGCCACTCGCGGCGGTCCGCCAGGTCGCGGCGGATCGCGCTCAGGACTTCGGGCGGGGCGTGGCGGTGAAGGTGCGAGGGCGGCATGGCAGGGCTGCAGCCGCCCGGCGGGCAGCCAAACCCCGAATTATATTTGCCTAAACATAGTTGCGCCGGACGCCGGCGCTGCGACGGGCCGGCTTATTCGGCGCGCGCGTCCGCGCCGTGCTCGGACAGCTGGGCCCCGAACCAGCGGTGGATGGCCGTCACCAGCGGGCGCTCGTCCGAGCGCAGCTCGATCTGCGCACCGTTGGGCAGCGCGCTGTAGCGCACCTGGAGCTTCGCCGCGCCCGCCTGCAGTTCACGCAGGCCGGGCATGTCGGCGCTATGCAGGTGGGCCGGATCGCTGAAGTTGCCCTGCTGGAACGCAGCCGCCTCCATCTGCAGGTGGTGCTGGATCATGTGCACCTGGTCGGGCTGCGGCGCGTCGCCGCGGGTGATGACCTGCTGCACGCCACCGTCGTCGGTCATGCGGAACACATGCAGCGTGCGCGACAGGTCGAAGGGCATGACCTCGTGGCCGTGTCCATGCACGTGCTCCTGCATCGTCTGGGCGAGGGCCGTGCCCAGCCCGGCGGTGAGCAGGAGGGCCGCCAGGGACAGGCGGGCGACGCGCAGGGGGCGGTGCAGGGACATGGGTGGCAAGGGCAGGGTGGATGGCAGACGCGGGATCGTAGCAGCCGGGCTGGGCCGCGGATCTCAGGCGGCGCGGCCTGGCGCCACGGGCCGCGTCGGTGTGGGGGCCGGTGTCGACGCCGGTGCCGCCGCTGCCGCTGCCGGCGCCTCGTCCGGCGCGGCCGCTGTGAGCGCGAGCAGGATGTCGGCGTACCACGCGCAGTTCAGGCCCAGGGTCTCGTCCTCCACACGGTCGCGGTCGGCCATGTCCAGCCGGCCGCCGTGCACGCCGAGCAGTCGCCAGGGCAGGGCGGTGTCGCCCTCGGCGGCCCCGCCGTCGTCCTCGTCGCAGCGGATCACCACGGGGGCGCCGCTGGAGCCGCGGTGCAGCCGGCCATCGGTGAGAAAGAAGCCCTTGCCCTGGAAGCGCACCCCGAACGAGGACGCGACGATGGCATGCCGCACCACCGCCAGCTTGTGCAGCGTGTCGAAGAAGCCCAGCGGGTAGCCCACCACGCGCAGCGATGCGCCCGCCTCCACGCCCGCCGCGGGAGGTTTCAGGTGGTGCGGGCCGAAGGCGTGCAGCAGCACGCCCGGCGGCAGGGCAGCGCGGTCGATCTCGATGACCGCCACGTCCACGGGGCCGGCTGAGTCCGTGGCCTGGCGCCAGATGGCGCGGCCCTGGCGGTAGAGCAGGATGGATTGCACCGCGGTCCGCGTGAGGTCGGTCGCGTCCAGGTGGAGCACGAGCTCGATGCGGTCCGGCGCATGGCCGCTGGCCTCGTCGTGCAGGACGTGGCGGCTGGTGACGGCGAAGAGGCGGCCGCCCCGGGCGAAGAAGAACGCCGTGGCGGCCGTGAGCGGCGCGCCGCCCAGGAAGGTGGACAGGCGCGTGGTCGCCAGCAGCAGCGGCTCGGTCACGGCGGCACGCTGCGGGCGCTGGCGCTCAGCGGTTGCCGGGACGCCGCGGCGTCTGCGGCATGGGACGGCGTTCCGGCAGGTGCCGGAACATGATGCGTCCCTTGTTCAGGTCGTAGGGCGACAGCTCCAGCGTCACGTCGTCGCCGGCGATGATGCGGATGCGGTGCTTCTTCATCTTGCCGCCGGTGTAGGCGATGAGCTCGTGCCCGTTGGTGAGCGTCACGCGGCAGCGAGAGTCCGGCAGGACTTCGCTCACGCGGCCGCGCATCTCGATCAGTTCCTCCTTGGCCATGGGATTCCTTCGTTCAGTTGAGGGTGGCGAGGCGGGGCCCCTGGGTGTCGCCGATCCAGCGCAGGCCTTCGGCGTGCGCATAGGCCGTGGCTTCGACCACGCAGCGGAACATGCGCGTGAGGCGCAGGACGCGGTCGGTGGTCGCCGAACCGGAGCCCGAGCGGATGGAGACGGAGCTGGCGAACCAGCCGTTGTCCAGTCCCTTGATGAGGGGCGAGACAAGGTACTTGCCGACCTGCTGCGAGCGCGGCGGCGTGGAATGCGGATTGGAATTCATTGCGATCTCCCGAGGTGCCTGATGAGAACCTGTGGAGCGGCCGGGTTGCGGCATCGCGTCGGGGCAGCACCGGGCTTCCCGACCAGGATGGGACGGATGTCCCGTGGGGGCGGCCTTGCGGCCGCCGGGCCCCGCGTGGGGCCCAGCCAGCGCCGTGTTCAGGACGCGGCGCGGATGTTGGAGGCTTGCGGGCCCTTGGCGCCCTGCGTCACCTCGAACTGCACGCGTGCGTTCTCGGCGAGGGTGCGGTAGCCGTCAACGCCCTGGATGTCGCGGAAGTGCGCGAACAGGTCCTTGCCACCGCCGTCCGGCGTGATGAAGCCGTAGCCCTTGCTCTCGTTGAACCACTTCACGGTGCCGGTCTGGTTGTTGTCGCTCATGTCGATCTTTCATGGAAAGTTGCCGCGCAGCACTGCGCCACGCGGTGCAAACGCCAAGAAACGATCAATGGGAGATTCGACAACGGCTCGCCGGGAACGGGAGCAGGGGAAGAGAAACCTAGGGATGCAGACTCTTGTAAACGTCAGCCTCACGATGGTACCCCATTCGGGGCCTTCGCGCCAGGAATCCCCGGCTTATTTGCAGGCGCGGCCGTGGCGCAGGCCCAGCCGCGGTGGCGGCTGGGGCGGCATGCGGCCCGCCGCCGGCGCCTCAGCCGCCCAGGGCCTGCAGGTAGTTCGCGACGTCGCGCATGTCCTTGGGCGAGAGGGCGTGCGCGGCGGGCTTCATGATGGCGCTGGCCGGCCGCTGGTCGGTCTCGCTGATCACGTGGAGCTGGCGGTAGAGGTAGTCGCCGTGCTGCCCGGCCAGCCTGGGGAAGGTGGCCTGGCCCTGCGCGCGCTCGCCGTGGCAGGCCGCGCAGGCCGGCTGGCCGCTGCCCGGCGCGCCCTCGCGGAACAGCTTCGCGCCGCGCTCGCGCGAGGCTTCGCTGCCCTGGAGCACGGCCGGCGGGGCGGGCTGTGCGGCGAAGTACTCGGCCAGGCCTTGCAGCTGCGCGTCGCTGAGCGAGCGGCTCAGGCCCCACATGTACTCGTAGCCTTCGGGGTCGGCGCGGTCGTGGCTGCGGAAGGCCTTGAGCTGCACCGCGAGGTACTCGGCCGGCTGGGCCGCCAGGTTGGGGAAGTTGGGCGAGATGCTGCGCCCGTCGATGCCGTGGCAGTTGACGCAGACCTGCTGCGCCAGCACCTGGGCCGGCACGCGGGGGTCGGCCAGGTTGCGCGAACGCGAGAGGTCGCTGCAGGCGCCGAGCAGGCCCAGGGCCAGCAGGCCGGCCACCGTGGCGGTGCGAGTGAAGATGTCCCTCATGGTGTGCTCCTTGCGGCTCAGTAGGCCGCCCACAGGTAGACGAACAGCGTGTTGTTGTCGCTGGCGTTGCGGCCCAGGCCGTCGTAGTTGTGCGAGGCCCCGTTGTAGCGGGTGTACGCGGTGTACTGGGCGCCCAGCCGCAGGTACTGGATCGGCGTCCAGAACAGCTCGAAGGTGGCGCCGCGCGTGCCCGGGTTGCCGCTCAGGTTGCCGCCCACCCGCGTCGAGGGCACGGCCACCAGCGAGGGGTCGCTGCTGATGCTGAGCGTGTCGGGGCTGTAGCCCGAGCTCACGTTCAGCGTGTTGGTGCTGCCCGAGAGGTTGAACACGCCCACGCTGCCGCCGTAGCGGGCCTGGTACACGTAGGTGGCCTTGGCGCGGAAGGTGCGCAGGGTGTCCACCGCGTTGGTCAGGGGCAGCGGGTTGCCCGCCGCGTCCACGAAGTCCACCGGCTGGCCCGCCACGCTGTCGGGGTAGCGGTGGCGGCTGCGCTGGAACACGGCCTGCAGCGTGACCGAGTGCGGGTCGAACAGGTACTGGTACTGGGCGTCGACCAGGATGTCGGTGACGTGGTGCAGGGTGCTGCTGTCCGAGGTGTCCAGCGGGTCGTCGAAGACGCGGCTGTGCATGCCGGCCGTGCCCAGCATCAGCGCATGGGGGCCCCACTCATGGTTCCAGGCCAGCCGCCAGTAGGGGTTCAGTCCCTGCAGCTGGCTGCGGTCGCCCGGCGCCACGCCGCCGTGCATGAACGACAGGATGCCGTGCGAGCTGCCGTAGGCGCCCAGCTCCGCATACCAGGTGCGGTTGAGGAACAGGTAGCCCGTCAGGCCCGCGATGTTGGAGCCGGCCGCGTAGCCTGGGTAGGGTGCGTTGCCATCGACGAAGCGGCTGCTGGTCGGGCTGGGCACCGGCACGTACTGCATCCAGGCCGGTGCCGTGTTCCAGGGGTCCGACACCGAGGGGTTGTTGTTCAGCGAGAGGCCGACGATCAGGTCGCGGCTCTTGTCGATGAAGCGGTCGGCGAAGCGCAGGTCGATGTTGTCCGCCGAGCTGTGGCCGTGGAACTGCCCGTCCGCGCCCTGCGTGGCGTAGGGGTCGTAGGTCACCTGGGCGAAGCCGCCGATCTGGTCGGTGATCTTGCCCGCCAGGAAGATGCTGGCGGTGTCCAGCAGCGTGCTGCCGTTCTTCTGGAAATCGCTGGCCGGGTCGTCGCTCTTGGCGGTGTTGGCGACGCGCGAGTTGGACAGCGTGGCCATCGCCGACAGCGGCACGGTGCGCTGCCCCATCGTGTAGCCCGTCATCTTGAAGAGCCGGCCGTAGGGCGTGAGCTCGGGGAACTGGCCCCCGGCGTGGCAGGCCAGGCAGTTCTGGCCCGTCTGGCGGGCGAATGCCGGGACGGCCGCCGCCGGCAGCGAGAGCGTGCACAGCGCCAGCACCGCCGCGGCGATGCGCAGCCCGGTGCGCCAGCGGCTGAGATCGTGAGGGCGGGCGGCAAGGAAATTCTTCATTCGCATCGCGTACTCCTTCAAGGCGGATGCATGCAGCCTAGGCAGGCAGTTCTCGCTCGCACTTGCGGCAGGTCAAGGTCGCGTGAGTGCGTGTATCGGGTGTGTAAAGAAGTCAGGCCGGGGTCAGGGCCGGGCGCCAGACCGTCTCTTTTTTGCGCGGCGCAGGCACGATGCGCCGGTTCTTTGCGCGCAGGTAAAGCTGCCTGTGCGGAGGTCATCGCCGGGCGCCCCGCATGCGTTGTGCATGAACGATGCAGTACAACGGGATGAAGCGCAGGGACTGGTTGCTGGCCACGCTGGCCGCGGGCCTGGGGGGCTGCGCCGCCCCGGGTGCCGTGCCACGCAGCGAGGCCGGCCCGCCGCGCACCGAAGCAGCCGTGCGGCCTGCGCCGCCGCTCATGGACGACGCCCTGCTTGCCGGCCGGCTGGACCGGTTGAGCTGGGGCGTGAACGATGCCCTGGTGGCCCATGCGCGCAGCCAGGGCTTCGCCGCGTTCCTCGCCGGCCAACTCGCCGACCGGCCGCCGTCACCGATGCCCGATGCGGTGGCGCAGCGCATCGCACGCATGCAGATCAGCACGCAGCCGCTGCCGGAACTCATTGCGCAGCTCGAATCCATGCGCAAGAACGCCGACGCCATGGCCGCCGAGGATGAGAAGGTGTCGGCGCGCAAGGCCTACCAGCAGGCGCTCAACCGGCTGGCCCGCGAATCGGCCTCCCGGCACGTGCTGCGCGCGCTGTACTCGCCCGACGTGGTGCGCGAGCGCATGGCCTGGTTCTGGCTCAACCACTTCAGCGTGAGCCAGGGCAAGCACAACCTGCGCGCCATGGTGGCCGACTACGAGGACACGCTCAGGCCGCGCGCGCTGGGCCGCTTCCGCGCGCTGCTGGGCGCGGCCACCCAGCATCCGGCCATGCTGCGCTACCTGGACAACGAGCGCAATGCGGCCGGCCACATCAACGAGAACCACGCGCGCGAGCTGATGGAGCTGCACACCCTGGGCGTGGACGCCGGCTACACCCAGCACGACGTGCAGGAGATGGCGCGCGTGATGACCGGCGTGGGCGTGGCGGGCGACCGGCCTCCGCCCATGATGCGTCCCGAACTTCAGCGCCTGTACGTGCGGCGCGGCCTGTTCGAATTCAACCCGAGGCGGCATGACTTCGGGCCCAAGGAACTGCTCGGGCGCCCCATCACCTCGCGCGGCCTGCCCGAGCTCGAGGAGGCCCTGGACCGGCTCGCGCAGCACCCGGCGACCGCGGGCTTCATCTGCCGCAAGCTGGCGGTCTACTGGATGGCCGACGAGCCCGACCCGGCCGTGGTGGCGGCGATGCAGCAGGCCTTCTGGCGCACCGATGGCCACATCGGCCAGGTGCTGGCCGCGATGTTCGCGCAGCCGCAGTTCTGGCGTGCACGCAAGTTCAAGGACCCCATGCACTACCTGGTGTCCGCGGTGCGCGCCGCCTATGACGACAGGCCCATCCTCAACACCGGGCCGGTGCTGAACGGGCTGGCGCGGCTGGCGGAGCCGCTGTACGGGCGGCAGACGCCCGACGGCTATTCGCTGGCCGGCACGAGCTGGAGCAGCTCGGGCCAGATGGGCGCGCGCTTCGAGGTGGCGCGCAGCCTGGGGAGCGGCAACGCCGGACTGTTCCGCCCCGACCCCGAGGAGGAAGAGGCGGCGCATGAGCAGCCGGCCTTTCCGCAGCTGGCCACGTCGGTGTTCCATGCCTGGCGCGCCGGCACGCTGAGCCCGGCCACGCGCGCCGCGCTCGCCCAGGCCGCCTCGCCGCAGGAGTGGAACACCCTGCTGCTGGCGAGCCCCGAATTCATGGAGTGCTGAGATGCCCGACCGCAGAACCCTGTTGCGCTGCGCCGCGCTGCTGCCCCTGGCGGCCGGCAGCGCCCGCCTCTTCGCCGCCGCACCGGCCACCCCGCGCTTCCTGCTGGTGTTCCAGCGCGGCGGCTGCGACGCCGCCAGCGTGATGGTGCCCCACGCCAGCAGCTTCTACTACGAGTCGCGCCCCAGCATCGCCATCGCCCGGCCGTCCGCCGACGCGTCCAGCGCCGTGGGGCTGGACGCCGACTGGGGCCTGCACCCGGCGCTGCGCGAGCCCTTCGCCGGCCTGCTGCAGGCCCGCCAGGCCGCCTTCGTGCCCTTCGCCGGGACGGAGGACCTGTCCCGCAGCCACTTCGAGACCCAGGATTCGATCGAGCTGGGCCAGCCCGTGGGCGGTCGGCGCGATTTCCGGTCCGGCTTCATGGGGCGGCTGGCGGGCGTGCTCACCGGGCGCGCGCCCATCGCCTTCACCGACGCCCTGCCACTGGCCTTCCAGGGCCAGGCCATGGTGCCCAACATCTCGCTGCGCTCGGTGCCCCGGCCGGTGCTGGACGCGCGGCAGAGCGAACTCGTGGCCTCCATGTACCGCGGCACGGCCCTCTCGGGCCAGGTGGCCGAGGGCATGGCCCTGCGCAAGGACGTCTCCAGCGAATTGCAGGGCGAGATGGAGAAGGCCGGCCGCAACGCCGTCAGTTCGCGCGGCTTCGAGGCCGAGGCCCGCCGCATCGGCCGCCTGATGCGCGAGCGCTATGCCCTGGGCTTCGTCGACGTGGGCGGCTGGGACACGCACGTGGGGCAGGGCGGCGCCACCGGGCCGCTGGCCCAGCGCCTGGGCGAGCTGGGGCGCGGCCTGGCCGCCTTCGCCGACGAGATGGGCCCGGCCTGGCGTGACACCACGGTCGTGGTGATGAGCGAATTCGGGCGCACGTTCCGGGAGAACGGCAACCGCGGCACCGACCATGGCCACGGCAGCGTGATGTGGGTGCTGGGCGGGCGCAGCCTGCCGCCGGTGGCGGGCGAGCAGACGGCGCTCGCGCCGGGCAGCCTGCTGCAAAACCGGGACTGGCCGGTGCTCAACGACTACCGCGCGGTGCTGGCGGGCATCTTCGCCCGCCAGTTCGCCCTGGGGCCCGCGGCGCTGGGCACGGTGTTCCCCGGCGCGCCGGCGCCCCTGGGCGGCCTGGCCTGAGCCTGCCGCCCCGCGACTGGCTTACTTGCCGCCGGTGGCGCCCAGCACCTCGCCGAACAGCACCCACTGCGTGCCGTTGAACTTGGAGAGCTGGCCCTGCTTCACCGGCGCATGGTCGGTGGCCGAGGTGTTCAGCGTGATGCCCGGCAGCAGCAGGGGCGGGCGGAAGTTCTTGATGCTCTCGGCCTGCTTGCGGATGTTCTCGCGCGAGAAATCGTTGCCGCACTGCTTGAGCACCTGCACCATCAGCTGCGCCGCGATGTAGCCGTACACGTTGCTGGCGTCGCTGACGTTGCCTTCCCGGTAGTAGCGCGCCATGAAGGCCCGCCACTCGAGCATGGCCGGGTCGTCCTTCCACTGCGGGTCGGTCGCGTCCTTGTAGTACTGCACCGTGACCAGGTCGACCGACTTGTCCAGGCCCGCGGGCGTCAGCACCGAGCCCACCGAGGCCCCCACGTTGTTCAGGAAGTGAAGCGGGCGCCAGCCCGAGTCGTACACCTTGCGCACGGCCTGCGCCGCGAACTTCGGCGTGGTGATGTCGATCAGGGTGTCGGCGCCCGAGGCCTTGAGCGTCAGGATCTGCGAATCCACGGTCGGGTCGGTCACCTCGTAGGTCTGCTCGGCGATGATCATCTTCGCCTTGTCGCCGGAGAGCACGCGCTTTACGCCGGCCAGCACGTCCTTGCCGTAGTCGTCGTTCTGGTAGAGGATCGCGATCTTCGCGTTGGGCTTGTTCTTCAGCAGGTAGCGGGCGTAGATCTCGCCCTCGGTCTGGTAGCTGAGGTTGAAGCCGAAGGTCCAGGGGAAGTTCTTCGGGTCGTCCCACTTGCTCGCACCGGTGGCCACGAAGAGCTGCGGCACCTTCTTGGCGTTCAGGTACTTGTGGATCGCCGAGTTGCTGGGCGTGCCCAGGGGCTGGAACATCGCCAGCACCTCGTCCTGCTCGACCAGCTTGCGGGCCTGCTCCACCGCCTTGGGCGGGCTGTAGCCGTCGTCGACCGAGATCAGGTTGATCTTGTGGCCGTTGATGCCGCCCTCGTCGTTGATCTTCTTGAAGTAGGCCTGCTCCACCTTGCCGATGGTCGCGTACGCGGAGGCCGGTCCGCTGTAGGGCATGGTCTGGCCGAGCTTGATGTCGGGCTTGCCCTGGGCCATTGCACCGCCCGCGAGCGAGGCGCAGGCGAGGGCGACGGATGCACGCAGGAGGCTTCTCCTGGGGGTGTTGACGGTGACCATCTTGCTTCCTTTCCAGTGGGGAACAACAACGCGCCGGGTGGCGCTCAAGCCCGGGGGCCGAAGCGGCGCCTGAGCATCCGGACCAGTCCCGCGACGCCGCTGGGCATCACGTACATGAAGCCGATCAGGAACACGCCGTAGATCGCCCAGGGCGCGGCCTTGGAGATCTGGTCGGCGACGTTCGGGATGAACTGGATGAACAGCGCGCCGTAGAACGCGCCGGAGATCGAGGCCAGGCCGCCGACCACCATGCCCACCAGCAGCGTGAGCGACAGGAAGGACGAGAAGGAGTCGGGTGCGGCGAACTGCACCGCGATGGCCGCCAGCGCGCCCGCGATGCCGGTGTACAGGGCGGAGACACCGAAGGTCAGGGACTTGTACATCGCCGTGTTCACGCCCATGGCCTGCGCCGCCACGGGCTGGTCGCGGATGGCGACCAGCGCGCGCCCCACGCGGCCGCGCAGCAGGTTCCAGGCGGCGAAGAACAGCACGATGACCCAGGCCAGGGTGAAGAAGTACAGCCACTGGTCCTGGTTGAGCGGCACGCCCGCGGGCGCGTCGGGCTTGACGATCACCACGCCCATGCTGCCGCCCGTCCAGGGCTCCAGCGCCTTGTGCTTGAGGATCTGCGGCATGGCCACCCCCAGCGCGAAGGTGGCGAGCGACAGGTACAGGCCCTCCAGGCGCAGGGCGGGCAGGCCGAACAGGAAGCCGGCGATGAAGCACACCAGGCCGGCCACCGGGATCGTCGCCCAGTAGGGCATGGCGGTCTTGTCCATCAGGATGGCCGCGGTGTAGGCGCCTATGGCCAGGAAGGCGCCATGGCCCAGCGAGATCTGGCCGTTGAAGCCGGTCAGCATGTTCAGGCCCAGCAGCGCGATCGCATAGGACAGCGCCATGGTGAACTGGAACACCCGGTAGTTGCCGAGCAGGAAGGGCAGCGCGCAGGCCGCGAGGATCAGCAGCGCGAGCCCCGCGAGCTGCCAGGGGCCGAGCGCGCGCGAGGGCGGCGGGCGAAGGGGGGTGGTGGCTGCGTCCATGCTCAGACCCTTGCGACGTGCACCTTGCCGAACAGGCCCGAAGGCCGCAGCACCAGCACGGCGATGATGACGATGAGGGCGACGGTCAGCTTGAGCTCGGTGCCCAGGTAGACGCCGACCACGTTTTCCAGCACCCCCACCAGGAAGCCGCCCAGCACCGCGCCGCCCGGGCTGTCGATGCCGCCCAGCAGCGCGCCGGCGAAGGCGTACAGCAGGATGCCGCCCATCATGTTGGGCTCCAGGAACACCACGGGGGCGACCATCATCCCGGCGATCGCGCCTATGGCCGAGGCCAGGCCCCAGCCCAGCGCCAGCATCCAGCCCACGCGCACGCCCACCAGCCGGCTGGAGACCGGGTTCTGCGCGGCCGCCCGCATGGCCAGGCCCAGCGGCGTGAAGCGGAAGAAGGAGAAGACCAGCGCCAGCACCACCAGCGTCACGGCCATGGAACCCAGCTCGTGCGAGCTCATGTAGGAGTTGCCGAACAGGGGCTGCGAAGGGAAGGGGCTGGGGAAGTCCTTGATGGTGTAGCTGTAGATCCAGCCTGCCACGCTGTTGAAGATGATCAGCAGGCCAATGAACACAATCACAACCGAGAGCACGGGGGCGTTCTCCACCGGCCGCACGATCACGCGCTCGATCACCACGCCGGCCACGAAGGCGATCGCCACCGTGAGGAAGAAGGCGACCCAGTAGGGCATGCCGGCCTGCATGAAGGTCCAGGCGAGGTAGGTGGCGAACATCGCGATCTCGCCCTGCGCGAAGTTCACCAGATGCGTGGCCTGGTAGATCATGACCAGCGCCAGCGCCACGCTGGCATAGATGCCCCCGGTGGCCAGCCCGGAGAGCACCTGGTGCAGCAGCAGTTCCATGGTTCAGTAGCCCAGGTACGAGCGGCGCACCGCTTCGTCGTTGCGGATGTCTTCGGCCGGCCCGGAGATGACCACGCGGCCGGTCTCCAGCAGGTAGGCCTGGTCGGCCAGGTTGAGCGCGAGGTTGGCGTTCTGCTCGACCAGCAGGATGCTGGTGCCTTCCTTGCGGTTGATCTCGGCCAGGATGTCGAACAGCTCGCGCACGATCAGCGGCGCCAGGCCGAAGGACGGCTCGTCCAGCAGCAGCAGCTTGGGCCGCAGCATGAGCGCGCGCGAGACCGCCAGCATCTGCTGCTCGCCCCCGGACAGGGTGCCGGCCTGCTGGCGGCGCCGCTCGCGCAGCCGCGGGAAGTAGCCGTACAGGCGCTCGAAGTCGGCCGCGACCTGGTCGCGGTCCTTGCGCGTGTAGGCGCCGATCTTCAGGTTCTCTTCGGTGCTGAGGTTCAGGAAGGTGCCGCGGCCGTCGGGCACGTGGGCGATGCCCTTGCGCACGATGTTTTCGGTGGCCAGGCCCTCGATGCGCTCGCCGTCGAAGACGATCTCGCCGCTGGTGCGCACCATGGCGCAGATGGCGCGCAAGGTGGTGGTCTTGCCCGCGCCGTTGGCCCCCAGGATGGTGGTGATGCCGCCGCGCCGGATGTCGAAGTCCATGCCGTGCAGCACGCGGGTGGGGCCGTACTGGGCGTGCAGCCCGCGCACCTGGAGCAGGGCGTCGCCGCTCATTGCGCGGCCCCCAGGTAGGCGCGCACCACCTCGGGATTCGCCTGCACCTCGGCCGGTGTGCCATCGGCGATCTTGCGGCCGAAGTCCAGGGCGATCACCTGGTCGGACACGCGCATCACGAGGTTCATGTGGTGTTCGACCAGCAGGATGGTGAGCGAGAGTTCGGACTGGATGCGGCGCAGCAGCAGGCGCAGGCCGTCCACTTCCTCGTGGTTCAGGCCGGCGGCCGGCTCGTCCAGCAGCAGCAGCTTGGGTTGGCTCATCAGCGCGCGCGCCAGCTCGACGCGTTTCTGGGTGCCGAAGGGCAGGTCCGACACCGGGCGGTGCGCCACGCTGTCCAGGTCCAGCAGGGTGATCAGCCCGGCGGCGCGCTGGTCCAGCACGGCCTCCTCGCGCCGCACCCAGGGCATGCGCAGCGCGTTGGCCAGGAAGCCGCTGCTGCTGCGGCAGTGGCCGCCGATGGTGACGTTGTCGCGCACGCTCATCGTGCGGAACAGGGCCAGGTTCTGGAAGGTCCGGCCTATGCCCAGCGCCGCGATCTGGTGCGGGGCATACGCGGTCAGCGGCTGGCCCTCGAAGTGGATGCTGCCCTCGCTGAAGGTGTACAGGCGCGAGAGGCAGTTGAACAGCGTGGTCTTGCCCGCGCCGTTGGGGCCGATCAGCCCGGCGATGGAGCCCGGCGCGATCGCGAAGGACACCCCGTCCAGTGCCGTGATGCCACCGAAGCGGACGGTGACCCCGGAAACCTCGAGGAGGGCTGGCGAGGCGGACACGGGCATTCGATGCAGCAGGCTGTGTTCAGGTTTGTAAGCCTCCGTGTTATCGGGGTTGGGGCGCTTGCGGCATACAGTGAAAACCCCTGATCGGCTGAAGCCAGCCCCGTGGGGCCGCGCTCGTGAAGCGGGTGCGCTTGCAGTGGTGACTGCCGGCCGTGGAGGGGTGGGTATCGCTGGCGGCACCAAGCCCGGGGGCATGGACGCCCCGAATCGAACGGTGAGGGGGGAGGATCGGTCGCCTGCAGGTGGGCGACTGGAGCGGGCGATGGGAATCGAACCCACGTCTTGAGCTTGGGAAGCTCAGGTCCTGCCATTGAACGACGCCCGCGTCGCGCTGGATTATGCCAGCGGCGCGGCCCTGCAGCCGCGCCGCCATCCGCCACCTAGTGCAGAACGGCCTGCACCGGGGGTGCGTCCGGCAGGGGCGCCCGTCCGCGCACCGCCGCACGCAGGAAGAAGAAGGCCGACGCCAGGGCCGCCAGGTCGGTGGCCAGCAGCACCGCCGTGAGCGGGGCCGCATGGGCGCCGGCCGCCAGCCTGTCGCTCACGGCGCCCACGGCCAGGTTGCCCCCCGCGATCGCGAACAGGTTGATCAGCATCATGGTCACGCCCGTCATGGTCGAGCGCATGTGCGGCGGCGTCTGCGACTGGATCAGCGCGTTGGCCGGCCCGTAGGTCGCCAGCGGTAGGAAGAAGCCCGCGCACATGCCGGCATAGAACAGCAGGGAGCCCGGCGCCGCGAAGCGGTAGGCCAGCATCAGCGGGCCGCACACGGCCAGCAGCAACAGGATGAAGCCGGCATGGCCGCCCCGCATGCGCCGCGCCGCGCCGTCGCCCACGAAGCCGCCCACCAGCGCGCCCAGCGCACCGAAGGCGAGCTGCAGCATGCCGACCTGCCGGGCGATGGTGGCGGCGTCCAGGCCGCGTTCGCGCACCAGCCACAGCTGGGTGAACGCCAGGCCCGCGAAGGCCATGTGCACCAGGACGAAGCCGACGATGGTGGGAGCGACGGCTGGGGCCTCGCGCAGCGTGGCCACGACGGCCCGCAGGTGGGCCCGCACCGGCGTGCGCTGTGCGGGCGCCGGTGCGGCCACGGCCGCGCGGCGGTCGGGCAGCAGCAGCAGGGGCAGGGCACAGGCCACGCCCACGGCCCCCAGCAGGAAGAATGTCGTGCGCCAGCCCTCGGCCGCGCCCAGGGTGCCGGCCAGCACGAAGCTGAAGCCTATGCCCAGCGGGATGCCCATGAAGAACACGCCGATCGCGCCGCCGCGGCGCCGGTCGGGGAAGATCTCGGTCAGCAGCGAGATGGCGGCGGGCACCAGGGCCGCCTCGCCGCTGGCGACGAAGAAGCGCGCCGCCACCATCTGGCCGAAGTCCTGCGCCGCGCCCGAGGCGGCGGTGCAGGCGCTCCACACCAGGATGCCGCCGGCCATGACCCAGGTGCGGCTGAAGCGGTCGGCCAGGCTGCCCAGCACCACCGCCATCACGCCGAAGCTCAGCACCCAGACGGCGCCGGTCAGCAGCCCGTACTGGGCGTTGCTCAGGGCCAGCTCCCGCGTCACCTGGGGCGAGAAGCCCAGCAGCATGTTGCGGTCGATGTGCGCCAGCACGTGCACGGCCAGGAGGGCGGCCAGCACGGCACGAGGATGGTTCTTCCAGCCCATGGCGGGTCTCGCTCGTTGCGTCTCAGGCGGCCAGCCGCAGGGGCTCGCCCCACTGGCCGTCACGGCGGTTGGGGCTCCAGCCCAGCGCGGCCAGCGTCTGGTCGGCCCCATCGTACTGCGTGCCGATGCGGTAGATCTGCCGTGCCTGTTCGCCCGTGGCGACCTCCCGGTAGAGCTGGCGCGAGATCGACACCATCTGCTCCACCTGCTTCACGCTGGTGATGCGCTCGCCCTTGCGGCCCCACAGGTTGTCCTCGATGCCCACGCGCACGTGCAGGCCCATGGCGATGGCCATGGTGTTGAGCGGCAGCACGTTGCGCATGATGCTTTCGATGGTGAGCACGGCGCCCGGCGGCACGCGGCGTACGAACTCCATCATGTTGTACGGGTTGGGGCCGTCGGCGCCGCCGCCTATGCCCACCCAGTTGAGCACCAGCGGGCCGGTGTAGGTGCCGCGGCGGACCAGGCGCTCCACGGTTTCCAGCTGGCCCGCGTCGCCCAGCATGAAGTGCGGCTGGATGCCCGCGGCCTGCAGCCGGCGCAGGTGCTCGGCCACGAAGCCGGGCCCCGAGGGGATGGTCATCTCGGAATAGGCCGCCTGGTAGGCGGGCAGGGCCAGCGAGGTGCCGGCCACGTCGTCGGCGCTCAGCAGCTCGCAGACGTTCATCTGGTTGGTGTTGATCGCGATGGTCACCTGGTCGGGCTTGGGGTCCAGCTCGGCCAGCATGTGGCGGGTGTCGTCGTTCAGCCACTGGGCGCCGCCGCCCTCGTCCTCGGGTGCGAACGAGATCGAGCCGCCCACCTGCAGCACCATGCCGGGCACCGCATCGCGCAGGCGGGCCAGCATCTCGTTGAACAGCGACAGGCGCTTGCTGCCCTTGCCGTCGGCCTCGCGCACGTGCACGTGCAGCACGGTGGCGCCCGCGTTCCAGCAGTCCACCGCCTTCTGCACCTGTTCGGCCAGGGTGACCGGGATGTCGTCCGAATCGCCGGGCAGGAACTCGGGGCCGTAGGGCGCGACCTGGATGACCAGCGGGGGCTGGTTCTCGGGCAGCAGGGAGTCGTCGAGGAATTGCATGGAAGCTCCTTTCAGGGGCGGGTGGAGGCGGCGCCGGCGCGGGCCGCGGCGATTTCTTCGAGCAGGATGGGCGCGCCCAGGCTCATGCTGTGGATGCCGAGCACCGAGACGCACTGCAACACGGCGGCGATCTCCTGCGGGCTGGCGCCCAGGGCCAGCGCCTTGCGGATGTGGCGGCGCACGCCGGGCGCGTAGAGGTGGGTGCAGGAGGCATCGACCGCGATGGCGATGAACTCCACGGTCTTGGCGTCCAGGACGCCGCGGCGCAGGGGCGCGAGGCCCATGTCCATGAATTTCTCGGTCCACGCGGGGTCGAGTTCGTAGAAGGGGTCCCAGGCCGGGTTCCACTCGCCGGCGTCGCGCAGCGCGTCGCACAGCGGCGTGGCCGGGGAGGGCGCTGCCGGGATCGGGGT